>NZ_JAMYMJ010000002.1:0-321190 GCF_040318435.1 Mesorhizobium sp. M1143 | reverse complement strand
ACATCCGCCCTGTTTGTTTTGGGCGCAGAATCTGGTCGAGCCCCCTCTAAGTTGTTTTGAGGGTCAATTTGCACGCCGGCCGGGCCGCGCCTATCGATTCCCTCGCGCCCCCCTGACTCCGGCGGGCCGGAAGTCAATAAATATCGAAATCGAAATACTTGGCCTGGATCTTCTTGTAAGTGCCGTCGGCGACGATGGCGTCTATCGCCGCATTCAGCTTGTCGCGCAGCGCCGTGTCTTCCAGGCGGACAGCGATGCCGGCTTGGGTCTCGGTGCCCTTGACGTCGCCGACAAGCTTGCAGCAGCCTTCGCTCGCCTTCTTCAGCCAGTCCATCAGCACGAACTTGTCGGAGATGACGGCATCGAGACGGCCGTTCTGCAGGTCGGTGATCGCCTCTTCCTGGGTGGGGTAGAGTTTCGCCTCGGCGCCGGCCTTGCCATAGGCGTCCTGCGCATAGTCGGCCTGGGTGGTCGAGGCCTGCGCGCCCACCGTCTTGCCGGCAAGGGCTGCCGGTTCGGTGGAAGTGAGGTCGCTGTCCTTCGGCGCCACCAGTGCCAGCGGCGTCGTGTAGTATTTGTTGGTGAAGGCGACCTGTTTCTTGCGCTCCTCGGTGATGCTCATCGAGGCGATGATGGCGTCGAACTTTTTCGCCTGCAGCGCCGGGATGATGCCGTCCCAGTCCTGGGTGACGATCTCGCACTCGACCTTCATCTGCGCACACAGCGCATTGGCAATGTCGATGTCGAAGCCCTCGATCTTGCCGTCCGCGGTGATGGTGTTGAAGGGCGGATAGGCGCCCTCGGTGCCGATCTTCAATTTCTCCTGCGCCTCAGCCAGCGAGCCGGCCGATATCACCAGCATGGCAGCGCTCGCTGCCGATATGATCCATCTTGAAATCTGCATTTTGGTTCCCCTTGCGCGCCGTTCTCTTGCCGGCCACCGAAAGGCAGCCAAGCATGGTGAGGCAGCGCAGGCAAGTATTTTGCCTGACGGTGATCGAAGGTTCAGCCGGCGGGGCGGAAATGCTTGGAGAGCTTGAGGCCTTGCGCCTGGTAATTCGAGCCGAGATCGGTGCCGTAAAGCGCCTGCGGCCGCTTCAGCATGTGTTCGTAGACCAGCCGGCCGACGATCTGGCCGTGGTCGAGGATGAACGGCACTTCGTGGCTGCGCACTTCGAGCACCGCCCGGCTGCCGGTGCCGCCTGAGGCCGAATGGCCGAAGCCCGGATCGAAGAAGCCGGCATAGTGAACACGGAATTCGCCAACCAGCGGATCGAAGGGCGTCATCTCGGCGGCGTAGAGCGGCGGCACGTGCACGGCTTCGCGGCTGACCAGGATGTAGAACTCGTCCGGGTCGAGCACCAGTTCGCCGGCGCCGCTCTTGTAGAGCGGCTCCCAGAAATCGACGGCATCCTGGGCGGCGCGCTTGTCGACATCGACCAAGCCGGTGTGATGCTTGCCGCGATAGCCGACCAGGCCGTTCTGGTCGCCGTCGAGATCGATCGACAGCGCAATGCCGCCGCCGGAAATGTTGGGCGGCTCGGTCGCCACCAGCATCTCGGCGCGGTGCAATTCGTTCAGTTCTGCCTCCGACAACAGCGCGTTGCCAGTGCGAAAGCGGATCTGCGACAGCCTCGATCCGGCGCGTACGACGATCGGGAAGGTGCGTGGACTGACTTCGAGATAAAGCGGCCCGTGATAGCCGGGGGCGATCTTGTCGAACTCATGGCCGCGATCGGTCATCACCCGGGTGAAGATGTCGAGGCGGCCGGTCGAGCTTTTCGGGTTGGCCGAGGCCGACACGTTTGCGGGCAGCGCCAGGCTTTCGAGCAGCGGCACGATGTAGACGCAGCCGGTTTCCAGCACCGCGCCCTCGGCGAGACTGAATTCGTGCAATTTCAGCCGGTGAAGCTTGTCGGCCACCAGATGATCGGGACCCGGCAGGAAGGAGGCGCGCACGCGAAAAGCCTTGTCGCCGAGCCTGAGATCGAGGCTCGCCGGCTGCACCTGGTCGACATCGAGCGCGCGCGGCGACTTCAGCGCGCCGGACTGAAACAGCGCGGAAATGTCCTGATCGGGAAGAATGCCTGTCTGCCGCAAAAGGCTGGCTCCGCTCCAAGGTCGGTCTCTTTGTGGCAGGTTCTTGCCGCAAAACCGCTGGATATTATTGCGGAACCTGCCTGGTACAAACCTCTTAATGAAGCCGGCAATTGACGCAAGCGCAGGTGAGGTCTAAAGGGTCGTTATCCCGTGGTGATTTGGCCGGTCGGCTTGCAGCCACGTTAAACAAGTCGCTAAAGGACCGTCGGGCCGCAAGGCCATATGGACCGGTTGCGACTTTCGCGGCCGGTTTTTTTGTGTCTGGAACAAAAGCGATGAGCACCAAGAAGCGTAACTGGAAACCTCAGACCGCACTCGTGCACGGGGGAACGCTGCGTTCCCAGTTCGGCGAGACGTCCGAAGCGATGTACCTCACCCAAGGCTATGTCTACGAGACGGCGCAGGCTGCCGAGGCCCGTTTCAAGGGCGAGGAGCCGGGCTTCATCTATTCGCGCTATGCCAACCCTACCGTCGACATGTTCGAAAAGCGCATGTGCGCGCTGGAGGGTGCCGAAGATGCGCGCGCCACGGCGTCCGGCATGGCGGCGGTGACGGCAGCGCTCCTGTGCAGCGCCAAGGCCGGCGACCATATCGTTGCGGCGCGCGCGCTGTTCGGCTCCTGCCGCTGGGTGGTGGAGACGCTGGCGCCGAAATACGGCATCGAGGCAACGCTGGTCGACGGCACCGACATCGCCAACTGGGAAAAGGCGGTGCGGCCGAACACGAAACTGTTCTTCCTGGAAAGCCCGACCAATCCGACGCTGGAAGTGGTCGACATCGCAGCGGTGGCGGCGCTCGCCACCTCGATCGGCGCCAGGCTGATCGTCGACAATGTCTTTGCCACGCCCTTGCAGCAGAAGCCCTTGCAGCTCGGCGCCCATATCGTCGTCTACTCCGCGACCAAGCACATTGACGGCCAGGGACGCTGTCTCGGCGGCATCATCCTGTCGGACAAGAAATGGATCGACGAGAATTTGCACGACTATTTCCGCCACACCGGCCCGAGCCTGTCGCCGTTCAACGCCTGGACGCTGCTCAAGGGCCTGGAGACGCTGCCGGTTCGGGTGCGCCAGCAGACGGAAAGCGCGGCCAAGATCGCGGATTTCCTGGCAGGACGGCCGGAAATCGCCCGCGTCATCTATCCCGGCCGCGCCGACCACCCGCAGGCCGACATCGTCAAGAAGCAGATGACGGGCGGATCGACGCTGATCTGCCTCGACGTCAAGGGCGGCAAGCAGGCGGCCTTCGCCTTGCAGAACGCGCTCGACATCGTGCTGATCTCCAACAATCTCGGCGACGCCAAGAGCCTGATCACCCATCCGGCGACCACCACGCACAAGAACCTCAGCGACGAAGCTCGCGCCGAGCTTGGCATCGGGCCGGGAACGCTCAGGCTGTCGGTCGGTCTTGAGGATACGGACGATCTGCTGGAGGACGTTGCGCAGGCGCTGAAGGCAGCCGGATAGGCCGCGAGGCGTCACGCTCCCGACGAAACCTCTTCCAGTTCGGCCGTCTTGGTGCCGATGGTCATGATGTTGCCGCGCCAGTCGACGGCGCCGCTCAGCCAGCCGCGCGCCCAGATGGCGGGAAGCATCATGTCGCGCACCATCATCGCCGGGACCATGCGCAGCGACAGGTGCCAGCCCTTGGCCGCGGCCAGCGCGCATTCGGGAATGTAGGCCGCCGTCAGCACGGCCAACACCGTGGCCGGCAGGCTGATGCCGGCACTTGCGGCCGCCACCAGCGCCAACGCCAACGGCACGGCGACGCCGGTCAGGATCTCGGGTGCGAAAAACAGCGGGAAAGTGACGCGGCGCAACCGCGCCCAGCGCGCCTGGCGCGACCAGATGTCGGGAAGTCGGCGCTGCCCCAGTGGTTGCTCGAAAGGCGAGGCAACGAGATTGACGTGCAGGCCCAGTCCGTTGACCAGCTTGGTTGCAGCAGCATCCTCGGCGATCTCGGCGGCCAGCGCACGGATACCGCCACTGGTATCGAGCATCGGCTTGTTCCACAGCATGCTCTTGCCTTGGGCAAAGCCGAGACCGAGCGCCTCGCCGGCATATTGCCAGCGCGCCTGCAGCGTGTTGAGGAACGCGCATTCGACCTCGGCCCAAAAGCCATCCGGCCGAGAGCCGATCGGCGTCGAGCAGATAAGCCCGGTATTGGTCCGCCAGGCCGCCATCAGGTGCTGGACGTAATCCCTTGGCATCAGCACATTGGAATCCGCCAGAATAACCCAATGATAGCGCGCCGCTTCCCAGCCCTTGACGCAGTTGTTGAGCTTCGGGTTGCTGCTGACGCGGTCGTCGCCGATCAGCAGCCGGGCCGGCACGTTGGGAAACAGGACGATCGCCCTGTTTATCAGTTTGACGACGGGATCGTCGGCGTGAGCGACGCAGAAGATCAGTTCGTAGCGCGGCCAGTCGAGCGAGAAGGCTCGCTGCAGCGTCTCTTGTGTGAACGGCTCCACGCCGCGCGACGGTACGACGATCGAGACCGGTGGCTGCTCGTCGGACGGCGGAGGGATAAGGCGACGCGCTTGCAGTTTCGACGAAGCAAGCAGGATGCTGGCGAGATTGGAAAGAAGCAAAGCGGAGGAAGCGAAGGCGGCTGTGAGAGCTAGTTCCATGAGATCTGGTCACTCCGGAAAGGCCGCTCGCGGCTGCTTTGTCAGTCGACAGATGGGCCTTGAGTCGCCGGCAAGGTTTGCCCACACCAACACTGTCATGTGTCACTTAAATGACATTGTTTGTCGGCACCTCCGCTTTGAGGCTGGCAGGACATGCCGTTGTGCGCGTATCAAACCGCATAGCGCGACAAATGTTCCTTGCCGCGCAACCGGAGCAGCCCATGTATCGCGCCGTCACGCGCAACATCGAAGTGCAGGTCAGACCGTTCTACCTGGAGGACCGCTCGGACCCGGCGGAGAACCGTTATGTCTGGGGCTACCAGGTGACGATCGACAACCAGTCGGACGATTTCGTGCAGCTTATGTCGCGTTACTGGCACATCACCGACGGCAGCGGCCGGATCGAGGAAGTGCGCGGCGCCGGCGTGGTCGGCGACCAGCCTGAGCTCAATCCCGGCGACAGCTATCAATACACGTCAGGCTGCCCGCTCTCGACGCCCTCCGGCTTCATGGTCGGCCACTACACCATGCGCAACAAAAAGGGCGAGACGTTCGACGTCGCTATTCCCGCGTTTTCGCTGGATCTGCCGGGGACGCGGCGGACGGTGAATTAGGGGTTTTCTCCCCATCTCTATACGGGGAGAAATGCCCGGCAGTGCAACGAGGGGCGCCGCCGGACTCATGAGGTTATCTTCCACGCACATGACGTAGGCTATGCGCGGCCATTCACCAAAGTTCGCGCTGCCCCTCATCCGCCCTTCGGGCACCTTCTCCCCGTGAACGGGGAGAAGGAAGAGATGCTACTGAGTTGCAAACTCCGCCGGGTCGAAGTCGTACTGCTTCGAGCAGAACTCGCAGGCGACGTGGATGCCGCCATCTTCGGTGCTGTCCTTGATCTCCTGCGCGGAAAACCCCTCGAGGATGCCGCGTATCTTGTCCCTTGAGCAGGAACATTGGTCGGCGACCGGCACGCCGCCGAAGACGCGCACGCCATGTTCGTGGAACAGCCTGTAGAGCAGCCGCTCGGCGCCGATGGTCGGGTCGATCAGCTCGGTCGGCTCGATGGTGCCGAGCAGCGCCACCAGCTCGCGCCACGAATTGTCGGCCGGCTCCTGCGTCACGTCACGCGGATCGCCGTCGCCGCCCGAAATGTCGGGCACGCGCATGCGCTCGGGTGACTGCGGCAGGAACTGCGCCAGGATGCCGCCGGCGCGCCACTGCTCACGAGCGCCGCCGGGACCTGGCGTCAGCAGCTTGGCCACCGACAGCCTGAGGTCGGTCGGGATCTGCTCCGACTGGCGGAAATAGGTGCGCGCGGCGTCCTCCAGCGTCTCGCCGTCGAGCTGGACGATGCCCTGATAGCGCTGCGTGTGCGCGCCCTGGTCGATGGTCAGCGCCAAAACGCCGCTGCCCAGCAGCGTCTGCTGCGAGGTCTGGCCTGCGGCCACCAGGGCCTCCAGCCGGTCGGCGTCGAAACGCGCATAGGCGCGCAATGCCGAAGGCGTGGAGAAATCCGCGACCAGCATGTCGACCGGGCCGTCGGTGCGGGTCTGCAGGATGAACTTGCCTTCGAATTTGAGCGAGGTGCCGAGCAGCACCGTCAGCACACAGGCTTCCGCGAGCAGGCGGGCGACCGGCTCGGGATAGTCGTGACGGTTGAGGATGGCGTCGAGCATCGGCCCGAGTTGCACGGTGCGGCCGCGCACGTCGAGCGGGCCGACCTCGAAGGGTACGACATGATCGTCGCCGGCATAGCCGAACTCGCCGAGTCTGGGGTGATGTTCAGTCACTTGATGCGTTTCCAACATGACAAAGCTCCAGGGCGCGGCCATGCGGCCCGGAGGGGTGCATGCGTCCAAACGCGCTTGATTTGCGTGATGGGGCGCAAATAGGCATCGCGCCGCCCCGGATCAAGCGCTTGGAGATCAAGCGCCTGGAGATCAAGCGCCCAGACACCAGGCCAAAACCGCCTTCTGGGCGTGGAGCCGGTTCTCGGCTTCGTCGAAGACAACCGAATGCGGACCGTCGATGACCTCGTCGGTGACTTCCTCGCCGCGATGCGCCGGCAGGCAGTGCATGAACAGGGCGTCGGGCTTGGCCCTCGCCATCAGCGCCGCATTGACCTGATAGGGCGAGAAGACATTGTGGCCGCGGGCGCGGTGTTCCTGGCCCATCGACACCCAGCAGTCGGTGACGATGCAGTCGGCTTGGTCGACGGCTTCCTCGGGCGAGCGGGTGAAGTGCAGCTTGCCGCCATTGCTCTTCGACCAGTCGATATGCTTTTGCGCCGGCTCGCTGCCTTCCGGCACTGCGACGTTCAGGTTGAAGCGGAACCGCGCCGAAGCTTCGAGCAGCGAATGCAGCACGTTGTTGCCGTCGCCGGTCCAGGCGATGGTCTTGCCGGCAACCGGACCGCGATGCTCCTCGAAGGTCATGATGTCGGCCATCAGCTGACAGGGATGGGTGTCGTCGGTCAGCCCGTTGATGACCGGAATCGTGGCATTCTCGGTCAGCTCGAGCAGCCGCTCATGCGACGTGGTGCGGATCATGATGGCGTCGACATAGCGCGACAGCACCTTGGCGGTGTCGGCAATGGTCTCGGAACGGCCGAGCTGCATTTCGGTGCCGGTCAGCATGATGGTCTCGCCGCCGAGCTGTCGCATGCCGACGTCGAAGGACACGCGCGTGCGCGTCGACGGCTTGTCGAAGATCATGGCCAGCACCTTGCCTTCGAGCGGTTTGGTCCGTTCGCCGGCCTTGAGGCGCGCCTTGCGCACCACCGCATCGTCCAGCATCAGGCGCAGATCGCCTTCGGAAACGGCGGAAAGATCGGTGAAATGGCGAAGGCTCATCGGGAATGGTTCTCGGGATTACTTCGCGGCGGCCGCGGCGATGGCGTCGGTCAGGCCCTTGGCGCCGGCGCGGATGCGATCGAGCGCTTCGCCGATCTCGGCGTCGGTGACGGTCAGCGGCGGCAGCAGACGAATGACGTTGTCGCCTGCCGGCACCGCCAGCAGATGCTGGTCGCGCAGCGCCATGTTGACCTTGGTGTTGGGCATGGCGCATTTCAGGCCAAGCATCAGGCCGCTGCCCCTGATGCCTTCGATGACATCAGGAAATTCGTCGGCGACCGCCGCCAGGCCCTGCTTCATCAGCAATGCCTTGCGCTGGACGTCTTCGAGGAAGCCGTCTTCCAGCACGACGTCGAGCACAGCGTTGCCGACCGCCATGGCCAGCGGATTGCCGCCGAAAGTGGTGCCATGCACGCCTGCCGTCATGCCGACGACAGCGTCGTCGGTGGCGAGGCACGCGCCCATCGGAAAGCCGCCGCCAATACCCTTGGCAATCGCCATGATGTCGGGCGTCACGCCGGTCCATTCATGCGCGAACAGCTTTCCGGTGCGACCGATACCGCACTGGACCTCATCGAAGATCAGCAGCAGGCCGTGCTGGTCGCAGAGCTGCCGCAGCCGTTTCAAGGATTGCGTCGGCACCGGGCGGATGCCGCCCTCGCCTTGCACCGGTTCGATCAGGATCGCGGCGGTCTCTGGTGTGATCGCCTTTTCGGCGGCGTCGATGTCGTCGAAGCCGACCTGGTCGAAGCCTTCGACCTTGGGCCCAAAACCTTCGAGATATTTGTACTGGCCGCCGGCGGCGATGGTCGCCAGCGTGCGGCCGTGGAAGGCGCCTTCGAAGGTGATGACCCGGAAGCGCTCGGGATGGCCCTTGACGAACTGGTAGCGGCGCGCCGTCTTGATCGCGCATTCGAGCGCCTCGGCGCCGGAATTGGTGAAGAACACCTTGTCGGCGAAGGTGGCGTCAGCCAGCCGCTCGCCGAGCCGGGCCTGCCCCGGGATCTCGTAGAGATTGGAGACGTGCCAGAGCTTGGCCGCCTGTTCGGTCAGCGCCGAGACCAGATGCGGATGGCTGTGGCCCAACGAATTGACCGCGATGCCGCCAGCGAAATCGAGATATCGCTCGCCCTTGTCGGTAACCAGCCAGGTGCCTTCGCCATGGTCGAAGGCCAAAGGGGCGCGGGCAAAGGTCTCGTAAAGCGCCGAACCGCTCATTATATGCGTCTCCGGTACCGGAAAAATCAAAAAAGCCGCCAAAGCGGCGGCCTTTGCGGCTTATCGTGTTTTTCGGCCATGAAGTCAACGAAAACGTCGCGCAGAGGCGCGCGGCAAGCTCCCGACGAGACGCCGGCTCATAAGCGACCGGGCAAGTTGGGGAAAACCTAAAAAACCGATTCGTGTTGCACCTGGGACTCTTGTCACCGAGTCAACACATGAGGTAATTGTAGTCGGGAAATAACTAGATTTCGTGCGGCGGACCTAATCACCTAATATATGTGGTGTCTGCCCCGGCAAAGATTGCCGGGTCGGGAACGGATTCCGGCTGCCGCACACATAGCAGGAGCGCGGTCTCATGAACTGGACTGACGAGCGGGTCGAACTTCTCAGGAAACTGTGGTCGGAGGGCTTGAGCGCAAGCCAGATCGCCGCACAACTCGGCGGGGTCAGCCGCAACGCGGTCATCGGCAAGGTGCACCGGCTGAAGCTGTCGGGCCGCGGACGCTCGACCGCGACGCCGGCGCGTCAGAAGAAGACAACGCAGGGATCTTCGATCCAGAAATCGGTGCCTCGCGCCGCAACCACGCAGCGCCATGTCACGACGTCGATCGGGGCGAACGCGCTGCAGGCGCAGTTCGACGCCGAGCCAGTGGCGCGCCACTACATCCGCCCGGTCGAAAACGTCGTCGTGCCGATCTCGCGGCATCTGCAGCTCACCGATCTCACCGAGCGCACCTGCAAATGGCCGAATGGCGACCCGCTGTCGGAAGACTTCAACTTCTGCGGCAACGAGGCGGCTGAAACCGGACCTTACTGCAAGTACCACGCAAGGGTGGCGTTCCAGCCAGCTTCAGAGCGGCGCAGGAGCCGGTAGTTAGGAATAGGGATTGGGGACTGGGCAGTAGGGAATGGGGTAGCGCTCGTGAGGCGCTACCTTATACTGCCTACTGCCTACTGCCTACTGCCTACTGCCTACTGCCTACTGCCTACTGCTGCCTGCCCCCTCACAGCCACCCACTCTTCCGAAATCGCCAATACAAAAACGAGCAGATCAGCGCGATCGAGACCAATACGACGGGATAGCCGTATTGCATCTTCAGTTCCGGCATGTCGTCGAAATTCATGCCGTAAATGCCGGCGAGCGCCGTCGGCACCGCCAGGATCGCCGCCCATGAGGCCAGCTTCTTGGTGTTCGCGGTTTCCTGGCTCTGGCCGACCAGCAGGCTGGCTTCGAAAGCGAACGCCAGAACCTCGCGCAGGCTGTCGATCTTTTCCTGCACGGTGCGGATATGGTCGGTGACATCGCGAAACAGCGGATGCATGGCGGTATGGATCTGCGGCAGGTCGGCGCTGGTCAGCCGGCGGCAGACCTCGACCAGCGGCAGCGCCGCATTGCGCAGGCGCAACAGATCGCGGCGCAGCATGTAGAGCCGCTCGATGTCGGGACCGGTCATCGGCTTCAGCAGCACCCTGTCCTCGATCGCCTCGACCTCGTCCTCGATCTGCTCGAGCACCGGCATGTAGTTGTCGACGATGAAGTCGAGAATGGCGTAGAGGACGAAATCCTCGCCCTTGGCCAGTGAGTGCGGACAGCTTTCCCAGTGCTGGCGCACGGCGGCGTATGAGGTCGAGGGACCATGCCTGACGCTGACGATATAGCCGGAGCCGACGAACAGATGCGTCTCGCCGAAGGTGACGCGTCCGTCGATCAGCTGTGCAGTGCGGGCAACGATGAACAGCGCATCGCCATATTGCTCGATCTTCGGCCGCTGGTGCGGATGTTCGGCGTCTTCAATCGCCAGCTCATGCAAATGGAATTGCGCCTTGACGCGCAGCAGAAGCTCGCGGTCGGGTTCGAGCAGCCCGATCCAGACGACATGGCCCGACTTCTTGGCCCATTCACCGGCTTCCTCGATCGGAATGTCGGCGATCCGCTTGCCGGCGGTGTAGACGCTCGACGCGATGATGCCGGACGATGCCGGCGCCGGCTTGAACTCTCGGACATATTCCATCGCAGCCTCCTGAGCGCCTGGCCTTGGCCAGGAACCGAGACGCTAACATCCGGGCAGTTTAGCGCAATATGATTAAGCGTTCGAGGGGCGCGCGATCACTTCACCGGCAGCGCCGGCAGGGCAACCTTGTCGGTCTTGTCGCCCTTTGGACGCTCGGCCGGCAACTGCTCGCCGGTGACGATGTAGTAGATCGTCTCGGCAATGTTGGTGGCGTGGTCGCCGATGCGCTCGATGTTCTTGGCGCAAAACAGCAGATGCGTGCACGGCGTGATGTTGCGCGGATCTTCCATCATGTAGGTCAAAAGCTCGCGAAACAGCGAGGTGTACATGGCGTCGATCTGGTCGTCGCGGTCGCGAACGAAGCCTATTTTCTCGACCGAGCGCGAGGCATAGACGTCGAGCACTTCCTTGAGCTGGGTCAAAGCGAGTTCGGCCAGCGCCTCGAGGCCGCGAAACAGGCTGGTCGGCTGGCGGCCGTCAATGACGCTGACCACACGCTTGGCGACGTTCTTGGCGAGGTCACCGACCCGTTCGAGGTCGGCCGAAATGCGGATGGCGCCGACGATCTCGCGCAGATCCGTCGCCATGGGCTGGCGCTTGGCGATGATGACGATGGCTTTGTCGTCGATTTCGCGCTGGCCATCGTCAAGCACGATGTCGTCGCGGATGACCTTCTGGGCGAGGCCGGGATCGGCATTGACCAGCGCCTGGATCGCCTGCTCGACCATGCGCTCGGCATGGCCGCCCATCGCAGCGATGCGCTTCGCCAGGTATTTCAGCTCTTCGTCATAGGCGCTGACAATGTGTACGGACTGCATGGGCGAAATGCCTTCCTTAAATCTTTGGCCTTTTGCGTCGTTTCCTCGACCCCTGTGCTGATACGCTAGCCGGATGACAGAAAGAAGAAACAGGCAGTTAGCAGATAGTACCGCCTCAGCCTGCCGGCAAATGGACCGTGAACGCCGCGCCCTTGCCAACCTCCGACTTGATCGAAAGCCGGGCGTTGTGGCGCGTCAGAATATGCTTGACGATGGACAGGCCAAGACCGGTTCCTTTCTGCGTGCGGCTGCTCTCCACGTCGACGCGATAGAAGCGCTCGGTAATGCGCGGTATGTGCTCTTCCGGGATGCCCGGGCCGTAGTCCCTGATGGTTACATCGATGCCCGGTTCCGGGCCGGCCTCGCCCCGCGCGATCGACACCGTGACGCGTCCGCCAGGCTGGCCGTATTTGCAGGCGTTTTCCAAGAGATTCTCGAACACCTGGAACAGCTCGTCGCGGTCTCCGGGCACGTCGAGCGGCCCCTCGGCGTAGTCGCGTTCGATGACGACGCCGTTCTCGCTGGCGAGCGGACCTAGCGAATCGATGACGCTGTCGATGGTCTGGCGCAGATCGACCTCGGTTCCCGGCCTCAGGTAAGGCTTCATTTCAAGCCTCGACAGCGACAGGAGATCGTCGATGAGGCGCGCCATGCGGCCGGTCTGGTTCTGCATGATCTGCAGGAACTGCTCGCGCGCCGCCGGATCGTTGCGGGCCGGGCCGCGCAACGTCTCGATGAAGCCCGAGATTGAAGCAAGCGGGGTGCGCAACTCGTGGCTGGCATTGGCTATGAAGTCAGCGCGCATGCGGTCGATGCGGCGCGTCTCACTCTGGTCCTTGAATACCAGCACATAGAGATCGGTGGCGTGGCCGACCGAGGACGCGCTGACCCGGTAGGCCCGTTCCACCGGCAGCTTCTCGGTGTAGTCGACGGCATCGGAGGCGACGGTTCCCGACAGCACGCCGTCCAGCAAGGCCTGCATTTCCGGCGCGCGGAATTTTAGCGACAGCGACAGGCCGGGCGCGATACCGACAAAGGCGGCAAAGGCGGCGGCATTGGCGTGGACGATGGTGGCGGTGCGGTCGAAGATGATCAGCGGATCGGCAACGGCAGCCGCAAGATATTCGCCGGAAAGCCGCTGCAGCCCACTCGCCTCGATCGTGGCAATGGTCTCAGCGGACCGGCTGGCGCCTCCGGTTGGCAGAAGCGCGGCGGCCAGCAGCACCGTCAACGCAGCCAGGACGACATAGGCGGAGATACCGGCAAAACCATAAACGGCCAGGGTGGCGATCGCACCGGCGGCAAGCAGCCATCGGCTGTTCCACAGCCGGCCGGCGACGGCCTGCCCCGTGGTTGTCCGCTCTGCGCCGGTGTCAGCCATTCGTGCTTTCCGTGCTTCTGCGCCGGTCCCGCCGAAACTTCCGCTGGACCGGGTTTGAGGCCCCCCATAGCATGAGTCCGCAAGCTGGAAAGGTTCCTCTCGATGAAAAAAGCCAAGGAAAGTCCCGCCGCAGAGCCGGCAAAGGGGCCGCTGAAGATCAAGGTGGACGGCAAGGAGCGGGAGTTCGACATCGAAAACCCCGAGCTTCCCAGCTGGATCGAGGACCACAAACTGACGGCAGGCGACTACCCCTACGACAAGAAAATGAAGACCGAGGAGTATGACGAGACGCTGGAGCGGCTGCAGATCGAACTGGTCAAGGCGCAGGCATGGCTGCAGGCGACCGGCAGCAGAGTGATGTCGCTGTTCGAGGGGCGCGATGCCGCCGGCAAGGGCGGCACCATCTCGGTGCTGCGCCAGTATCTCAATCCTCGAACCGCGCGCAACGTGGCGCTGACCAAGCCGACCCCAACCGAAGTCGGGCAATGGTACTACCAGCGCTACGTCGCCCATTTCCCGACATCGGGCGAATTCGTCACCTTCGACCGTTCCTGGTACAACCGCGGCGGCGTCGAGCCGGTGATGGGCTTCTGCACACCGGAACAGCATGCAAAATTCCTCGACGAGACGCCGCATTTCGAGCGGATGATCTCCAATGAGGGCATCTATTTCTTCAAATTCTGGCTCAACATCGGCCGCGAGACCCAGCTCGAACGGTTTCACGCCCGCCGCTGGTCGCCGCTGAAGAACTGGAAGTTCTCGCCGATCGATATTGCCGGCATCACCAAATGGGACGACTACACCAAGGCGCGCGACCAGATGGTCGAGCGCACGCACAAACAGTTCGCGCCCTGGATCATCGTGCGGGCCAATGACAAGCGACGCTCGCGGCTGGCCGTCATGCGGCGCATCCTGTTGTCACTGCCCTATGATGGGCGCGATCTCGACGCCATCGGCAAGGAAGATAAGAAGATCGTCGGCGAAGGGCCGTCGTTTCTCGAGAAGTAGAGACTGGCCTCGATAGGCAGAGGCTGAAATTACAGAGCCCACCCGCACATGGAGGTGGGCTCTGTGGCCATTGTCTAAAGCGCGTCGCATTTGAACGGATTCACGCGACGCGCTTTAGGTCTTTGTTTCATGCATGTCGTTCTCTCAAAACCGGGGCCACTTTGAGCGACATGCATTAAAGCGCGTCGGGTGAAGACAGTCTCACGACGCCTGCCGCATGCCGAGCATGTGGGGGGTGCCCCTGGCCAACACCGGGGCGTGATGGTTGCGGCGCGAACGCACGACATCCAGCGTATGCTCGTTGAAGGTCAGCAGTGTGGCGACGACCTGCTGGTTGCCATAGGTGCGCTGGTAACCGAGCGGCGTCGCCAGGAAGTGCAACTGCAGCGTCCGCAGCACCCACACCGGCTCGACCTCGATAATGACCTGATCGACATTGCGAGCAAGGCCCCATTCGACGAAGCCGGCGATCAGTTCGGTGCCGACCGTAGACACGCCGCGCTTGCCATCGCGAAAGCCTGGCGCCACCGCGTAACGGGTTAGCTCCCAGACATTCGGTCCCGAAGGGCGCTTTCCCTCGCAGAGTTCCGGCATCACATCGCTAAGGAGATGCGGCCGTGTGGTCGGCAGCATCCGATGATAGCCTGCAAGCTCGCCATTGCGTATGACAAGGTGGTGTTCGGCCTCATCATGGTCGAATTGATCGATTTCGAGGCCGTCCGGGCGATCGAGATCGGTCCACCGCATCTCATCGACGAAGACCTTGTAACGCAGGCGATGGACGGCCTCCCATAGGTCGGGACGTTCCATCAGTTGTTGAGTGGTAAGGGAAAATAGCATTAGCCGTCTCCTGGGCTTAAGAGGAAGATACGGCCGGGCTTTCCCGAAAAAATTGCGCGAAGGTGTTGGCAAGGATTTCCAGGCTGCCACAGCCGACATGGCTAATATAGCTGCGTCTAAACGCCTCCGCGATGGCGTGCACCCTGTTGGCGACGCCGAGTCTGCTTTTGGCGTTAAGAAAGCATTAGCCGTCTCAAGAGGACGACAGGGGCCGGTCTTTTCTGAAGATATGACGCCAACAATGCGGCCATAAATTTCGGGCCGCCAGAACCGGCCTAGCTGATATAGCCGTGCCTGACTGCTTCGGCGACTGCCTGCACACGGTTGGCGGCGCCTAGTTTGCTCTTGGCGTTGAGAAGGTGTTTCTCAGAGGTATGCTCCGAGATGCCGAGGATCTGCGAAATCTCCCACTCGGATTTTCCGACCGCCGCCCATTGCAGGCATTCGCGCTCGCGCGGCGTCAATTCAATGTGATCGATAGATTTGCCGGCCGTCGTTTGAAGCTGCATGGCGCGGCCGATGGCATAGGTGGAGGCCAGCGAGACCATTGCGAATTCGGCTTCGGACAGTTCGACCGCCTCACCGCCCAGCGAGACCAGCGCGATCTGGCCTTCGAGCGTGATCAGCGGGAAGGCGAGGCCGTCACGCAGCTTGAACTGGCGGGCGTCGCGCATTACCTCGGCGCTGCTCTTGTCGGCGGGCATGCTTTGAACGGCATCGCGCCATTGGAATGGCGCCCGAAACTGCTTCAAATGGCTGACGACCGGATCGTGGTCGACGTAGTTGCGCGATAAGTAACGCTCCAGCCATTCGCTAGGCCAATCGCAGAGCAGCACATGGTCCTTCGTCTGGCTGCTTGGTGTACCGGGCTGCGGCACCGTTGCGGCTATCAGGGCCGTCAATCCGAAATTCGAGGTGACACTAAGTAGCTGCTCGCACACCGCAGCCGACGTGTCGGCACGCTGCACCCGGTCAATATATTCAAGTGTCCGGTCAAAATAACCCATCGCAACATCTACCCCATGTTGCCTACCGCTCTTGAGACCGATGCTACGTGCCTGACCCGCACTTCGCCATCAACCCCGGATTGCATAGCCACATCCTTAGCTTTTCTAACGCCAGCGACCGCCAACCTCGGGCCGACTCTGTGCGGCTATTTGCAACCTCACCAAAGCATAACCCGAAATTTGCCCGTTGAAATCAAAAACAATTGTGCCTGCGCCGTTTTCGTATCACAAGCCAACGGCCAAGACGGGCGGAGTTTTTTCGTGACACCTCGCTGGATAGCCATCGCCTTACTGTCGATGCTGATGGGAGTGCAGCCGTTTGCCGGCGCTGCGCGAGCCGCGGAACCGCAGGTACCGGTGCTTTGGGATGCCAAGGAGCGGCTGCCGAAACCGGACCTTTCGGCGCTGCCAAGGCTCAGGTTCCTCACCACAACCGATTTCCCGCCCTTCAACTTTCTCGACGGCACGGGCCGATTGTCCGGCTTCCACATCGACCTGGCGCGGGCGATTTGCGCCGAACTCGACATCGCCGACAAATGCCAGATCCAGGCGCTGCCCTGGGCCGAACTCGACGACGCGTTGCAGAAGGGCGAAGGCGAGGCGATCATCGCCGGCATCGCCGCTACGCCGGAGACGCGGGCGAAGTACAGCTTTTCGCGCTCCTATCTACAGTTTCCGGCGCGCTTCATCATGCCGAAGACCAAGGCCTTCGCCGAGCCGATCCTCGACAAATTGCGCTCGAAGCGGGTCGGCGTGCTGGCCGGCTCGGCGCATGAAAAGATGCTGCGCGACTATTTCGGCACCGTGCAGATCATCCGATTCGACCGGCCGGAAGACCTCTACAGCGACTTGAAGAGCGCCAAGATCGATGCCGCCTTCGGCGACGGCATGCGCTTTTCCTTCTGGCTGGGCGGCACGGACGCCGCCGGTTGCTGCCGCTTCGCCGGTGGCCCTTACCTGGCGCCGGAATATCTGGGCTCCGGCATGACCATTGCCACCCGGGCCAGCGACCCAGCGCTGGCCGCAGCCATGGACTACGCGCTGCAGGAGATATCGGTGAAAGGCACCTTCGCCGAATTCTACCTCCGCTATTTCCCGGTCAGTTTCTTCTGATCCGGTTCCAGGTCGTTTCTTCTGATCCGGTTCCCGGTCAGTTTCTTCTGATCCGGTTCCCGGTCAGTTTCTTCTGATCCGGTTCCCGGTCAGCTTTTTCTGATCCGGTCCCGGTCAGCTTCCTCTAGGGGCTGGATCAGGTCAGCGTGCGCAGGCGGGCCTTCGCCCCGCGCGCGATGGCCGCGGCAGTCAGCGTGTCGAGATCGAGTTCACGCCGGATCAACTGCAGCACCCGCAATTCCTCCATGCGCATTTCGAGATCGACCGCGGCAACCTCGAAGGCCGCGGCATAGGCGGTGTCGTGCAGCCGTTCGGGCAAAGTCTCGGCGACACGCTCGAGCACGCCTTCCAACCCATCCTTTTCATGCAGCATCTTCTGGCAGTCCTGCGCAATGGCGATCAGCCTGTCCTGCTTGAAATCCTCGAACACCGGCCAGCTGCGGACGACGTCGCCGATGCGCGCCAGTTCGATATCGGTCATGTCGCGATCGGAAGCCGAGGTGATGACCATCAGGTAGATCAGGGCTTCATGAGTGGACGGCAACGGCATTCAAGACTCCTTGATAGTGAGGGTCGAAGGTAGGGACGCTACGGCGCCGTCGCAACGAAAACGCCTGATATCGTTGACGCTCCGCCCTGTCGCGCCTAGAGACCCGGTTGAAAAATCTTACCAGCCGCGAAAGCCGGCCATGACTGGAACTTTGACATGACGGGATCAAACATCGCCGATCTCAACCCCGAAATGCTTGCGGCAGCCGCCGAAAGCAAGGCTTGGCCGTTCGAGGAAGCCAAAAAGATCATCGAGCGCTACAAGGGCGGCGACTTCCCGGAGATCATCCTGTTCGAGACCGGCTACGGCCCGTCGGGCCTGCCGCATATCGGGACGTTCGGCGAGGTCGCGCGCACCTCGATGGTGCGCCATGCCTTTCACGTGCTGACCGGGAACAAGGTCAAGACCAAGCTGCTCTGCTTCTCCGACGATATGGACGGCATGCGCAAAATCCCCGACAATGTGCCGGATCGCGCAGCCCTCGAGCCCTATCTGCATATGCCGCTGTCGGCGGTGCCCAATCCGTTCGGCGGCGACTATCCGAGCTTTGGCGACCACAACAACGCGATGTTGTGCCGCTTCCTCGACACGTTCGGCTTCGACTACGAATTCGCCAGCGCGACGCAGTACTACAAGGCCGGCCGCTTCGATGCGATGCTTGTGCGCGCAGCCGAGCGCTACGACCAGATCATGGCGGTGATGCTGCCGACACTGGGACCCGAGCGCCAGGCGACCTACAGCCCGTTCCTGCCTATCTCGCCGAAGAGCGGGCGCGTGCTCTACGTGCCGATGAAGCATGTCGACGCCAAGGCCGGCACCATCACCTTCGACGATGAAGGCACCGAGACCACGCTTTCGGTGACCGGCGGCAAGGTCAAGCTGCAGTGGAAGCCGGATTTCGGCATGCGCTGGGCAGCGCTCGCCGTCGATTTCGAAATGTTCGGCAAGGACCACCAGACCAATGCGGTGATCTACGACCGCATCTGCAACATTCTCGGCGGACGCGCGCCGGAGCATTTCGTCTACGAGCTGTTCCTGGACGAGAACGGCCAGAAGATCTCGAAGTCGAAGGGCAACGGGCTGACCATCGACGAATGGCTGCGCTACGCGCCGACCGAAAGCCTCGGCCTCTATATGTATCAGCGGCCAAGGCAGGCGAAAAAGCTCTATTTCGACGTCATCCCACGCGCCGTCGACGAGTACTACACCTTCCTCAGCGCCTATCCGCGCCAGGACTGGAAGGAGCGGCTGGGCAATCCGGTCTGGCACATGCATGACGGCAAGCCGCCTTCCATCGACATGCCGGTGCCGTTCTCGCTGCTGCTCAACCTGGTCAGCGCCTCCAACGCGCAAAACAAGGATGTGCTGTGGGGCTTCATCTCGCGCCATGCATCTGGCGTGACGCCGGCGACGCATCCCGAACTCGACCAGCTGGTCGGTTTCGCCATCCGCTACTTCGACGATTTCGTGAAGCCGACGAAGACCTTCCGGCCGGCCGACGATGTCGAACGCGTGGCGCTGGAAGCGCTTGGCAACGCGCTTGCTGGCCTGCCGGCCGGCGCCGACGGCGAAGCGATCCAGAACGCTTCGCTCAACGTGGCGCGCAAGATCGAACGCTATCAGGACCATTCGAAGAAGAGCCCGGACGGCGGCCCTGGTGTCTCGGGCGCTTTCTTCCAGATGATCTACCAGGTGCTGATCGGCCAGGAACGCGGACCGCGCTTCGGTTCGTTCGCAGCCCTCTACGGCATCGCCGAAACCCGCGCGCTCATTGAGCGGGCGCTGGCTGGTCAGCTGGCGGCGTAATTTCCGTCCCGGCCGGCGGCGTGTCCATCGCCGGGGCATCGAGGATCGGTTGCGACGCCGTCGGTGCCGCAACCGGCGTTGGCGCCGGTGGCAGGCCGCCAAGATCGGGCGCGGCACCGAAGACGCCCTTCTTGGCGGCGCGCGCCTTGTCGCCCGCTTCGACATAGGGGCCGCCTGCCGTGGCGCGCGCCCAGCCGTTTTCGACCAGCCACTGGCCGACATCCAGCTTGCCGATGCGGCATTCGGCGGCGATCAGCGCACGGTCGGCCTCCGGCGGCACCTTGCAGGCAACGGCCCGGCCGCGCAGGAAAGACCGGAACGCGGTGCGCGCCCTGATACCGCAAGCCCAGGACTTGCCGCCCTCGGTGCAGGTCTCGTCTTGCCTGACGATGTCGATGCCGGAGACCGTCACGGAATAACCATTGGCTTCGATCAGGCCGGCGGCGGCCGCGACCGGCTGGAACAGTTTTGTTCCTCCCCAGTCGTCGACCGCTCTGCGCCCACGCGGCTTGGGCGGTCCGGCCAGCGCCAGGTCGCTCAGCGGCTCGCGTGGCTCAACCCGTTCAAGTTCTTCTACCGCCAGCGGCGGCGGTGCGATGGCCTCGGGATCGATCGCCCTCGAATGCACCTGAGGCGAGTGCATCGGAGGCTTGACGGGCTGGACCTCGGGGATCGCCGACGTCGCCGGCTCCTCGGGCACGGCCTCGGTGTCCGGGTCGATCTGGTCGACAGTAATGGCGGGGCCGTCGCGATGCAGCGCGCGACCGCCGGCGACGACAATGGCGACCATCACCGGGATCGCCAGGAGGGCTATGAGGATTTGAAGCAGACGCACCGCGAGACCTACTGGCTTGCCCAGACGATCCGCGCCACCCATTCGACATCGCGCATCGCGATGTCGCGGTCCGGATGGTCGGGGTTGAGCGAAATCAGCACGATCGATTTCGTCGTCTGGCGGTCGAGCACCTTGGCCATGACTTCGCCGGCATTGGTCTTGACGACGACGCGGTCGCCCTTGCGGGTAGCGGCGCCCGGCTCGACGATCAGCACATCGCCATTGCGGTAGAGCGGCAGCATGGAATCGCCCTGCACCTTCAACGCATAGGAGGTTTCGGTCGCCCGTGCCGGAAGCTCGACAAGGTCCCAGCCCTGGCCTGAGGGATAGCCGGCATCATCGAAGAAGCCGCCGGCGCCGGCCTGGGCGAAGCCGAGCAGCGGCACCGCTGAACGCTGCGGGGCTAACGAGCCCGAAGCTGTCTTGGCGCGGCCTTCGACCAGTCCGGTGAATTCGTCGAGCGAAGCGCCTGTCGCCTCGATGATCTTGGCCAGCGATTCGGTCGAGGGCCAGCGCGGTCGCCCATCCGAGGACAGCCGCTTCGACTTGTTGAAAGCGGTGGAGTCCAGACCGGCTCGCCGGGCCAGGCCGGAGGCCGACAATGAATAGCGCTCGGCGAGAGCGTCGATGGCTGCCCAAACTCGGTCATGCGAGAGCAATTCGCTCTCCTCAAAACAGGAAAAAATACCTTTTCCTTCTAACGCGCGGTCATCCGATTGTCCACCGGCGCGCGGCCCGATCCCCTAAAAAGCTGTGTGCGGCGAAGTCGTCATGGATGCCTCAAACTGCCTTGGCAAGGCTGCGCAATCCTTGGTGGGAGGTCATGCAAACCCGCTCGGCCTCGGTCGGCGGCCGCGGTTGAACGGAGCGGGCAAGCGTCCTATTGGACGCGCCAAGGACGCAGTAGCATTTGATTTGGCGCATGATCCTTTCCGAAAATCGATTCCGATTTTCGGGGTCATGCGCGAGGCCGGCGAGCATCATGTAGCGGGCGTTGTTGAGATGGAGGTTGAAGTCGATGTCGGCAGGCAGCGAAAAGCCAGCCGACTTTCGCTGCCGACCGCGTAAGGGCCACGGCGCCTTGTCGTGGCCATCATGCAAGCAAGGCGCCCTCAGACGTACATGGGGCGCTAGCTCAAGCGGCCTTCTGCACCTCGCCTTTTGCATAGGGATCGAAGCGCTGGTAGAAGGTCTCGCCCTTCTCCGCCAGGTCGAGCAGCAGCTTGGGCGCCTTGAACTCGGCGCCGTATTTCTTCTGCAGGCCCTTGGCTATTCTGACGAACTCCCCGGCGCCGATGCCGTCGATATAGGACAGCGCGCCGCCGGTGAATGGCGCGAAACCAAAGGCGAGGATCGAGCCGACATCGGCCTCGCGCGGATCGGTGACGATGCCTTCCTCCATCACCCGGGCCGCTTCCAGCGCAATGGTGACCAGCAGGCGCTGCTGCAGTTCCTCATAATCGACCTTCTCGGCCTTCAGCTGCGGGTAGAGGTCCTTCAGCCCCGGCCACAGCTTCTTCTTGGCAGGCTTGGCCGGATAGTCGTAAAAACCCTTGCCGTTCTTGCGGCCGAAGCGGCCATGGGTGTCGACCAGCGTGTTGATCAGCGCCATCTGCCTGGGGTCGACAGACTTGTCTCCGAGATCCCTGACGGTCTGCTTCATGATCTTCTGGGCAAGGTCGATCGCCGTCTCGTCGGTCAGCGCCAGCGGGCCGACCGGCATGCCGGCGGCCTTGGCGGCATTCTCGATCATCGGCGCCGGAACGCCTTCGATCAGCATCTTGTAGGCTTCCGACATGTAGCGCAGCACGCAGCGGTTGACGTAGAAGCCGCGCGTGTCGTTGACGACGATCGGCGTCTTCTTGATGGCGCGCACGAAATCGATCGCGGTGGCCAGCGCCTTGTCGCCGGTCTTCTTGCCCAGAATGATCTCGACCAGCATCATCTTGTCGACCGGCGAGAAGAAGTGGATGCCGACGAAATTCTTCGGCCGCGCCGAATTCTTGGCCAGCGCGGTGATCGGGATGGTCGAAGTGTTGGAGGCGAAGATCGCCGACGATTTCAGCACGGCTTCGGCCTGCTCGGTGGCAGCCTTCTTGACGGCCGAATCCTCGAAAACCGCCTCGACCACCAGATCGCAACCGGCGAGATCGGCATAGTCGGCCGTCGGCGTGATCAGCGACAGAAGTCTGTCCTTCTCCTCGGGCTTGGCGCGGCCCTTCTTGACCTGATCGGAGATCAGGCTGTCGGAATGCGCCTTGCCTTTTTCGGCCGACGCCATGTCGCGGTCGAGCAGGACGACCGGGATGCCGGCCTTGGCGGTGACAAAGGCGATGCCGGCGCCCATGAAGCCGGCGCCGAGAATACCGATCTTCTTGAACTTGGTCTCCGGCACGCCGGCCGGACGGCGGGCGCCCTTGTTGAGCTCCTGCAGCGAGACGAACAGCGAGCGGATCATCGCTGCTGCTTTCTTGGACTGCATGATTTCGGTGAAATAGCGCTGTTCGATGCGCAGACCGGTGTCGAACGGCACCAGCAGGCCCTCATAGACGCATTTCAGGATGGCCGCGGCGGCCGGATAGTTGCCGTAGGTCTCGCGACGCAGGATGGCGATGGCCGGCGGCCACAGATTGAAGCCGGCGGGCGAATAGATCAGGCCGCCGGGCAGCTTGAAGCCCTTCTCGTCCCAGGGTTGGACGGCTTTCAGGCCGTTCCTGATCATCGCCTTGGCGGTCTCGATCAGCTTGCCGGGTTCGGCGATCTCGTGGATCAGCCCCATCGCCTTGGCTTTCTGCGGCGACAGCGTCTGGCCGGTGGTCAGCATCTGCAACGCCTGCTGCTGGTCGGTCAGGCGCGGCACGCGTTGGGTGCCACCGGCGCCGGGGAAGATGCCGACCTTGACTTCCGGCAAGGCCATCTTGACCTTTTCGGAGTCAGCGGCAACGCGGCCATGACAGGCCAGCGACAGCTCGAACGCGCCGCCCATGCAGGTACCGTTGATCGCCGAGACCCAGGGCTTGCCCGACGTTTCGAGCTTGCGCCACAGGCCCCCCATGCGGCCGGCATTGTCGAACAGAAGCTGTGCCGCCTTCTCCGGGTCCTTGGTCTTCTCCTTGGCAAATACGGCCAGCATCTTCTGCAGCATGGTCAGGTCGGCGCCGCCGGAGAAGCTGTCCTTTCCCGAGGTGATCACCGCGCCCTTGATGGCGGCGTCGGCCACCACCTGGTCGATGATCTTGTCGAGCTCGTTCATTACCTCTTCGGTGAAGACGTTCATCGAGCGGTCCGGCATGTTCCAGGTGACCAGCGCGATGCCGTCTGCGTCGGTGTCGACCGTGAAGTTTGTATAAGTCATGTCTCTCTCCTTCCGGCCGAAAATCAGACGCGTTCGATAATCGTTGCGGTGCCCATGCCGGCGCCGATGCAGAGCGTCACCAGAGCGGTGTTCAAATCGCGGCGCTCGAGCTCGTCCAGCACCGTGCCCAGGATCATCGCGCCGGTGGCACCGAGCGGATGGCCCATGGCGATGGCGCCGCCATTGACGTTGATCTTGTCGTGCGGGATTTCGAATGCCTGCATGTAGCGCAGCACCACCGAGGCGAAGGCCTCGTTAAGCTCGAACAGGTCGATATCCGACAGCTTCATCTTGGCGCGCTTCAGAAGCTTCTCGGTGACGTCGACCGGACCGGTAAGCATCAGCACCGGCTCGGAGCCGATGTTGGCAAAGGCGCGGATACGCGCGCGTGGCTTCAAGCCCATCGTTTTGCCGGCCTTCTTGGAGCCGAGCAGCACTGCGGCGGCACCGTCGACGATGCCCGACGAATTGCCGGCATGGTGGACGTGATTGACCTCTTCCACCTCAGGGTGCTTCTGCACGGCGACCGCGTCGAAGCCGCCCATTTCACCAGGCATGACGAAGGACGGGTTGAGCGAGGCCAGCGACTGCATGTCGGTCGACGGCCGCATATGCTCGTCATGATCGAGGATGGTGAGGCCGTTCTGGTCCTTGATCGGTATGACGGAGTTCTTGAAACGGCCATCGGCCCAGGCCTTGCCGGCGCGCGTCTGGCTCTCGACCGCATAGGCATCGACGTCGTCGCGCGAAAAACCATACTTGGTGGCGATCAAATCGGCCGATATGCCTTGCGGCACGAACCAGCCGGGCAGGCCGACGGACGGGTCCATGAACCAGGCGCCGCCCGAGGCGCCCATGCCGACGCGCGACATCGATTCCACGCCGCCTGCAATGACGATCTCGTCGGCGCCTTGAGCGATCTTGGCGGCGCCGAAATTGATGGCGTCGAGGCCTGAGGCGCAGAAGCGCGAGATCTGCATGCCCGGCGCCTTGTTGTCGTAGCCGGCCTCGAAGGCGGCGGCACGCGGGATGACGGAGCCGGCTTCGCCGACCGGATCGACGCAGCCGAAGATGATGTCGTCGACGTTTGCAGTGTCGAGGCCGTTGCGGTCGCGCAACGCTTCAAGCGTCCTGGCCGCAAGCCGCACCGCCGGCACCTCGTGCAGCGAGCCATCCTTCTTGCCCTTGCCGCGCGGTGTGCGCACGGCGTCATAGACATAAGCTTCAGCCATTTGCTTGCTCCTTGCTTTGCCGACGTCGCTCTCAGAGAGAGCGGCCGATCAGCAATTTCATGATCTCGTTGGTGCCGCCGTAGATTCGCTGGACGCGGGCGTCGCGGAACATGCGGGCGATCGGATATTCATTCATGTAGCCATAGCCGCCATGCAATTGAAGGCATTCGTCGACGACTTTTCCCTGCAGGTCCGAGAGCCAGTATTTCGCCATCGACGCCGTCACCGGATCCAGCCCGCCATTGATGTGGCGGGTGACGCAATCATTGTAGAAGACGCGGCCGATGGTCGCCTCGGTCTTGAGTTCGGCGAGCTTGAACTGGGTGTTCTGGAACTCGATGATCGCTTTGCCGAAGGCCTTGCGATCCTTGACGTAGTCGATGGTCAGCGCCAGGGCGCGTTCGATCATGGCGATGGCGCCGGTGCCGATCTGCAGGCGCTCCTGCGGCAATTGCTGCATCAGCTGGATGAAGCCCTGTCCCTCTTCGTGGCCAAGCAGGTTCGAGGTCGGCACGCGCAGATCATTGAAGAACAGCTCCGACGTGTCGTTGGCCTTCAGGCCGATCTTGTCGAGGTTGCGGCCGCGTTCGAAGCCTTCGGCCTCGTCGGCCTCGACGACGATCAGCGAGGTGCCCTTGGCGCCTTTGGCCGGATCGGTCTTGGTGACGACGATGATGAAATTGGCCAGTTGGCCATTGGTGATGAAGGTTTTCGAACCGTTGATCTTGTACTGGTTGCCGTCCTTCTCGGCGCGCGTCTTGACGCCTTGCAGGTCGGAGCCGGCGCCCGGCTCGGTCATGGCGATGGCGCCGATCAGTTCGCCGGTCGCCAGTTTCGGCAGCCATTTCTTCTTCTGCTCTTCCGAGCCGTAGTGAAGGATGTAAGGAGCAACGATCGCGTTGTGGAGACCGATGCCGAAACCGTCGACGCCGACATGGCCGATCGCCTCGATGATGGCGCTCTCATGCGCGAAGGTGCCGCCGGAGCCGCCATATTCCTCCGGCATAGAGGCGCAGAGCAGGCCGGCGGCACCCGCCTTGCGCCAGCTCTCGCGGTCGACCATCTCGTTCTTCTCGAACTCGTCGTAACGCGGCGCGATCTCTTCCGACATGAAGCGGTGCGCCATGTCGTAGAGCATGCCGACCTCGTCCGCCGCCCAGGCGGGCTTCGGCAAGGAGAGCACTTCGGCTGGATTTGTCATGCCGTTTCTCCCGCGCCAACGTCCCCCTCCCCCTCGAGGGGAGGGTGGCCGCGAAGCGGTCGGGTGGGGTCGCCGATGACGTGCTCGACCTTATCTTCGGAATTGACGCGGGTTTGGGCCATTGCGATCATCTCCTACCAAAGCGCCAACCAGCCGGCGCACTGCACGCAAGGACCCCTCCCGGCCCTTCGGGCCACCCTCCCCTCAAGGGGGAGGGGGACGCCAGCCATTTCTAGAACGCTTCCGCAGGCAGCGCCATTAGCGTGTCCGCACCACTGGAAATGCGGGCGAGATGTGCCGATGTCTCGGGCATGATCCGCTCCATGAAGAAGCGCGCCGTCACCACCTTGTTGTCGTAGAAAGCCCCATTTTCGTGGACAGATTGGGAGCCATTGGCGCCGGTCTTGCCGAGCGCGGCCTTGGCCATCTGCGCCCACATGTAGCCCAGCGCCACCAGGCCGAAGAGATGCATGTAATCGGTCGAGGCCGCACCGGCATTGTCGGGCTTGGCCATGCCGTTCTGCACCAGCCACATCGTCGCCGCCTGCAGATCGTTGAGGCCTTTCTTCAGCGCCTTGGTGAACGGCGCCAGCTTCTCGTCGGCGCGGTTCTCCTCGCAGAACTCGCCGACGTCCTTGAAGAAGGCCTGCACGGCGCGGCCGCCATTCAGACCAAGCTTGCGGCCGACGAGGTCGAGCGCCTGGATGCCGTTGGCGCCTTCATAGATCATGGCAATGCGGGCATCGCGCACGAACTGGCTCATCCCGTGTTCTTCGATGTAGCCGTGGCCGCCGAACACCTGCTGCGCCATGACGGCATGGTCGAAGCCCTTGTCGGTGAGCACGCCCTTGATCACCGGCGTCAGCAGGCCTGTATAGTCGTCGGCCGCCTGGCGATCCTTGTCGTCGGCTGAGCGGTGCGCGATGTCGGACTTGATCGCCGTCCACAGCGCCAGCGCGCGGCCGGCCTCGTTGAAGGCCTTCATGGTCATCAGCGAGCGGCGGATGTCGGGATGAACGATGATCGGATCGGCTTGTCTGTCCGGCGCCTTGGCGCCCGACAGCGAGCGGCCCTGCAGCCGGTCCTTGGCGTAGGAGACCGCGTTCTGGTAGGCGATCTCGGACAGCGACAGGCCCTGCAGGCCGACGCCGAGGCGGGCTTCGTTCATCATCGTGAACATCGCCTTCAGGCCGCCATTGGCCTCACCGAGCAGCGTGCCTTCGGCCTCGTCATAATTCATGACGCAAGTCGAATTGCCGTGGATGCCCATCTTCTCCTCGATCGAACCGCAGGAGAGCGTGTTCTTCTCGCCCGGATTGCCCGAGGCATCGAGCTTCAGCTTTGGCACGATGAACAGCGAGATGCCCTTCACGCCTGCCGGCGCACCTTCGATGCGGGCCAACACGAGATGGACGATGTTTTCCGACATGTCGTGCTCGCCGGCCGAGATGAAGATCTTCTGGCCTGAAATCTTGTAGGTGCTGTTGCCGTTCGGCACCGCCTTGGTGCGCAGCAGGCCGAGATCGGTGCCGCAATGCGGCTCGGTCAGGTTCATGGTGCCGGTCCAGGACCCCTCGACCAGCTTCGGAAGCCATGTCGCCTTCTGCTCGTCGGTGCCGTGGGTGATGATCGCCGCGATCGCGCCTTGCGTCAGGCCGGGATACATCATCAGCGCCATGTTGGCCGAAACCATGTATTCGGCAACCGCGGTGTGCACGGCATAGGGCAGCCCCTGGCCGCCGAACTCGACGGGCGCCGCCAGTCCCATCCAGCCGCCTTCCCGATACTGGTCGTAGGCTTCCTTGAAGCCCTTCGGCGTCGTCACCGAGCCGTCCTCATGGCGCACGCAGCCTTCCATGTCACCGACGCGGTTCAGAGGATGCATGACGTTTTCGGCGAGCTTGGCGCCTTCGGCGAGGATCGCCTCGACAACGTCGGGCGTCGCGTCGGCAAATCCGGGAAGGTTGGAGTAGCGCTGATAACCCAGCACCTCGTTGAGCACGAACAGCGTGTCCTGGACCGGCGCCCTGTAAATCGGCATGTGTTTCCTCCACCATGCGGGTCTTGGCCGCGAGATCGAGCCCCGAAACATGAGGTTGGGGCGGCATGCGGGCCAATGTTGAAAGCGGGATAGCAAAAATTGACGTTTGCGTAAACGTCAATTTTGTCGCCGGGACAAAATTTACCTATGCCAGCCTATCGGCAGGAGCGGTGCATGGCTTTGTGCAAAGCGAGGGGGGTCAAACAAAAAGAGACGCGCGGGCGGCTGCGCGGCTCTTAAGTTCAAAGCTTTCGCCGGGAGCTGCGGAGCAAAATCAGCTGGCGGCGCTGGCCGGGGCCGAACGCTCGGACAGCATCTGGCGCACGGCCGACATCGAGCCGCTCAGCTCGTTGATGGCGTCGTCGATCAGCGCGCGCTGCTTCTGCAGGCGGGCTAGCTGCTTCTCCGACTTGTCGAGAGCCAGCCGCAATTGCTTGGTGTTGGATCCCGTGGGATCGTAGAGATCCATCATCTGCTTGACGTCGCGCAGCGAGAACCCGACCTTGCGGCCGAGGAGGATCAGCTTCAGCCGCGCCTTGTCGCGGCGCGTGTAGAGGCGCGTTGCCCCATCGCGTTTCGGATTGAGCAGGCCCTTGTCTTCATAGAAACGCAGCGTGCGCAGCGTCACGCCGTATTTCTTGGCCATCTCGCCGATGCGCACGAGCTCCTCACTGGCTTCGGCAGACATATTGTTGGTGTTGGCCGCGGCTTCGCCGGGCGAAACAAGTTTCATAGTCACTGGCTTTCCCCTGTCGTGGCATCGCGGTCTCGGACCTTGCAACGCCTGAGTGGAAGCGGGGGCATGCTTCCAGTCGTGGTTTCAACTAATTCATCGCAAAAGGCACGAACGGCGCCCCTCTTACGTTTACGTCAATTCTATATCGATAGCCGCCGCATGACGCAAGGGCGTTCTGGGATTGCGAAACCTTATGCCGCACCCCCGGCGCCGGGTCCGAACGGGCACCGCCTGTATTTCAGCAATGCCGTAACTTCTTAAGCTTGGTTAACACCTTGTTTACCACGATGGGTGAAATGTGCGGATGTCGGTCACCCGTGTTTATCCTGTAGCGAATTTTTCACGGTTTTTCGGAGAGCGGGCCTGGCCCGGGAAGCTCGTCTTCCGCCGCAGCAGTGCCGCGCGGCCGCCTTCGTTCCCGACAAGGACTTGGGAAACTGGCAGCAAGCCGGCCATTCTGAAAAACGGACGCATCGATGAACAGCAAGCGGTCCTATCTCGATACACTCAACGCCGGCAGGCCGCGCAGGCCGAACACCACACTTGATGAATTGAACCGCTCGCTGGAAACGCTGGAGCAGCGGCTGGAGCGCAAGCGCGAGGACGCCGCCGAGCGCTTCGATCCGCGCCGGCCGCCGGCAGAGCCGCGCTACGCAAGCGCCCAGCCCTACGCCCCGCCGCGCTGGTACGAGGACCCGCAGCCCACGCCGCGGCCGAAAGGCGCCGGGCCGGCCGGCTTCGACCAGAACTATCAGGCGATCGCGCGCGACATCGACCGCGTGCGCGGCCAAGAAGACAGCGTCGCCGTGGTCGGCAAGATCGCCGGCGAATTGCGTGGCCTGCGCGAGGAACTGCGCCATCAGATGACGGCCGGCCTGCAGCGCGAATTCGCCGCGTTGCGCAAGGACATCGAACGGGCCTTCCAGGCGAGCAACCAATCGGGTGGTCAGGCAGGCGGCTTGCCCGGCAAGGGCAGCGCCGAACTCGGCGTCGAATTCGAGCGGCTGTCCGGCGCCATCCAGACGCTGGCCGAGAAGAGCGACGACCGAAGCGTCAACATGCTGCGGCTCGAGCTCGAGCAGGTAAAGACGGCGCTCGACACATTGGCGCGCGAGGAAAGCGTGCTGAAGGTCGACCGCCGCTGGGACGATTTCGACCGCCGCTGGAGCGCGTTCGAGGACCGTGTCGACGCCGACCAGCGCAACCGTGCCGACGGCCCCGGATTTTCGGCCCTGACCGACCGGCTCGAACAGATCAGCAATGCCGTCCACAATCTGCCGGAATCGCTGTCGCTGCGCTCGATGGAAGAAAAGGTCCGCACCCTTGCCGGCGCCGTCGATCATTTCGTCAGCCAGCAGAGCAACCGCGGCGGCGACACGCTTGGCCTGATCGACGAACGGCTTGATGAGATTTCGCGCGCCATCGTCGCCTCGACCGTCGCCGCACAGGCCAATTCCTTCGACCCCGAACCCTTTGAACGCATCGAGAAGCGGATCGCCTCGCTGGCGCAGCAGATCGAGGAAGTCGTGCAGGTTCGTCCGAGCGGCGAGGTTCTCGACCGTCTCAGCACGCTGTCGAACAGGGTCGACGAGCTTGCCGGCCGCGCCAATCTGCCGGAACAGGCGATGGAGCGCCTCGGCAAGCAGATCGCGATGATCGCCGACAAGATCGACCGCGCCCCGGCCATGCCCGACGCCGACTATATCTTCCAGGGTCTGGAACAGCGCTTCGACGTGCTGTCGGGCATGATGGAACGTCGGCAGGGCGATGCCATCGAACAGGGCAACATGCTGTTTCGCGATCTCGAGCGGCGGCTGGACGAGGTTGCCGACCGGCTGGACCAGCGCCAGCCGCAGGCTGACAGCGCCGGCATCATGGACGCCATCGACGCACGCTTCACCGCGCTCGCCCAACGCATGGAGACGCGCATTCCCGATCCTGCCAACGAGGCGGCGATCCGCGGCCTGGAAAGCCGGCTCGAAGACATTTCAAGCCGGCTGGAATCGTCGGCCGCGCAGGTCGCCCGCATCGATCCGGCACTGATCCGCAGCCTTGAGGCGCAGGTCTCCAGCCTATCGGCGCATCTGTCGAAGCCCGGCACGCCGCTGCCGGAATTCGAGGACATCAGCCCGCGCCTCAACGAAATCGAGAAGTCGCTGGCCGGAACCCGCGAATCCATTCTGGGCGCGGCACGCGAAGCAGCCGAGAGCGCCGTGCGCTCGCTGGCAGATTCCAACGCCAACACCGCGGCCGTTACCGGCCTTGCTCAGGATCTGAAGACGCTGGAAGCGCTGACGCGCCGTTCGGACGAGCGCAATTCACGGACATTCGAGGCTATCCACGACACGTTGCTCAAGATCGTCGATCGTCTGGGCTCGCTGGAGACCAGCGAACCGGCCGAGGCGGTGAGCGAGCTTCTGGATGCCCAGGCCGAGCCGGCGCGGCGGGCCCGCGCTGCACGCGCCTCCAAGATTTCGGTGCAGGACGCGCCATCGATGGATATCGACCAGCCGCTGCCGCTGACCGGAGACATGGCCGATCTCGACGGCCGCGCCGCCGCCATCATGCGCAGCGAGCCGGATATGCGCGCCGACCCGGGTACGCGTAGCGACCCGGGTACGCGTAGCGACCCGGTCATGGGCAGCGAACCCGTGCGGCGCTCGCCAGCCGAGGCTGCCGCGGCCGCTGCCCAGGCAGCGCTCGGTTCCGACAGGATTGCCGAGAAAGGCGAAGCCACGGCCAAGAAGTCGCTGTTCGGTGGATTTGCGCGCGCCTTCAGGGGCAAGAAGCCGGCTGACATGCCGCCGCTTGCCGGCTCGGGGCCCAATGTCGACCTGCCGAGCGTCGATCTCGACGAGCCGCTCGATCCGAAGCTCGCCAACCGGCCGTTGGAGCCGGGCTCCGGCGCGCCCGACCTCAACGCCATCATGAAGCGCGTACGCGACGAGCGCGGTCCGCCGGCGCGCCAAAGCACCGGCGATGCGTCGAAATCCGACTTCATCGCCGCGGCCAGGCGCGCGGCGCAGGCCGCGGCCGCCGAGGCCGACGCGTTGAAACGCCAGTCCACCATGAAGGGCCCGGTCAAGGCGCTTCGTATCGGCGACCTGCTCAAGGCGCGGCGCAAGCCGATACTGATGGGAGCGGTCGCGATCATGCTGGCGCTTGCCGGCCTCCAGTTGGGCAAGGCCTTCTTCGCCGACCCGGTCGAGGTCGCAAGCAACGATACAGCGCCGATCGTCGCCTCGCAGCCGGTCGAGACTGCTTCGGTCAACGCTGCCAGCCAACCCAAGGCAGACGCGCAGGTGGCCGTGCAGCACGCGCCGGCCCGGACCGTCAAGCAGGCGGAGCCCACGGAACCGGCAGCTGGCAACGATGCGCCAATGAATGCGGCCTCGATCGCCGAGCCCGAAATGCCGGCCGTGGAACCCGTGCCAGCGCCGGTGGCTCTGGCCGATCCGGCCCCCGCGCCAAATGCAATGCTGCCGAGGACCGCCACTGCGGAACCGGCGGCTGCCGACGCGCAGCCTGCGGCCGCCGTCATGGCGCCCTCGGCCTCGGATACGACGGCCTCGGATACTACCGGCGCCGTTCCGCCGGCTGATGCCGCGGTAACACCTGTCGTGGCCAAGATAGACGTTCCGGCCGATGCCGGCCCGCAAGCCTTGCGCGACGCGGCTGCCGGCGGTGACGCCAAGGCGCTGTTCGAACTCGGTTCGCGCTATGCTGAATCGCGCGGCGTCAAGGAAGACATGGCGGCAGCGGCCAAATGGTACGAAAAGTCGGCCGAGCTCGGCTTCGCACCGGCGGAATACCGCATCGGCAATTTCTACGAGAAGGGCATCGGCGTCACGCGCGACGTCAAGAAGGCAAAGACCTTCTACCAGCTCGCCGCCGCGCAGGGTAATGCCAGCGCCATGCACAATCTGGCCGTTCTGTTTGCCATGGCCGCCGACGGCGTGACCGACAATGAATCGGCCGCGCACTGGTTTCAGGCGGCGGCCGATGTCGGCGTCAAGGACAGCCAGTTCAATCTCGGCATCCTGGCGGCAAAGGGCGTCGGCATGAAGCAGAGCCTGGAGGAATCCTACAAATGGTTCGCGCTCGTCGCCAAGACCGGCGACAAGGATGCGGCTGCAAAGCGCGACGAGGTCGCCACTGCGCTGCGCCCCGAACAGCTGGAGCGGGCCCGCGCCGCCACGGAACTGTGGAAGCCGAAGCCGCTCGACCCGGCGTCCAACTCGGCCGATATTCCTGAATCCTGGCAGGAAGGCACGCCGCAGACCACCGCCAGCGTCGACATGAAGAAGGCGGTCAAGAACATCCAGCTCATCCTCAACAAGAACGGCTACGATGCCGGCGGCGCCGATGGCGTGATGGGCGGCAAGACCAAGACCGCAATCATGGCTTTCCAGACCGACAACAAGATGCAGGCGACCGGCGAAATCGACGAAAAGCTGGTGAAGGCGCTGCTGGCGCACAAATAACGGCAGATGCGTCGCTAACGCGACGCCCTTGCCATACATTTGCCTGTTAACTGCTTGAGATGTTTTTTGTTTCGGTAGGGCGGCGGGGTTTGATCCCACTGCCCCGGCGGTGCAAGAAAGAATTGGCTTTTCGGTGCGACAATGCCCTGGAATGGCTGCAATCGCCGACAGGCAAACTGATCGAGACTGACGGGTGGGCATCTATCTCCCGATCGCGGAAATTTCCGTCAACGTCTTCGTGCTGCTGGCAATGGGCGCGGCGGTGGGTTTCCTGTCGGGCATGTTCGGGGTCGGTGGCGGCTTTCTGATCACGCCGCTCTTGATCTTCTACAACATCCCGCCGGCAATCGCCGTTGCTACCGGCGCCAACCAGGTTATCGCCTCCTCCTTCTCCGGCGCGCTGTCGCACATGAAGCGCGGCACGCTCGACTTCAAGCTCGGCGGGGTGCTGCTGGCCGGCGGCATCGTCGGCTCGACCGGAGGTATCTTTGTCTTTGCCTTCCTGCGCCGGCTCGGCCAACTCGATTTGTTCATTTCGCTGCTCTACGTCGTGCTGCTCGGCACCGTCGGCGGGCTGATGCTGGTCGAGAGCGTCAATGCGCTGCGCGCGACGCGCAGCGGTGCGGCGCCGGTCTTGAAGAAATCCGGCCAGCACAACTGGATCCACCGGCTGCCGCTGAAGATGCGCTTCAGGGCCTCGAAGCTGTTCGTCAGCGTCATTCCGGTGCTGGGGCTCGGCGCCGGCATCGGCTTCCTGTCGTCGATCATGGGTGTCGGCGGCGGCTTCATCATGGTGCCGGCGCTGATCTATCTCTTGAAAGTGCCGACCAACGTCGTCATCGGCACCTCGCTGTTCCAGATCATTTTCACCTCGGCCTACACCACGCTTGTCCACGCCACCACCAACCAGACGGTCGACGTCATGCTTGCCTTCCTGCTGATGGCGGGCGGCGTTGCCGGCGCGCAATATGGCGCCAAGGCAGGACAGAAGCTGCGCGGCGAACAGCTCAGGGCACTGCTGGCGCTGCTGGTGCTGGCGGTTGCCATCCGGCTTGCCATCGATCTCTTCGTCACGCCGCCAAACCTCTATTCGCTGACCGCCGCGGGCCTGAACTGATGCCGCGGTGGGGGATTTTTTCGGCCGCCGTTTTGCTTCTCGCCCTCGCTCTGCCGGTGGCAGCGCAATCGCCGAACCCCTTGCCGGAAGGCATCCAGATCGGTCTCTCCACCGACGCGGTGTCGATCACCGCCGGCTTTTCCGGCGCCGACCTGACCATTTTCGGTTCGCTGGAAAACCCCGACCCGCTGGTCGCGCGGCAGGGGCGCTACGACGTCATCGTCGTGCTCGAAGGGCCGCCGCGGCCGGTTGTGGTGCGCCGCAAGGACCGGGTGCTCGGCGTCTGGGTCAACCTGGAATCCGAGACCTTCGAGAACGTGCCGGTCTCCTACTCCGTCGCCACGACGCGGCCGCTGCAGGACATCACCGAACCCAACAGCTACAAGCAGCTGTCGCTCGGCGCCTCCAACCTTTACATGCAGCCGGCCGAGCTAACCGACAGTCCGGCGACGATCGAGGAATTCACCGTGGCGCTGCGCGAGCGCAAGGCGGCGACCGGCCTCTATAGCGAGAATGTCGGCGGCGTGCAGTTCTTGTCGCAGAACCTGTTTCGCGCCACGGTGCGGCTGGCGCCCAACGTCCCGGTTGGAACCCATAAAGCCCGCGCGTTCCTGTTCAAGAGCGGCCTGTTCCTCAAGGAAAGCTCGGCCCAGCTCGAAATCCGCAAATCGGGTTTCGAACAGTCGATCTTCCGCGTCGCGCATGATTACTCCTTCCTCTACGGCGTCTTCTCCGTGTCGCTGGCCATGATCACCGGCTGGCTGGGCAGGCTGATCTTCCGCAGGGATTGACGCGCACGACCCATTTCCGGGGAAAGGGGGTTCCCCTTTTCTCAGTCTTGCGATAGACCGCCGCCTCCCAACCCTCGGGTTACACGCACAATCATTCGGCAGAACGGTCCGGCCTCTGGACGGCGCGCGTCTTGCGACGCCTGCCACAGCGACGGCCCAATGACAGGAGGCTGCAATGCACCAGGCATTTGGCGGCATCGATTTCGGCACGTCCAATTCCACGGTGGGCGTGATCCGCAACGGCCAGGCACGGCTGGTGGCGCTGGAAGGCGGACAGCCGACATTGCCAAGTGCGGTGTTCTTCAACTTCGAGGACGGTCACACCTATTTCGGCCGCCGCGCCATTGCCGACTATACCGACGCCATCGAGGGCAGGCTGATGCGGTCACTGAAGAGCGTGCTCGGCAGTTCGCTGGCGCATGAGAAGACGCGGATCAAGGCCCGGCAGATCGGTTTCATCGACATTGTCGGCATGTTCGTCGGCCATTTGAAGAAGCGGCTTGAGGAAGACGCCGGCGCTCCGGTGGAGAACGTTGTGCTCGGCCGGCCGGTGCAGTTCGTCGACGACGATGTGGAAGCCGATGCCAAGGCGCAAAGCGAGCTTGAAAAAGCGGCGCGCGCGCAAGGCTTCAAGCACATCGCCTTCCAGTTCGAACCGATTGCGGCAGCACTCGACTATGAGCAGGACGTGAAGCGCGAGGAACTGGCGTTGATCGTCGACATGGGCGGCGGCACGTCCGACTTCTCGATCGTGCGGGTTTCGCCGCAACGCGCCCGCTCACGCGACCGCAAGGACGATATCCTGGCCAACCGCGGCATCCATATCGGCGGCACCGATTTCGACCGGCTGCTCAGCATTGCCCATGTCATGCCCAAGCTCGGCTACCTGACGCCCACAAAAGACGGCAAGCGCAACCTGCCGGCGAGCTATTTCATTGATCTCGCGACGTGGCAGCGCATCAACCTCGTCTATACTGCCAAGGCGATGACGCATCTGAGGCAAATCCGCTTCGAGGCCGTCCGCGCCGACCTTGTCGACCGCTTCATCCATATTGTCGAGCACCGTTACGGCCATGCGCTGGCCGGCCTCGTCGAACGAGCCAAGATCGCGCTGACGGATCAGGCTTCGGCTGATGTGACGGTGGCGCTGCCCGGTGCGCGTTTTGCAGCCGAGATCACGCGCACTGGCCTGGAGAAAACGATTGCAGCCGACATCGAGCGGGTGTCCGCGACGGTGCGGCAGACGATTGCCGATGCCGGCATAACGGCGTCTGCGATCACCGCCGTATTCCTCACCGGCGGTTCGACCGCGATCCCGCTGGCACGGCGTGAAATCCTGTCGCTGGTGCCGCAAGCGGCTGTGATCGAGGGCGACATGTTCGGTTCGGTCGGCCTTGGCCTGGCGCTGGATGCGCAGCGGAAGTTTAGCTAGAGTTCACGATTCGGTTCCCGCCCTCAGCGCCGAGATGCGCCTTGAGCGCCATCTGGGCGAGGCTTGCCTGGCGGTCGCGATGGGTGATCATGGCGAAGTCGCGCTTCGGCAGTTCGAGCGGCACCGACCGGAGACTGCCCTCGGCGACGGCGCGTCCGACGACGAGGTCCGAGATGATGGTGGCGCCGGCGCCGGCCTCGACCGCCTGGCGAACCGCCTCGTTGCTCGGCAGCACCAGAAATATCTGCAGGTCGCCAAGCGATATCCCCTCGCGGCGGGCCAGGTCCTCCAGCACCTCGCGCGTGCCCGAACCACCCTCACGGATGATCCAGCGCAGCCCTCTGATATCCGGGCGGCCCGGCGCGATCTCGGCGATTTCGGGATGCGAGGCGGCGACGACCAGCATCAACCTGTCGACGTCGACCTTGGTACGGCGGAGGATGTCTGACTCGGTGCGCCCCTCGACCAGACCGAGATCGGCGGTGCCGTCGAGCACATTGGCCTCGACCTGCCTGGTGTTGCCGATGCTGACGCTTAAGCGCACCGCCGGGTAGGCCTCGTGGAAAGAGGCCAGCCTGCGCGGCAGCCAGTAGCTGGCGATGGTCAGGCTGGCGGCGATCGACAGGCTGCCGGCGACCGTCTGCGAGACATGTTCCAGCACATTTCGGGCGGCGGCGGCGCGTTCCAGCACCGCCTTGGCCTCGGGCAGGAAACGGTGGCCGGTCTGAGCCAGCTCGATGTTGCGGCCGACACGGTTGAACAGATGAACGCCATGCTGCTCTTCGAGCGCGCGGATGGCGGCCGATGCCGCCGACTGGGAGATGCCCAAAAGCTCCGCCGCCTTGGTCATATGGCCGCGTTCGGCAACGGCAACGAAAATGCGCAACTGGTCCAGCGTCATGTGTGCATTAAGAACCAATTCCGATCGAATTTACAAGAACAACTGATTAGACGGATCGATAGGTTTATTCTACTTTTTCTGCCAAAGTTAGAAAAAATTCGCCACCAAATCGCAGCCAACAAAATGATCGGGCGGTTCAGATCCCTGTTTGCGCATTGGACCCGTGGCCTCAGGCGGCGGCTGGCCGGCGACCGCTATCATCCTGAAGAACACTATATGCGTGGCCCCGGACCGAAGACGCGGGCCAAATTCGCAGGTAGCAAAAGCACGCCGGCATCATGAACCCAGCTGCGCCGCGCGGGGCCAATTCCGCACCGTCGCAACGGCCGCTTGCCGACACGCGCGCGCCGGATGAAGGCGACGGCGTCGACACCTCGCCCGATGTCTCCGACAGCATTGCCAAGACCACCTGCTATATGTGCGCCTGCCGCTGCGGCATCGACGTCCATATCAAGAACGGCAAGGTGCGCTACATCAACGGCAACAAGGACCATCCGGTCAACCGCGGCGTAATCTGCGGCAAGGGCAGCTCCGGCATCATGCAGCACTACAGCCCGGCGCGGCTGAAGAAGCCGCTGTTGCGCAGCGGCCCGCGCGGCTCGGGCGAATTCCGTGAGATCGAATGGGAGGAAGCCCTTTCGATTGCGACCGGGCGGCTATCGAATATCCGCCGAACCGATCCGAAAAAGCTCGCCTTCTTCACCGGGCGCGACCAGTCGCAGTCGCTGACCGGCTGGTGGGCGAGCCAGTTCGGCACGCCGAACTTCGCCGCCCATGGCGGCTTCTGCTCGGTCAACATGGCGGCCGGCGGGCTCTACACGATCGGCGGCTCGTTCTGGGAGTTCGGCGAGCCGGACTGGGACAATACGAAATACTTCATGCTGTTCGGCGTCGCCGAGGACCATGATTCCAACCCGATCAAGATCGGCTTGGGTAAACTCAAGGCGCGCGGCGCCAAGGTGGTGTCGATCAACCCGTGCCGCACGGGCTACAACGCGATTGCCGACGACTGGATCGGGATCCGGCCCGGCACCGACGGCCTCTTCGTCTTCGCCCTCATCCACGAACTGCTCAAGGCAGGCCGCATCGATCTCGATTATCTGCTCCGCTACACCAACGCCCATGTGCTGGTCATCCAGGAGCCGGGCGCGGCCGATGACGGGCTGTTCCTGCGCGACAGCGACAACAATCTTCTCGCGTGGGACAGAGTGGCGAAGACAACCGTCAACGGAGCCGATGCGGATGCGAAGCCGGCGCTGACGGGCAGCTTCACGTTCGCCGGTCGCCGCTGTGTGCCGGTGTTCCAGCTCATCGCCGACCGCTACATGGACGACAGCTACGCACCCGATGCGGTCGCGGCACGATGCGGCATTCCGGCCGACACCATCCGCCGGATCGCCGCCGAACTCGCCCACGTCGCCTTCGAACAGACGATCGAACTGCCGGTTGCGTGGACCGACTGGGCCGGACGGCGGCACGAGACGATCAAGGGACGGCCGGTGTCGATGCATGCCATGCGCGGCATCTCGGCCCACTCCAACGGCTTTCACTCCTGCCGTGCCATCCACCTGCTGCAGGTGCTGCTCGGCACGGTGGACGTGCCCGGCGGCTTCCGTTTCAAGCCCCCCTACCCGCGCTCGGCGCCGCCGGGACCGAAGCCGGCCGGCAAGGTGGTCAGGCCGATGACGCCGCTCGACGGCATGCCGCTCGGCTTCGTCTGCGGGCCGGACGATCTCCTGGTCGACGAGGCCGGCACGCCTTTGCGCATCGACAAGGCTTATTCCTGGGATGCGCCGCTCGCCGCGCATGGGCTGATGCATACGGTCATCCGCAATGCGTGGGCCGGTGACCCGTACCCAATCGACACGCTGATGATGTACATGTCGAACATGGCGTGGAATTCCTCGATGAACACCGTCGAGACCATTGCCATGCTCACCGACCATGACGAAGCGGGTAACTACAAGATCCCCTTCATCATCTATTCCGACGCCTATTATTCCGAGACGGTGCCGTTCGCCGACCTGGTGCTGCCCGACACCACCTATCTCGAACGTCACGACTGCATCAGCCTGCTCGACCGGCCGATCAGCCATGCCGACGGGCCGGGCGACGCGATCCGCCATCCGGTGGTCGAACCGGACCGAGATGTCAGGCCGTTCCAATCGGTGCTGATCGAACTTGGCGCTCGGCTTGGCCTGCCCGGCTTCGTCGAGGACGATGGCTCGGCCAGATATGCCGACTATGCCGACTACATCGTCAATCACGAACGCACGCCCGGCATCGGCCCGCTGGCCGGCTGGCGCGGCAAGGACGGCACTTCCGTCGGCAAGGGCGAAGTCAATCCCGACCAGTTGCAGCGCTACATCGGCAATGGCGGCTTCTGGCACCAGGATTTTGCTGAGGACCAGCGCTATTACAAGATGGCCAACCGCTCCTATCTCGACTTCGCAGAGCAGATGGGGTTCATCCCCAAGGCCGAGCCGATCGTGTTCCAGCTCTATTGCGAACCGATGCAGCGCTTTCGCCTCGCCGCGCGCGGTCATGGTCGCGTCCAGCCGCCCGAGAGCGAACGCCGGCGCATCGAGACCTATATGGATCCGCTGCCGTTCTGGTTTACCCCGTTCGAAGAGGCCGCGGTCGATCCGCAGAAATACCCGCTGCATGCGCTGACGCAGCGGCCTATGCACATGTATCATTCCTGGGGCTCGCAGAATGCGTGGCTGCGGCAAATCACCAGCCAGAACCGCCTGTTCGTGCACCACCAGACCGCGGCAGTTCTCGACCTGGCCGACGACGACTGGGTGTGGATCGAAAGCATCAACGGCCGAGTGAAGGGACAGATCAAGCTGGTCGACGGGGTCAATGCGGATACGGTCTGGACTTGGAACGCCATCGGCAAAAGGCGCGGCGCCTGGGGTCTGAAGGACAACGCTGCCGAGAGCAACCGCGGCTTCCTGCTCAACCACATTATCGGCGACCAGACATCGGCTGACGCGAAAGGCAAACGCTATTCGAATTCCGATCCGGTGACCGGCCAGGCGGCGTGGTTCGACCTCAGGGTACGCATTGTCAAATGCTCTGATGAGGAAGCCGGCTTCACCGAACCGCAATTCGAGCGTTTCAGCCAGCCGCCAAATGTCGAGCCTTCGCCCGACATCCTTCGCTTCGGCGCCGAGTTCCGCGTCCATAGGGAAGCCGTGGAATGACCTGCCTTCCCGCCCATACAGACAAGAAGCTTGGCCTAGTCATCGACCTCGACACCTGCGTCGGCTGCCAGGCCTGCGTCACCGCCTGCAAGGAGTGGAACACCGGCGGCCACATGGCGCCACTGACCGACATCGACCCCTATGGCGGCCGTGTCGACGGCGTCTGGTTCAACCGCGTGCACAGCTACGAGCACACGACCGAGGCGGGCGGGCGCACGGTCAACTTTCCGCGCTCCTGCCTGCATTGCGAGACGCCTGCCTGCGTCACTGTCTGCCCGACCGGCGCGTCCTACAAGCGGGCGTCGGACGGCATCGTGCTGATCGACGAAAGCAAATGCATCGGCTGCAAACTGTGCAGTTGGGCCTGCCCCTATGGCGCGCGCGAATTCGATACCGACGTCGGCGTGATGAAGAAATGCACGCTGTGCGTCGACCGTATCTACAACGACAATCTGGCCGAGGAAGACCGCGTGCCGGCCTGCGTTGCCGCCTGCCCGACCAGCGCCCGGCATTTCGGCGACCTCGGCGATCCCACCTCGGCGGTATCGCAACTGGTGGCGGAGCGTGGCGGCGTCGACCTGATGCCGGAGATGGGTTACAAGCCGACCAACAAATATCTGCCGCCGCGCGCCCAGCGCGCCGCATCGGTGCCGGCGCCAAGGCTCGAGCCAGTCACGGTCGAAGGCGGTTTTCTTGGCTGGATCGACCGCATGCTTTCGAACTGACCAATGCATCCAGCCTTTTCCGTCGTTTTCTTCACCACTGCTACAGGAGCGGGCTACGGACTGCTGGCGCTGCTCGGCGTGCTTGGCGGACTGGGTTTTATCCCGGCCCATTTCTGGCTCGGCCTTATCGGCATGGGGCTGGCGCTTGGCCTGATTGCCGCCGGCCTTTTGTCGTCGACCGGCCATCTCGGCCGGCCCGAACGCGCCTGGCGCGCCTTTTCGCAATGGCGTAGCTCCTGGCTGTCACGCGAGGGTGTATCGTCGGTCGCAACCTTCATTCCCGCCGGGCTGTTCGGCATCGGCTGGGTGTTTTTTGGCCGCACCGGAGGCTGGATGGCCATCGCCGGGTTTCTCGCAACTATCGGCGCAATCGTCACCGTCTGCACCACCGGCATGATCTATGCCTCGCTGAAGCCGATCGCGCAGTGGCATAGCCCGTATACGCTGCCGAGCTATCTCATCTTTTCGGCGATGACCGGCAGCGTGCTGTTGAACGCGCTGCTGCAGGCTTTCGCTATCAGCCCGACCGCCGTTGCGGTAGCCGCCCTGCTGCTGACCTTGCTCGGCTGGGGCTGGAAGCTGGCGACGTGGCGATACAATGACGCGCTGGAGATCGCGACCACCGCCAACACGGCGACAGGCCTCGCCGGAGGGACGGTGCGCTCGCTGGAATGGCCGCACACCGAGGAGAACTACCTGCTCAAGGAAATGGGTTTTCGGATTGCGCGCAAGCATGGCGCAAAGCTGCGGCTGATCACGCAGTTGCTGGCTTTCGCCTTGCCTGCCCTGCTGCTGCTTTCTGTCTTATTCGCTTTGCCCTGGCCATTCGCAGCGGTGCTGTCGGTGCTTGCGGCAATCGTCCAGTTCGCCGGCATGCTGGTCGAGCGCTGGCTGTTCTTCGCCGAGGCCAAGCACACCGTCACCCTCTATTACGGCCGGTAGAGCGTCCCGCCGTCAGGCGGCCCGTGCTCGTGGCGCCGCCGGCAAATCCTTAAGCAGGATTTCGATCGCGGCATCGATTACAGCTGTCCTGCGGTCGTGCGCGTAAAGGCCGTATTGGACCGTGAGCGGCTCGGGCAGGCCGGCTGACGTCTTCAGCACCCGCATCGAAGCGGTGCGCACGGATTCGGGCGGAAGCAGTCCAACGCCCAGTCCGTTCTCGATCGCGGCCTGAAGGCCGGTGACGCTCTGGCACGACAGGACGATCCGGTGCTCCCGGCCGGCGGCGACCAGCGCCTCGATCATCCGCCTGCGCCAAGGGCAGGTTGCGCCGAAGGCGGCGAGATCGAGTGGCCGGTCATGGTCCAGCACATAGTCCTGGGCGCAGACCCACTGCAGTTCGACGTTCCATGTCGTCACGGCATCGGCCGCGACGACGGATGTCGGGGCAATCATGACATCCAGCGCATCCTCGCTCCACAGCCGTCCCAGCGCGACGCTGTGCTCGACCATCGCGTCGAGGCTGATGTCGGGATAGGTGCGATGCAGCCGCCCAAGCGCGGCCGAAAGCGCGGCCGTGGTGACCTCTTCGGCAAGACCAATACGCACGCCGCCGCCAATGCTAGCCTGCTGCAGACGCGCCACTGCTTCATCGCCGAGAGCGAGGATGCGGGTCGCGTATCCCAGAAAGAGCTCTCCCGCCGCAGTCGGTACGACACCGCGGCCGGTGCGCTGGAACAAGTGCCGTTGGAGCAGGCCCTCCAGCCGGCGCATCTGCATGCTTAGCGCCGATTGGGTCTTGCCGGTCTGCGCGGCGACCCTGCTCAGGCTACCTTGCCGGCAGACCGCGACATAGGTGCGGAGAAGGTCGAGGCCGATCTGTTCAGATATCATTTTGTTTGAACTCTGATGTCATCGGTATCAGTCTACAATGATATCCCGCCACGCGCTATCTCACACTCAAGAGAAACAGCGCAGGGAAGAAAACCATGAAAGCGATCCGTGTTCACCGCCATGGCGGGCCAGATATGCTCGCCTACGAAGATGTCGACATCGGCCAGCCCGGACCGGGCGAGGTGCGCGTGCGCAACCGGGCGGTCGGCCTCAACTTCGTCGACATCTATTTTCGCACCGGCGAATACGCGCCGCCCGCTCTGCCATTCATTCCCGGCAATGAAGGCGCCGGCGAAATCGTCGCCGTCGGTGAAGGCGTCAGCGGCTTCGCGCCTGGCGACCGAGTCGCCTATGTCGAGACGCTCGGCGCCTATGCCGAAGAACGCATCGTGCCGGCGCATTTCGTCGTGCATCTGCCCGACGCCATCGATTTCGAGACAGGTGCGGCGATGATGCTGAAAGGGCTGACGGCGCAATATCTGCTGCGCCGCACGTTTCGCGTCGAGGCGGGCCATACCATCCTGGTGCATGCCGCGGCGGGCGGCGTCGGCCTCATCCTGACGCAATGGGCCAAACATCTCGGCGCGACCGTCATCGGCACGGTCGGTTCACCCGAAAAGGCCGAACTTGCGCGCGCCAATGGCTGCGACCATGTCATCGACTACAGCAAAGAGAATTTCGCCGCACGGGTGAAAGAGGTCACCAACCGCGAAGGCTGCCACGTCGTCTATGACGGCGTCGGCAACGCGACCTTCCCCGCCTCACTCGACTGCCTGCGGCCGTTCGGCACCTTCGTCAGCTACGGCACAGCGTCGGGGTCGATCCCGCCATTCGACATCATGCTTTTGATGCAAAAGGGTTCGCTGTTCGCCACCTGGCAGTTGCTGTTCCATCATCTCGCCAGGCGTGAGGACGTTGTCGCCATGAGCGAGGATCTGTTCAGCGTCGTCCTCAGCGGCGCAGTGAAAATCCCGGTGCACACAAGCATGCCGCTTGCCGAAGTGGCGGAGGCGCATCGCCGGCTCGAGGCACGGCAGACGACAGGCGCAACCGTGCTTATACCGTAGAAACTTAGCCCGGCCGCAGCATCGAACCGGAAATGGCGAAGATGCGCGCGGCGCCCATCATATAGGCCATCAACGTCTCGCGGCGGAACAGGCCGGCATAGGCGCGGTCGAGCACGTTGAGCGAGCCGGTATAAGCGCCGAAGGCCGGCATGATCATGCGGCCGCCATCGCCGGCAAAGCAGCGCCGCCGCACCGAGCGGCCCTGCTGGACGATGCGGGCGCAAGGGTGAAGATGGCCGGCAACTTCGCCCTCGGTTCTTATCTTCGACGGCTCGTGGCGGAACAGCAGCGAGCCGATGGCGAGTTCGCGCACCGTCTCGCCGGGCAAATCCGCCGGCGCTTCCGGGTCATGGTTGCCGGCGACCCAGAACCAGTCGCGGCCGGCCATCAATGCTTCCAGCCGATCGCGGAAGGTTTGATGCATGCGCTCGGCGCCGCCGCCGTCGTGGAAGGAGTCGCCCAGGCTGATGACGATGGCCGGCTGGTAGTCCGCGATTACCGCCTGCAGCCGGAGCAGAGTGGCGCCGGTATCGTAGGGCGGGATCAGTGCGCCGCGCCTGGCGAAGGACGAGCCCTTTTCCAGATGCAGGTCGGAGACCGCGAGCAGCCTCAGATCGGGGAAATAGAGCACGCCGCGCGAATCACAGATCGCGCGCTCGCCCGCGATGCCGACAAAGTCGGCCTCGGCGATCAGCGATGCCCGCGCCAGCGAAAAATTCATTCCTCAACCATCCCAGGACCCATGGCTTCCTCGACCAAAGTCGCGGCATCCATCAGCAGCGTTTCGTCGGCCTCGCCGTTCACCGGCATCTTGCCGATTTCGAGCATGATCGGCACGGCCAGCGGCGATATCTGTTCGAGTGCCTTATGCACGATTCGACCCTGGATACGCGAGAGCATGTCGGCAAGTCTGCTGACATCGAGCAGACCGGTCGCCGCGTCGGCGCGCGTCGCCTGCAGCAGGATGTGGTCGGGCTCATGGCTGCGCAGCACGTCATAGATCAGATCGGTCGAGACGGTGACCTGGCGGCCGCTTTTCTCCTGGCCGGGGTGACGTTTCTCGATCAGGCCTGAAATCAGCGCGCAGTTGCGGAAGGTGCGCTTGAGCAGCCAGCTGTCGGCCAGCCAAGCCTCGAGGTCGTCGCCCAGCATGTCCTGGTCGAACAGAGCGCCAAGCGAAGGTTTCCGCGATTTGAACATCGCGCCCATATCGCCCAGCGACCAGATGGCCAATGCGTAGTCGGTGGCGACGAAGCCAAGCGGCCTGGCGCCGGCCCTGTCCAGCCGGCGGGTGAGCAGCATGCCGAGCGTCTGGTGCGCCAGCCTGCCCTCGAAAGGATAAGCGACGAGATAGTGACGGTTGCCGCGCGGAAAGGTCTCGATCAAGAGGTCGTCGCGTTTGGGCAATACCGATTTGTCGGCCTGGTAACGCAGCCAATCCGACACCTGCTCGGGCAGCTTCTTCCAGCGCTGCGGGTCGTCCAGCATGGCGCGCACCTGCTCGGCGAGGTAGGTCGAAAGCGGAAATTTGCCGCCGCCATAATAAGGCACCTTGGCGTCGCTTCCCGGCGCATTCGAGACGAAGCATTCGTTCTCGCGGATGCCTTCGAAGCGCAGGACTTTGCCGGCAAACATGAAGGTGTCGCCATGCGTCAGCGTTTCGAGGAAGGCCTCCTCGATCTTGCCCAGAACCCGGCCGCCGTGCGAAGCCGAGCCTTTGCTGCCGGCCTTGACGTAACGCACATTGAGCGCCGGCACCTCGATGATGGTGCCGACGTTCAGCCGATATTGCTGCGCGACGCGGGGATTGGAGACCCGCCACATGCCGTCCTTGTTGAGGCGGATGCGGGCGTAGCGCTCGTAGTTCTTCAGTGCGTAGCCGCCGGTGGCGACGAAATCAATGACGCGGTCGAATGTCGGCCGGTCGAGGCTGGCATAGGGCGCTGCTGTCAGCACTTCCTCGTAGAGATCGTCGGCGCGAAACGGCGCCCCGCAGGCGCAGCCCAGCACATGCTGCGCCAGCACGTCGAGCCCGCCATCGACCAGCGGCGGCGTATCCTGGGCGCCGAGGTAGTTGGCGTCCAGCGCTGCCCGGCACTCCAGCACCTCGAAACGATTGGCCGGGATCAGGATCGCCTTCGACGGCTCGTCCATGCGGTGATTGGCGCGGCCGATGCGCTGCGCCAGCCGGCTGGCGCCCTTGGGCGCGCCGACATGGACGACCAGATCGACATCGCCCCAATCGATGCCAAGGTCGAGCGTCGAGGTGGCGACGATGGCACGGAGCGCGTTTTCCCCCATCGCCTTCTCGACGCGTCGGCGCTGGGCGACATCGAGCGAGCCGTGATGCAGCGCGATCGGCAAGGTATCCTCGTTGACCCGCCACAATTCCTGAAACAGCAGCTCGGCCTGGCTGCGAGTGTTGACGAACAGCAGGGTGGTCTTGTGGCGCTTGATCTCGCGATAGATTTCCGGCGTCGCATAGCGCGCCGAATGGCCGGCCCATGGCACGCGCTCTTCCGAATCGAGGATCGAGATTTCGGGCTTCGCGCCGCCGGTTACGACGATGAGTTCAGCCATGTCTCCCGGTGGATTCTGGCTGACCAGCCAGCGCCGCAATTCGTCGGGCTCGGCCACCGTTGCCGACAGACCGATCGTCTGCAGGCCGGGCACGATGCTGCGCAGCCGCGCCAGCCCGAGCGCCAGCAGATGGCCGCGTTTCGATGTCACCAGCGAATGCAACTCGTCGAGGACGACATAGCGCAGATCCTCGAAGAAGCGCCCGGCATCGCCGGCCGCGATCAGCAGCGCCAATTGCTCGGGCGTGGTCAAAAGGATGTCGGGCGGCGCCAGTTTCTGGCGCTGCCGCTTGTGCGAAGGGGTGTCGCCGGTGCGCGTCTCGATGGTGACGGGCAGGCCGATCTCCTCCACGGGCTTGCCGAGATTGCGCTCGATGTCGACGGCCAGCGCCTTCAGCGGCGAGATGTAGAGCGTATGGATGCCGCGCCGTGCCATACCAGCTTTGCGTCTGGGGCGGTTGGCCAGTTCGGTCAACGATGGCAAGAAGCCGGCCAGTGTCTTGCCGGCGCCGGTCGGTGCGATCAAGAGCACCGATTGCCCGGCTTGAGCCTTCGCCAGCAGCTCGATCTGGTGAGCGCGCGGCGACCAGCCTTTTTCGCCAAACCATCTGATGAATGGCTCGGGCAGAAGGACGGCGGCATTTTGTTTGGCAAGGCGCGGCTGCTCGGTCACGCGAAAGAGGTAGCGCGACGGCGCGCGATCGCCAAGGAAAATCGGAACAAAAGGTGATCGGGTGAGCTATCCCTCGCCGCATTTAGGGGGAGAGGATGCCGGCAGGCAGGTGAGGCGCAGCGCGACTTTTCAGTCGCTGGCGTCGCCCCTCATCCGCCCTTCGGGCACCTTTCCCCGTGAACGGGCGAAGGAAGGCGCTAGGGCCGCCGAAACCCCGTCGGCCCGCCATAGAGATACCCAATCCGGTCGATCGCCTCCTTCAGCCCTTCGCGCGAGACCAGCATGGTGTGGCCGTTGGCGTGGATCATCGTCTCGGCGTCGGTCATCACGGCGACATGCCCCTTCCAGAACACGAGGTCACCGCGTTTCAGTCCGGCATAATCGGATCCCGGATCGAGCGGCTCGCCGAGGCCTGCCGCTTGCATGTCGGAATCACGCAGCACATTGCGGCCGGCCATGCGCATGGCCAGTTGCACGAGGCCAGAACAGTCGATGCCGAAGCCGGAGGTGCCGCCCCAGAGATAGGGCGTGCCGATAAACATCTCGGCGACCGAGACATAGTCGGCTGCGATATCGCTGACCGGGCGCACATGGCCGCCGATCAGCGCCTCGCCGGAAGGCAACAGCGCATAGTGCGTGCCGCGCGTTTCGGCAGCGCCCGTCACCGTCACCGTCGAGCCCATCGACAATTGCCCGCTGATCGGAAAGCGCAGATCCGGGCCTGGATAGAGAAAAGTGCGCGGCGCCGTGACGATGTGGGTTGGCGCATGCTCGCGTGCGCCCAGCATGGTGGCGCCGACATAGCCGACATAGCCGTCGCGTTTGGCCTGGACCCAGGCCCAGCCTTCGGCTTCCTCGAAGACAAGCACATCGTCGCCGAACAGTACCTGCGTGTTGACGCCGGCATCCGGGCGCGGTGCCTTGCGCACGTCAGCCACGGAGGCCGTGATCCGAGCCGGACGGCCGGTGACGAAGCGGTCGGCCGAAACCTCCCCTTTCAGCCTTGCATCGGCGAGGTCGGAACGGAAGGCGTGGAGGCGGGCATCCCTGGCAGTCAAATCGGTACTCGTTCTAATTCATGGATTGATCAGATGGGCAGTTCATGAGCCCTGGCAACGATACCATCCCCGAAGCGCTCGACAAAGAGCGCGCCTTCGACCGTGCGCCGGATCAGCACATTGCGCTTGTCGAGCTCGTCGCGATGGCGTGACACCAGTTTCAGCGCACCCATAGTGTCGAGGGCGCGGGTGATGACCGGCTTGGTGACATTGAGGCGGGCTGCCAGGCCGCGCACCGTGTGCGGCGGCGGGTCGAGATAGATGGTGAACAGGATCGCCGTCTGGCGCATGGTGAGATCTGGCGCGCCGGCGCGCACCTGCGACAACATCACCTGCTGCCATAGTCGCATCGCCTGGCTCGGACGCATCGAAATCGACATCGCGCGAGCATGACGGCAAATTGTTTCGGTTCCGTTTCAGTTTAGAGGCAGTGTGCTTTGCTCACGACCCTAGGCATAGCGCCTCGAAATGACCCGCTCCAGTGCACGGATGCCTTGCGCCTCGCCGCCGGCGGGTCCGTAGGGGCGATCGGACGGGTTCCAGGCGAAGATGTCGAAATGCGCCCAGCCCGTTGTCCGTTCGACAAAGCGCTTGAGGAACAGCGCCGCGGTGACCGAGCCGGCGAAACCGTCCGTGGTGACGTTGTTGATGTCGGCGATCTTCGACGCCAGCCTGCCGTCATAGGGCCGCCACAACGGCATGCGCCACAACGGATCCTCGACGGCCACCGAGGCCGCAGCCAGTTCGGACGCCAGCGCTTCGTCGCCAGTGTAGAAAGGCGGCAGATCGGGACCGAGCGCGACACGCGCTGCCCCGGTCAGCGTCGCCATGTCGATCAGCAGTTCCGGCTCCTCGTCATCGGCCAGCGCCAGCGCATCGGCCAGCACCAGCCGCCCTTCGGCGTCGGTGTTGCCGATCTCGACGGTGAGGCCCTTGCGGCTGGTCAGTACATCTCCAGGCCGGAAGGCGTTGCCGGCAATCGAATTCTCGACCGCCGGGATCAGGACGCGCAGCCGGATCTTCAGCCCGGCAGCCATGATCATCGAGGCCAGGCCCAGCACATTGGCGGCGCCGCCCATATCCTTCTTCATCAAGAGCATGCCCGACGACGGTTTGATGTCGAGGCCGCCAGTGTCGAAACAGACACCCTTGCCGACCAGCGTCACCTTCGGCGCGCCTTCCGGTCCCCAAACCATGTCGATCAGTCGCGGCGCTCCGACCGAGGCCCGGCCGACCGCATGGATCATCGGGAAATTCTGCTTCAGGAGATCATCCCCCTTGATCACCGACACCTCGGCCTTGTGAGTGGCCGCCAGGGTCCGCACGGCCTTCTCCAACTCGTCCGGTCCCATGTCGCTGGTCGGCGTGTTGACGAGGTCGCGCGCCAGGAAGACGCCGTCGGCGATGCGCCGGACGCGTCCTGCATCTACGCCGAGCGGCAGCGCAAAACGCAGCGTCTTGCCTGATTTCTTTCCGTAGCGAGTGAAGACGTAACCGCCGAGCACCAAGGCTATGGCCGCGAGTTCCGGCTCGGCTGGAGCGGCGGCAAAATGCCAGTCGCCTTCCGGCAAGGCTCTCGCCAGCATGCCGACGGCCAGCGCGCCCTCGCCATCACCGACGCCGAACAAGGCGCCGGCAAGGGAACCGTTGTCGCCGGGGACGGCGAGCGTCCTACCGGCTTCGCCGGAAAAGCCGTTGGCGGCCGCCCATGCGGTCATGGAAGGCGAAAGCCCCAAGGCCTCCAGTCCATCGCTCGCGACCAGATGGACCGGCAGGGCAGTGTTTAGTGTCTCGATGAGTTCGACGGGCATTCGATGGTCTCCGGGAGGCTTGCAGGTCGTCCTCAGTCAAGTGACAGGGACGTCGGATGATTTCAACATCTATGCACAGGGGCCGGCATGGGACTGCCAGGCCAAAGGCTTCCGGCGGGCCGTTCACCGATCCGACGGCTCACTTTTTAACTGTCCGTTAGGGTTAACAGAATATTTCTGCGGGGATGAAGATGGCCACGTGAATGGCCACGCGCAGGAATGGAGAGCCCCGTGCCGATGCCCACCAACCGCAGGATGAACGTCACGGGCAAACGGTTGGTCACCACGGCACTGCTGATGGCGCTGGCGGCCGGTGTTGCCGGGTGCGGAACCAGCAAGCTCACGACCGGCTCGATCGGGCGCACCAGCGGCAAACCGCTGGAAACCATGTCGGCCAGCGAGTTGCACGGGGCGACCGGGCGGCTGGGCGAATCCTACGCAAAGAACCCCAACGACAAGCGGCTGGCGACAAATTTTGCGGCGGCGCTCCAGATGGACGGCGATGCCGACCAGTCGCTTGCCGTGATGCGCAAGCTGGCGATCGCCTACCCCAAGGATCGCGACGTGCTTGCCGCCTACGGCAAGGCGCTGGCCGCCAACGGCCAGTTCGAGCCGGCGCTCGACGCCGTGCGCCGGGCGCAGACGCCGGAATATCCGGACTGGCGGCTGATGTCGGCCGAGGCCGCCATTCTCGACCAGCTTGGCCAGAAGGATGAAGCGCGCCAGAACTACCGCAAGGCGCTGGACCTAAAGCCGAACGAACCCTCGATCCTTTCCAATCTCGGTATGTCCTATGTGCTGGAAGGCGATCTGCGCACCGCCGAGACCTATATGCGCTCGGCAGCCCAGCAACCGAATGCCGACAGCCGGGTGCGCCAGAACCTTGCGCTGGTCGTGGGACTGCAGGGCCGCTTCGACGAGGCCGAGAAGATCGCCTCGCAGGAGCTTTCACCCGAACAGGCGCAAGCCAATGTAGCCTATCTTCGCCAGATGCTTGCCCAGCAGAACGCCTGGAGTCAGCTCAAGGATCAGGACAAGGCAAAGCCGGCGACCAACTGAGCGCCGCATGGGCGCCGGCTCCGCACAGCGCAAAATCCGTCCACATCTCAAAGCTGAAAACAAGAGCCGCACTGCATTGGCAGTGCGGCTCTTTTGTATGGCTGCAACGAGGCCTACTGGCTTGAGGAATTGTGCTGGTCGCCGAAGATGCCGCGCTGACTGACCTGAATGCCGGCTGGGCCCAGAATGATGGCGAACAAAACCGGCAGGAAGAACAGGATCATCGGCACGGTAAGCTTCGGCGGCAGGGCGGCGGCCTTCTTCTCGGCGGCATTCATGCGCATGTCACGGCTTTCCGAGGCCAGCACGCGCAATGCGTGCGCCACGGGTGTGCCGTAGCGTTCGGCCTGGACCAGCGCCTGGGACACTGACTTCACCGACTCCAGGCCGGTACGAGCCGAGAGGTTTTCATAAGCCTGCTTGCGCTCCTGCAGATAAGAGAGTTCGGCGTTGGTCAGCACGAATTCCTCCGCCAGCGCCACCGACTGCGAACCGATCTCCTCGGAGACCTTGCGCAAGGCGGCCTCGACCGACATGCCCGATTCGACGCAGATCAGCATCAGGTCGAGCGCATCCGGCCACGCCGCCTGGATCGACTGCTTGCGCTTGGCGGCACGATTGTTGACGTAAAGGATCGGCGCGTAGAAACCGGCGTAGGCGACAAGGATGCAGACGAACAGTTTCACGAAGGCCGGCCGGTCAGGCAGTCCGCCGAGCACGAACAGATAGATCGCTGCCAGCGTGAAACCGACAAAAGGCAGGATCAGGCGGAAGAACAGGAAGCGGGTCAGCGGGTTCTGGCCACGAAAGCCCGCCACCTTGAGCTTCTGCAACGTGCCTTCATCGGCCAACGCACGCCGCAGGTCCAGCCTGTCGACGATGTTGCGCATGCCGATCGACTGCTCTTCGCGCAGCCCCTTGCGGCGACGATCGGCTTCATTGGCAAGCCGCGCGCGCTGCTTGGCGCGCAATTCGTCACGCTCCAGCGCCACCGATCTCATGCGCGTCTTGAGCTGATTGCCACCAAGGGCCGGCAGCACCGTGAAGACGGTCGCGAACACCGCAATGCCAACCAGCAACGCTATCAGGAAGGCAGGATCGGTCAGCGATTTTACGACTTGGTCGGTCATTCGTTTTCAGTCTTTTCGTTTCGAGCTTTCCAAGGTCGGCCTATACTTCAAAGTTCATCATCTTGCGCATCACCAGAATGCCGATCGACATCCAGACGCCGGAACAGCCGAGGATCAGATTGCCGGTGCTGGTGGTGAACAGCGGCATGATGTAGTTCGGGCTCGACAGATAGACGAGAAGGGCGACGACAAAAGGCAGCGCGCCGATGATGACGGCCGACGCCTTGGCTTCCATGGAAAGCGCCTGGACCTTGGCCTTCATCTTCTTGCGATCGCGAAGCACGCGCGACAGGTTGCCAAGCGCCTCGGAGAGATTACCGCCGGCCTGTGACTGGATCTGGATAACGATGCCGAAGAAGCTTGCCTCGCTGCACGGCATGGTTTCAACCATGCGCAAGGTGGCATCGGGGATGGACATGCCAATCTGCTGTGAATCGACGATCCGGCGGAACTCGGTCTTGACCGGCTCCGGCGATTCACTGGCGATCAGGCGAATGGCGTCGTTGAGCGGCAGGCCGGATTTGACGGCGCGCACGATGATGTCGAGGGCGTTGGGAAATTCGTTGAGGAACGCCTTGACCCGGCGCGCGCGGCGAAACGAGACGAACCAGCGCGGCAGGCCGAGCGCCCCCGCCAGCAGCGCGCCCGGCAGGACCAGAAGCGGCGCGCCGGCGAGATAGGCAAGCACCGTCAGCGCGATGCCGCAAATGACGGAGTAGATATAGAAACGCTCGATCGAGACCTGCATGCCGGCCTGACGAATCTGGGCCTTTAACGGCGGCTTCTTGACGGCGAGTTCGTTGGTTTTCTGCTTTTCGTCGAGCTGTTTCAGCGTGTCCTGGACAGATTTACGCCGCTTGACCGCCTCCGCGACACGGTCGCGCGAAGCCTTGACGACCGAACGATCGGTCTCGGCGGCCTTGATCGTCTCGAGCCGCTTGCCGGCCTGCTTCTCGTTGCTCATCTTGGTGAACAGGAAGGCATAGGCGACCGCACCGGCGCTGAAGCCGGCGAGCACGATGAACGCCAGTACGGTGGTGTCAATTCCGAACATCGACCTCGGTCCCCAGCGCATATCGCCGTTTCAAGGAAACGGCGATATGCGCTATCGCTTTGTTTTGACGCAATTCCCAAGGGAAAGCCGCTTCACACTTTTCCTGGAATTGCTTCCAACCTCGATATGCGTCAGTCAGCGCGTTTCTCCATCGATTCCAGCGCATTGGCGAGGCGCTGTTCCTCGCCATAGTAGCGGGCGCGATCCCAGAAATGCGGACGGCCGATGCCGGTCGACACGTGCTCGCCAAGCAGCCTTCCATTCGAGTCCTCGCCCTTGATGTTGTAGAGCACGATATCCTGCGTGATGATGACGTCGCCTTCCATGCCGATCACCTCGGTGATGTGGGTGATGCGGCGCGAGCCGTCGCGAAGGCGTGCTGCCTGGATGATGACATCAATGGAGCCGACGACGATTTCACGCACGGTCTTCTGCGGCAACGAATAGCCGCCCATGGCGATCATCGATTCGATACGGTTCAGGCATTCGCGCGGGCTGTTGGAGTGGATCGTTCCCATCGACCCGTCATGGCCGGTGTTCATCGCCTGCAGCAGGTCGAAAACCTCCGGTCCGCGCACTTCGCCGACGATGATGCGTTCGGGCCGCATGCGCAGGCAGTTCTTGACCAGGTCGCGCATGGTCACCTCGCCTTCGCCCTCGAGATTGGGCGGGCGGGTTTCGAGACGCACCACGTGGGGCTGCTGCAGTTGCAGCTCGGCCGAGTCCTCGCAGGTGATGACGCGTTCCTCGCGGTCGATATAGTTGGTCAGGCAGTTGAGCAGCGTCGTCTTGCCGGAGCCGGTACCGCCGGAGATGACGATGTTGCAACGGACACGGCCGATGATCTTGAGGATCTCGGCGCCCTGCGGCGAGATGGCGCCGAACTTGACCAACTGATCGAGCGTCAGCTTGTCCTTCTTGAACTTGCGGATGGTGAGCGCGGTGCCGTCGATGGAGAGCGGCGGGGCGATGACGTTGACGCGGGAGCCGTCGGGTAGGCGGGCGTCGCAGATCGGGCTCGATTCGTCGACGCGGCGGCCAACCTGGCTGACGATACGCTGGCAGATGTTGAGCAGCTGCTGATTGTCGCGGAAGCGGATGCCGGTCTGTTCGACCTTGCCGTTGACTTCGATGTAGACGTTCTTGGAGCCGTTGACCATGATGTCGGCGATATCGTCGCGGGCGAGCAGCGGCTCCAGCGGGCCGTAGCCCAGCACATCGTTGCAGATGTCCTCGAGCAACTCTTCCTGCTCGGCGATCGACATTGCGAAATTTTTGATGGCGATGATGTCGTTGACGATATCCCGGATTTCCTCGCGCGCGCTCTCAGGGTCGAGCTTGGCGAGTTGCGACAGGTCAATGGTGTCGATGAGCGCGGAGAAGACCTGGCTCTTGGTGTCGTAGTAGGTTTCACTTTTTTCGCGCTGGATCTTTTTTGGCGGCTCCGGCGCCATCGACGGCGCCTCAACGGCACGGCGAGTTGGCGGGGTTCCCGGCGCTCCAGGCGGCGCTGCCGCGGGCCGGGCAAGTACCGCCATGTCCGCAGGCGTTGCAGTGGCCGGCGCCGCTGGCGACGGTGCTGGCTGACGGAACTCCGGGGTGAACCGGCCGCCGTCGTCGGAGCCTCTTTTACCAAACATGATCGACTACCAATTCCGTCCAGAACATGATGCCGAAGCGGTTTTCGAACGACATCATGCTCTACTTCTTGATTTGGAGGGGAGCGTCATTTCTTGTTACGCGAGAGCTTGCCGAGCAGGCCGCCAAGGCCTGCCTTCTTCCTGGCCTTGATTTCGCTGCGACCGGTCAGGACATGCGCGATTTCGTTGATCATGCCGACGACCGGGCTCCTGGCATCCATCTCGCCCAGCATGCGGCCGTTGTTGGCGGCATTTCCAAACAACAACGGGTCGAAGGCGATGACCGACATCGGCGTGAGGCTGAGCGGCTCGGCGAAGTCGGAAGCGGAAATCTCGGGCCGTTTCGGCACGCCGGCCTGGTTGATGATCAGCTTCGGCGGCGGATCGTTCGGGCGAAGCCTCGTCAGCATATCGACCAGGTTCTTGGTGTTGCGCAGATTGGCCAGTTCCGGCGTCGCCGTGATGACGATCTCGTCGGCCTTGATCAGTGTGTTCTTGGTCCAGCCCGTCCAGATATGGGGGACGTCGAGCACCAGCAGCGGCACGCTGCGCTGGGCGGTATCGATGAGTTGCGTGAAGGCATCGGGATCGAAATCATAGACACGTTCCAGTGTGGAGGGCGCGGCGAGCAGCGACAGATGTTCGGCGCACTGGGCAAGCAGACGGTCGAGATAGACCTCGTCGACGCGTTCGGGCGAAAATACGGCTTCGGCGATGCCTTGCGCAGGGTCCTGGTCGAAATTTATGTTGGCCGTCCCGAAAGCCAGGTCGAGATCGGCGACGACCACTTCCGACTTGAACAGCGATGACATCGCCCACGCTACATTGTGGGCGATGGTCGAGGAGCCGACGCCGCCCTTGGCGCCGATGAAGGCGATCGAGCGGCCGATCGGCTCGGCTTCCGGATCGACGAAGATCGATGACACCACGGAGACGATATCGGCCATCGACACCGGTGCGATGACATATTCGGAAATACCGAAGCGAATGAGTTCGCGGTAGAGACCGACATCGTTGTAGTGGCCGATCACCACGACTTTGGAGGAGGGATCGCAATATTCTGAAAGCTGGGCAAGCTGCTCCAGCAATTGCTTCGGTTCGCTGCGCGATTCCAGCAGGATGAGGTTCGGCGTCGGCGCCGATTGATAGAATTCGATCGCCGTGGCGATGCCGCCCATATGCACTTTCAGATGCGCCTTGGCCATGCGGCGATCCTCGCCGGCCCGCTCCACCGGATGCGCGACACCTTCCGTCTCGCAAAATGCCTGGATAGAAATACGCGGCACCGGCCGCAGCGCCTGCATCGCTGCAACATCCGATTGGGAGCTGTCGCCGCCGTCTCCGGGCGTGTCGTAGGCAAGATTGCTCATCGTCATGCTCTTTTCCGTGACTTCTCGTTCCGGTCTCTACGCGGGACCGGCGCTCCTAATACGTCACTTCCGAACTGCCGAGGAACTCGTCCGAAATACCTCTGCCGCGATAGACGTCGATCACCGCGCCGCGGTTCTCGGCGTCGATATCGGACGACTTTCTTGGCCCGAGCAGATCGGCCGGATTGGCGAGTTGCGCAGCGAGGTTGTTTTGAGAGGAGCAGCCGTAATCGGCGTAGTGCTTGTTTTCGGAGGTTGCGAGGATGTCTTCGGGCCAGCGCCCGCATTTGTCGGTCTGGGCTCTCACCGAAATATAGGAAACGCGGATAGGCGCCGAGGCTTCCGGGGAAACCGACTGGTAGGAGGTCACCACGATCCGGTTTCGCTTGATGCCGCCGGCAATCGCCAGCCTGGCGAAATCGCGCGCCGCGGCAGTCGCCGCCACCTCATTGGCCGAGCCGATCGGGATTGCGATCGTCAGCGCCGGGGCAGCGCTCCTGTCGTAGCCGTCAAGGAAGCCCAGAAGCGTGTCGCGCTGCGAGCCGGTCATGCCGCGATCGCCGGCGCCGACCGGGAGGTCCAGCTTCTGGTTCTTCTCGGCAATCACGATCGGATGCGTGGTGCGATAATCATCGGGAATCGCCCCAACCGTGATGCTGTCGCGCTTGGCGCAACCGGCGAGCGAGGCGGCGATCGCGATCGCCAGGATCGGCATTGCCGATCGGCTGATCCGGGCACGGCCGGACCGCACTGTCGCGGCGACCGCCATTGCCTTCGATGCTGACTGAGACATGTCCGCTCCCCGCTTACTTGTAGATGAAGCCGACAACGCCGTGGTAGCGGCCGTTGGGCTTGTCTGTCTGCATGGTGCCGTAGACGCGGTTGACGCGGCCAAGGAACATGGCCGGGCCATCGCCGGCGGCGTTGAAATTGTCATCCGGCTTGGCCAGGTCGTTGCGCGCCACCGGCCGCGCCAGATAAGGCGTGATGATGATGACCAACTCGCTTTCGTTGCGGACGAAATCGCGGCTGCGGAACAGCGTGCCGAGCACCGGGATCTTGGTCAGTCCGGGCAAGCCGTTTACTGCCTGCCTGACGTCGTCGCGGACGAGGCCGGCTATCATCATCGATCCACCCGAAGGCAGTTCCACGGTCGTGTCGGCCAAACGTTTGCGCAGCGATATGACGTTGGTGTCTCCGAAAGAGACCGCGCCTTCGGTGGTCGGTTCAGAAACCGACGTCCTGACCTTCAGGCTGATGCGACCGGGCGACAGCACCACAGGCTGAAATTCCAGGCCGATGCCGTATTCGATTTTCTGAGCCGTCCAAACCCTGTCGGCATTCTGATTGGCGTCCGACTTGGCGTTTGTAACGGCGCTGACCATATTGTACTCGCCGCCGACCTTGAAGGTCGCCTTCTCACCGGAGACGGCGGTCAAAGTAGGCTCGGCCAGCGTTTTCATGACGCCGGACTGCTCCATCGCAGTGATGTAGCCCTGCAGAGCAGAGGTGGCAAAATTGACCCCCGAACTCGACAACGGCTTGCCTAGGCCGGGGAAGGTGTCACTGGTCGCATTGAAGCTGATGCCGTTGGAGCTGCCTTTGCCAACCATGTTGACGCCGAGCTGCTTCATCACCGAGCGGCTGACTTCGGCCACGGTCACCTTCAGCGTCACCTGGTCGTCGCCGATGATCTGCAGCAGGTTGACGATCTTCGAGACCCGGCGTTCGGCATCCGGATTGTTGATGTCGACGCCGCCATTGGCATTGCCGCCTGCCGCGGTCTGCGAATACTGACCGGTCGTCGCTTCACCGCCGGACACGAAGATGGTTGCCAGATCGACGGCGCGCTTGGCATCGAGCGGCGTGTCCACCGTCCCGGTCAGGACGACGTTGTCGTTCAGCAACTCTACCTTGATCTCGGCATTCGGAAGGAAGCGCTTGAGATAATCTTCCAATCCGGCGACGTCGCGTTCGACGGCCAGATCCAGGCTGGCGATCTGCTCGCCATTGGGACCGAAGACGAAGATGTTGGTTTCGCCCACCGACTTGCCGAACAGATAGATCCGCCTTGCGGTGCGGGTCACCGCATCGGCGACCGCGGGGTTGGCGACCAGGATGTCGTAGGCGTCGCTCGGCAGATCGATGACCACCGATTTGTTGAGGCCAAGCTTGACACGTTGCGTGGCCGACGAGGCCGTGACCCCGACGCTTTTTCCGGCGGCCTTGGCGTCGACAAGGCCACTTGCATGGGCTCCGAGAAAAAGCAGGCCGATGGCCGCAGCCGTGGTGACCGGCAGTCTAGCGACTAACCTCATTTCCTTGCCCCTACTTCGGAAACTTCGCCCGATTTGATCAACCGCACCGTTCCGCGCCGCCCATTGCCGGAAACGAGGTAGTCGGCTTCATCGGTACCCTTTTCCTTGTTGTCGGTGATCGAGCGCAGCGCCAGCGTCAGGCGATCGGCCATCTGCTGGGCGACGGTGATGATCTCGGCCTGCTGCGGCGTCAGCTCCAGCGTCGCCGTCTGTCCGACCCTGGTCTTCTTGCCTTCCTCGTCCTCCTGGATGGTCTGATCGATCGCCAGGACGCGGATGTTCTTGAGGATGGTCTCGGTGGTGAATCCGCTACCGCCGTTGCCGGTGTCGGATCTGCGGGTCATGATGACGTCGACAAAATCGTTAGGCAGTATAAAGCCGCCTGCCGACGTGTCGGCCGAGATCGCGGTGGCGACGGCACGCATGCCGGTGGGCAGGATCGAAGACATGAAGCTCTGCCCCTCGCCGATCAGCTTGGAGCGCCGCAACGGCTCACCGGTGTACATCGCCATGCGGGCGACGGAGCCCTTCAGCTTCTCCCGCGCTTCGGGTTCGGCGGCACGGGTGATGAAATTCGCATTGATGCCATCGGACGGCCAGGACTCCCAGCTGAGATTGTTCTCAAGCGGGCTTCCCATCGGCACGTCGCCGGAAAGCACGAGCACATCCTGCAAGGCGATGGCCGGCGCCTGCGGGGCATCGACGACGACCTGCTGGGGCGGGACCGCCACCATATTCTTGGCAACATAACCTGCACCACCCGCCGCGGCCACCGCCACGCCCAGAATGATCAGTCGGGATGCTGGCATCTGTCCGAACCCTCGCCTTTAGGCAACCACCTAGCCAGGCCGGACTTTGCAGCGGCAATCGTCAAAACAAGGTTAATATAATGCTTACGATCGTGATTAATTCAAGGTTTACATAATTACACGACCATGCTCCGACAAATGAAAAAGGCGGCCAAGCCGCCTCTTTTCAGGATCGATGCCGGAAGGGCAGAGGAGGTTCGCTACATCAGGTCGCCAACGTTGCCAATGCCCATTCCATCAAGGGCGAATCCGGATAGGTCAGCAGCCCGCCAATGCCGAGTGCGATGCCATAGGGAACGCCATTCATCTCGTCGGCGAAATGGCGCAGGACCGGATTGTGACTGGTGTAGGTCGCCAGCGGCGATTTCCGATAGAGGAGAATGGCGAGCGTCAGCAGGCCACCGATGAACGTCGAAGCCACGAGGTAATTGACAAGGTGAATGTTGAGCCCCATCCAGATGGACGTGGCTGCCAAAAGCTTGGCATCGCCGCCGCCCATGCCGCCGAGCGCAAACAGACCGAAAGTCACGGCCAGCACCAGGCCGCCGGCGGCGAAATGCCAGCCATAAGTTGCCCAGTCCATACCCGTCAGTGGCGCAACCACGGCAAAGACGGCCACAAGCAGCACCGGCACCCGATTGGAGATTGTCATCGACAGCGCGTCGGAGATCGCCGCAAAAAGCATGCAAAACGGAAAGACAACGAAGATCAGTGCGTTGAGCATCGGTCTCTCATGGTTGGAAAGGCAACGATGGCTGCAGGTTAGGCAGCTTGGGTTAAGGATTGGTGAGTTCTGCTCATCCGGGTCAAATCCCGAGAAATGTCAGCGCGCTAAGCGGCGCAGCAAGACCAAAGCCAAACGATCTTCAAAAGACAAAAGGGCCGCCAGCGAGGCGGCCCTTCCAGTCTACCCGTCGAAACAGGATGCTAGATCATTACTTACAAGCAGCGTTCGTCGGATCCTTCACGCAATCCGCGATGGTCGTGAACTTGGCGTTCAGGGCATTGCCGAGCTGACCAGCGCCAACCATGATGGCAAGCGCGATGAGAGCGGCGATCAGACCGTATTCGATAGCGGTCGCGCCGGATTCGTCCTTCGCGAAACGTGCGATGAGATTAGACATTCGAGAGCTCCTACTCCACGTGTTACAGCACTTCCGTCAACTTCTGTGGTGGTTGATCGGATGCTGCCAATCTACGGAGAAGCTCTTTCAATCGGCTTAATAAACAGCCTTACCGATTCCTTTCCCGCTTCGAACAGCTTGCGTGGTTAACCGTAAACTAAACGCTGGACAGTAGCTCGCCTGCCCGTGAAGAGCTGTAATTTCACGGCTATCGGCAGGATGCATTGTTATATTAGCTCGCAGCAGGATTGGTGCGAATACCCCGGCGCCGGTCAAGGGTTTAACCGTTGGTTCACCAATCTCCTTCATGTTTCTTTGAACAAGTTTTGCCGCTGTGGAGCGCCTTGATGACTGCCATGAAATCGTCATTCCTGCTTGTCGCGCTTCTCGCCGTCCCGGCTTTTGTGCTGCCGGCCAAGGCCGGAGCCGGCATCGAAGTGACGATGAATCAGGCCAAGATCGTCAAACTGACACGCCCCGCCGACACCATAGTCGTCGGCAATCCGGCGATTGCCGACGCCTCCGTCCAGGATGCATCGACGATCGTACTGACCGGCAAGGGGTTCGGCGTCACCAATCTGGTTGTCCTCGACCACGATGGCAGCCCGATCGTCGACGAGCAGGTGACCGTGGTGCGCCAGGACGCGTCGTCCGTGCGTATCTACAGGCGCGCCTCGGTACAGACCATGTCCTGCACGCCCTATTGCGAAAGCTCGTACAAGAGCGACTCGGAAAAGTCGTCCGAAGCCGAGATGAGCGCTGGGCAGTAAGCGCCTCAGTTGGCTCGATTGTCTCGAGAAAGCCGCGTCGGTTAGCGGCCGGTTAATGTCGCCTGGTCGAATTTAACGGTCATTCAAACCGGAGCTAAATGGGTTCTTGATAGTGGTGCTGACGGTACCGCATCAGGATCGGCAGGAACGGGATATGGGCGACGTCTTGGACGAGGATTCAGAACGCGAGATCTGCAAGGCCAAGGCAGGGCGCGTGACGTTTGCCCGTCTTTTCCTTCGTGATCGGCGCGGCAGCACGGCGATAGAATTCGCGATGCTTGCGTTACCGTTTGCGGCTCTCGTCTTCGCCATCCTCGAGAGCTGCGTTTCATTTGCCGGACAAGAGGTGATGGCCAACATCACCGATGATATCGCCCGTCAGTTGCGTACTGGCCAGTTGAGGCAAGCCGATGTGACGGAAGAGAAGCTGAAGGGCTTGGTCTGCGCCAGACTCGAGATCATTGTCGCGAAGGGTTGCCCCGGTTTGCTGGTGGATCTGCGCCCGTTCAAGACCTTTGCCGGGGCAGCCAGTGCGGGTTTCACGATTTCCGGCTCGACCATCACGCTGACGGGCAAGGATCCGGATACAGGCAAGGACCCGGCTTTCGGGACCCCTACAATAGGTCCGGCAGAATCAAAGAACATGCTGCGGGTCTTTTACCCCTGGCCGGTCATGACCGATTTCATGGCTCAATACATGTCGAATATGGATGGCGGCAAGACTCTGCATTACGCCACGACAACGTGGCAAAACGAGCCATTCGACAACTGAAATTGCACGTGTAAGCAAAAGGAAAAGTGCATGTTTCGTGCGGGGGCACATCCGGGGATGTCGGTTGTCTGGAAGAGAGCGGCGTGGTTTTTTTCCGATCGGCGGGGCATAGCGGCCGTCGAGTTTGCCCTCATCGTGCCTGTCTTGCTGATCATGTATTTCATTACGATGGAGGCCTCGCAAGCCATCGAGGCCAGCAAGAAGGTCAGCCGCATCAGCTCCATGGTTGCCGACCTCGTCACGCAGCAAACGTCGGTGGTCAACGCAGATCTCACCGACATCATGAAGATCGGCAACTCCAGCCTTCAGCCTTACAACCGCTCGGTCGCCAATATCTCCATTACGGCAATCGACATCAGAACCGACCCGAACAATCCAATACCGCAAGCAAAGGTGGCGTGGTCCTGGAGCGTGCTGGATGGGAAGACTGGCCGCGACTCCAACCCGACAACTTCCACCACCGTTCCGGCGACGCTCAATGTTGCGGGGACTTTCCTCATTCGTGTCAAAACCACTCTAGCATACCAACCGATCATCTCCTGGTCGGAAGGCTCCGAAAAGCCGCTCGGATTTATCTCGGCCTTCAACAAAGGCAAGATAACGATGAGCGAAACCTACTATCTCAGGCCGCGCCGGGCAACGTCGATCCCCTGCAGCGATTGCTGAAGCAGTTCTACCCATTCAACCCGGGTTCATTGCGCGCTGCTGTCGGTACTGCCTGACACCAGGCGCACGATGGAAGCGGCCATCGCATAGTCACTCGCAGCGGCGAGCGTGAACCCTCCCGAATGTTTCGATTCCACGAAATCGTAGATTTCCGGCGACTGCGATCTGAGATTGGTGAGGAAGACGGTCAGTCGGCGTTTGGCTTCGGGGTCGAGATCGCTGCGGACGGCATGAGGGCCGTATCTGAGCACGCCGGAGGTCCAGATGATCTGGAGTGCGGCTTCTGGAATCCCCGCCGCCTCCAGTCGCGCCGCCGTGCCGTCCGGATCAGCCGGCTGATCGCCAGCAATCGCCGTCCGGTTTTCCGCCGCGGCCCGCTCCCAGCCGAACACGGCATCGGCCTGGCCATCGGCCAGCATCGCTTCTGCGGCGGCAGCCGAGCCGGCATGAGCGAGGAATGGCGCATCCTGGCTGATCTTGATGCCGTCGGCCGCCAGCCCGGCGAGCGGTAGAAGCGAACCGCCGACATAGTCGGAAGGCGCCATGGCGATGCGGTGCGTTTCCAGGGCCGCGAGATCGGAAAGCCTGCCGTCGCGCGTCAAAAGCACGGAGCGGATGCCCGTGGCACCGTCGGCGTCGACCGGCGCCACAAGAGGTTCGACGCAGCCGCAGCGCTCCGAGGCGGTGGCGTAGGCGGTCGCCGAATAGACCGCGTACTGAACCCGGCCATTGGCCTGCGCCTCGATCAGCGCCGCATAGTCATGCGCGACGACGAATTCCACCTTCATGCCGAGCGCCCTGCCGTAGGCGTCAGTCAGCATGGCCAGACCCGGAACCGTGTTGCCGGCGTCCGGCTCGGCAACGATGCCGATGCGAAACGTGCCGATCTGGTCGCGCCAGTCGGCGTGCGCGGCGAGCTGCGAGGCCAGGAGCGCTACAGTGGTCGCTAGTGCACTCCAACCGCGGTCAGCCCGTCTCATCGATCCATGCCCCGCACACCGTTTCCTTGAAGCGCATCGCATGTCTCAAGGATGCGTACAGCGCGCCTGCCCGACCTCGCGACTATTGCGCCAGGCCGCTGCCGCCTGGTTTACGATTTGCCAATGCCGCGACGGGACCTTATGTCTGGTCAACCAGACTGGCAATGACGGCACCGATGTCACGCGCTTTCCTCTTCGTTCTCGATTCTTTCGGCATTGGCGGCGCCGCCGATGCCGAACGCTATGGCGACGCCGGCTCGAACACATTCGGACATATCGCGCTGGCCTGCGCGGAAGCCCGCGCCGATCGCGAGGGCCTGCGCGAGGGACCGCTGAAGGTGCCCACCATGGTTTCGCTCGGTCTCGGCCGCGCAGCAGAAACCGCAACCGGCTTCCAATTCGACAGCAAAGCCGCCGTTTCAGCCTCCGCCTTCCACGGCGCCGCGCAGGAGATTTCGAGCGGCAAGGATACGCCGTCGGGTCACTGGGAAATCGCCGGGCTGCCCGTGCGGTTCGACTGGGGCTATTTCCCCGATAAGGTGCCCGCCTTCCCTGCCGAACTGACCGAAGCGATGATCCGCGAGGGTAAGGTGCCGGGCATTCTCGGCAACTGCCATGCGCCCGGCACGGAGATCATCGAGCGCTTCGGCGAGGAGCATATCCGCACCGGCCAGCCGATCTGCTACACCTCGGTCGATTCCGTCCTGCAGATAGCAGCGCACGAAGTTCATTTCGGCCTTGAGCGGCTCTACGAGTTCTGCAAGACGGTACGCCGGCTGGTCGATCCGCTGAAGATCGGACGGGTGATCGCACGGCCTTTCCTGGGCGAAACATCAGCCACCTTCGAGCGCACCTACAACCGCCATGACTACGCCGTGCCGCCGCCTGAGCCGACGCTGCTCGACCGCTTGACCGGGCGCGGCAGCCGGGTGATCGCGGTCGGCAAGATCGGCGACATCTTCGCCCACCGCGGTATCTCGGAAGTACGCAAGGCGCCCGGCAACATGGCAATGTTCGACAAGGCGCTGGGCGCGATGGACGATGCCGGCGACGGCGACCTGGTGTTCGCCAATTTCGTCGACTTCGACACCGAGTTCGGCCATCGCCGCGACGTCGCCGGCTATGCTGCGGCGCTCGAAGCCTTCGACCGCCGGCTGCCCGAGGCACTGGCAAAGCTGAAGCCGGGCGATCTGCTCATCCTCACCGCCGACCATGGCAACGATCCGACATGGCGTGGCACCGACCACACGCGCGAACGCGTCCCGGTCATCGGCACCGCACCGGGTCTCACGGGCGGCGACATCGGGCTCAGGACCACCTTCGCCGATATCGGCGAGACGGTCGCCGAACACCTCAAGCTGGCGCGCGGCCGCCACGGCGCTTCCTTCCATGCGGCGATAGGCGGCCATGCCTGAACTGCCCGAGGTCGAAACCGTCCGGCGCGGCCTGCAGCCGGTTCTGGAATGCGCGCGGATCGTGCGCGTCGAGGCGCGCCGGCCCGATCTCAGATTTCCGTTTCCGGCGAGATTTGCGCAGCGGCTGACCGGCAAGACCGTCATCGCGCTTGGCCGCCGCGCCAAATATCTCACCATACACCTGGACGATGGCCCGGTGCTGATCTGCCATCTCGGCATGTCGGGCTCGTTCCGCATCGAGGCCGCTGATGACAAAGAGACGCCCGGCACGTTCCATCAAGAGCGCTCGAAGAATGCCAAGCACGACCATGTGGTGTTCCATGTCGTGTCGCCTGTCGGCGTCCAGTCTCGCGTGGTCTTCAACGACCCGCGTCGCTTCGGCTTCATGCTGTTTGCGGAAGGCCTGGCCGACGCGCATCCGATGCTCGCGGGACTGGGCGTCGAGCCGACCGGCAATGCGCTGGAAGGCGCCCTGCTCGCCTCTCTGCTGAAGGGCCGCAGATCGCCGTTGAAGGCGGCGCTGCTCGACCAGAAGCTGATTGCCGGGCTCGGCAATATCTATGTGTCGGAAGCGCTGTGGCGCGCCGGCCTTTCGCCATTGCGCGAGGCAGGCACCATCGCCGGGACCAGCAAGAAGGCCAAGGAACAGAGCGAACGACTGGCCGAGGCAATCCGTTCGGTGATCGCCGATGCGATCGCCGCCGGCGGGTCTTCGCTGCGCGACTATGTGCACACAGACGGGTCGCTGGGCTATTTCCAGCATTCCTTCGCGGTCTACGATCGCGAAGGCGAGCCCTGTCCGACGCCCGGCTGTCCCGGCCACATCGAGCGCATCGTGCAAAGCGGCCGCTCGACCTTTTATTGCCGGACCTGCCAGCGGTAAGCTAGACGGTCCTTCAGTGCCGCAACCAGGAGGCCAGCCCATGAGCTATGAAACCATCATCGTCGAGACGCGCGGCAAGGTCGGCCTGATCACGTTGAACCGGCCCAAGGCGCTCAACGCGCTGAACGCGCAGGTGCTGGCGGATTTGCTGACGGCGGCAAAGGGGTTCGACGCCGATCCCGGCATCGGCGCCATGGTCATCACCGGTTCCGAGAAGGCTTTTGCGGCGGGCGCCGACATCAAGGAAATGCAGGCCGTCACCTACGCGGAGGCCTATGTGCAGGATTTCTTCGTCGGCTGGGAAGAGTTTACCCGTGCGCGCAAGCCGATGATCGCGGCGGTCGCCGGCTATGCACTGGGCGGCGGCTGCGAACTGGCGATGATGTGCGATTTCATCATTGCCGCCGACACGGCGAAATTCGGCCAGCCCGAAATCACGCTCGGCGTCATTCCCGGCATGGGCGGGTCGCAACGGCTGACCCGCTTTGTCGGCAAGTCGAAGGCCATGGACATGTGCCTGACCGGTCGGATGATGGATGCCGCCGAAGCCGAGCGCAGCGGCCTGGCCTCGCGCGTCGTGCCGGCCGGCGAGTTGATCGAGGAGGCGATGAAGGCCGCGGCCAGGATATCAGAGTTTTCACTGCCATCGGTGATGATGGCCAAGGAGGCAGTCAACCGCGCCTACGAGACGACGCTGGCGGAGGGACTGCGCTTCGAACGCCGGCTGTTCCACTCGCTGTTTGCGCTCGACGACCAGAAGGAAGGGATGGCCGCCTTTGCCGAGAAGCGGAAGCCGAATTTCACCAATCGCTAGAGTGGCGGCGGCGAGGACCAAAAAGAAGCCAAAGCGGCGTTGACGCGCCGGAAAAGCTGAACTATAAGCCGCTCCAATCGAGGCGGCCGTTGGCTGCCCGTTTGTTTTTTGCGCCCTGCGGCATCCCGCATGCGCCCACCAGATCAGAAGAGAGGCATCATGGCCAATACCTCCTCGGCCAAAAAGGCAACGCGCAAGATCGCCCGCCGCGCAGCGATCAACAAGAACCGCCGCTCGCGCGTGCGTACATATGTCCGCCAGGTCGAAGAGGCACTGGCTGCCGGCGACAAGGCAGCCGCGCTGGAAGCCTTCAAGACCGCAGAGCCGGAATTGATGCGCGCCGCGACCAAGGGCGTGATCCATAAGAATACGGCATCGCGCAAGGTGTCGCGTCTGGCTCACCGCCTCAAGGTGCTGTCGGCCTGATCGACCGTTCCTGAACTGTCGTTCTTTCAAACCCGGCCAATCGCGCCGGGTTTTTTCGTTTGCCGGCAAGCACTTAAAAAGAACGGCCGCAAAGCATGCCCGAGCCGCATTCCAGAGTCCGGAATGCTTTGCCGGCACATACACTCCCACTGATATTCCAATCCGCCGAAACGGCCCACGCCAATAAATTTGGCTGTCACAAATTGCTGATATTTTTCAGTGGCTTGCTGGAAGTGATCCACAGCTTGTTCACATCGCCTGTGGGCGACAGGCAGCAAGTTGGTGTCAAGCGAATTATTTCAGAAAATTTCAAACCGCACAGCCATTTTCATATTCGCGGCAAAAGGGTTTGAATCCCAATGGCTTTGTCAAAATATGCGCTTCCAGCACGGAGCCCGAACCGTTGTTCACTAACCAGATTCCTTAAAAATCCGTTAGAGGTGGCCTTGCCCTATCCACAGCGATTTCGGTAATGTCGGTCTATCGAAAGGGACGGGCCATTAGCCCTTAACCCAGCCTGAATCGGCCAGCTAACAGTGGCAGAATTCATGACGTGGATCAATTCCGCGAACGGGTATGGCTTGCCTTTTCGATACGATAGGGGACTGGCGTAATTGTACATGGCAGCTTGATGGCGCACCGGCGTTTTCGCCGGGTAGCACCGCTTTGCCCGAACATGTCAGACGGACTGGCCTTAAGCAGCCGGGACCGATCCCATTCTGACGAGGCAACGTCATCCGCCGGCGGCGGCGGTGGTGTTGTAGCGAAGATACGGTCGCCGGAAACATGGGTGCAGGAGGCGCACTCCCGGCGGAAAAAAGGTACAAAGGAAAAGGGACGCACAATCATGCAGAGCGGCATCGAGCGGGAGCTTACGGGCGACCTGCCATTTCCCGGAACATTGGTCGGAGCGCACGATATGGCGGCTTCCAGCGACGCGGAACAGAAGTTCGACCGGGTCAAGGCCCAGTTGAAGGCGCGCCTGGGAACCGAGGTCTATTCGAGCTGGTTCGGCCGTATGAAGGTGGCTGAGGCTTCCCGGGGCATTGTACGCATCTCGGTGCCCACGGCCTTCCTGCGCTCGTGGATCAATGGCCATTATCTCGATCTCATCGCCGATCTGTGGAAGCACGAGGATCCCGAAATCCTCAAGATCGAGATGGTCGTGCGCACCGCGACCCGTCCGGCCCGCAATGGCGTCGAACCCGAGGCCGTGCCGGCGCGCAAGATGACCAAGCATACGCAGACCGCATTGGCGGCCGGCACGGTCGGCCCCGGCAGGGTGGAGCGGGCGCCCGCCCCTCGTCCCGGCACGCCGATCGAGAGCGAATTCCGGCACAATGTGCTGGGGTCGCCGCTCGACCCGCGCTACACGTTCGGCTCCTTCATCGAAGGCCCGTCGAACCGGGTGGCTTTCGCCGCAGCCAAAGCCGTGGCGGAATCGCAGTCGAGCGCGGTGCGCTTCAACCCGCTGTTCCTTCATGCAACCGTCGGGCTCGGCAAGACGCACCTTTTGCAGGCGATTGCGGCCGAATCCCTGAAACAGAACCCGAAATCGCGCGTCGTCTATCTGACGGCCGAATATTTCATGTGGCGCTTCGCCACCGCGATCCGCGACAACAATGCGCTGACGCTGAAGGAACAGCTGCGCGACATCGACCTCTTGATCATCGACGACATGCAGTTCCTGCAGGGCAAGTCGATCCAGCACGAATTCTGCCATCTCATCAACATGCTGCTCGACAGCGCCAAGCAAGTGGTGGTTGCCGCTGACAGGCCGCCGTCGGAACTGGAATCGCTGGAACCGCGGGTGCGCTCGCGCCTCAATGGCGGTGTCGCGCTGGAAATGTCGGCGCCGGACTTCGCCATGCGCATCGGCATGCTCAAACTTCGGCTTGCCACCGCCAAGGTCGACGATGCATCGCTCAATATTTCGGAGGAGATCCTCAACCATGTCGCCCGCACGGTAACCGGCAGCGGTCGTGAGTTGGAGGGCGCGTTCAACCAGCTGCTGTTTCGTCAGTCGTTCGAGCCGGCGATCACCATCGACCGCATCGACGAAATCCTCGGCCACATCTATCGCTCTGGCGAGCCGAAGCGGGTGCGCATCGAGGACATCCAGCGCATCGTGGCGCGCCACTACAATGTGTCGAAGACCGAGTTGCTGTCCAACCGGCGCACGCGCACCATCGTGAAGCCCAGGCAGGTCGCCATGTACCTGTCGAAGGTATTGACGCCGCGCTCGCTGCCGGAGATCGGCCGGCGGTTCGGCGGGCGCGACCACACCACGGTGCTGCATGCGGTGCGCAAGATCGAGGACCTTTCCGGCGTCGACAACACGCTGGCGCAGGAACTGGAACTGTTGCGCAGGCTGATCAACGACCAAGCCTGATCGGCGCGGCAAACGGTCGTCGCGCTTTAAATTTTCTTGTTTTGATGCATGTCGTTGTCCCAAAACCGCTGCGCAGTTTCCGGCGACATGCATCGGTTGCCGGCCAACGTCCGCTTTATCCCCAGAAAGCCCGCTTAACCGGCGCGAACCGGTGGCCCGGACTTGCGTTTGCTGGCTTTTTCCTGTCAGTTTGCATAGATTCTGAGCCTGTTCAGACCTTTCGCGGGGCGCCGCCCACTGGTGACCCGTCCATTCATTCAAGCGAGCCTGTTTCGTCATGCGTGTTATCCTGGAACGGTCCAATCTCCTGAAGTCGCTCAACCACGTTCATCGCGTGGTCGAGCGGCGCAATACCATACCGATCCTGTCGAACGTGCTGCTCAGCGCCGAGGGCGCCAGCCTTGAAATGAAAGCCACCGACCTCGACCTCGAAGTGACCGAAGCGACGCCGGCAAAGGTCGAGCGCGGCGGGGCGACGACGGTTCCGGCGCACCTGCTCTACGACATCGTGCGCAAGCTGGCCGACGGCGCCGAAGTGATGCTGAAGACCGACGAGGACGGCAACGCCATGACGGTAACGTCGGGCCGCTCGAGCTTTCGCCTGCAATGCCTGCCGCAGTCCGATTTCCCGGAGCTTTCGGCGGGATCCTTCTCACACATCTTCCGGCTCGATTCCGTCGCCCTGAGAGGCCTTATCGAAAAGACCCAGTTCGCCATCTCCACCGAAGAGACGCGCTACTATCTCAACGGCATCTACCTGCACACGCATGAAACTGGCGGCAAGCTGAAGCTGCGTTCGGTGGCGACCGACGGCCACCGCCTGGCGCGCGCCGAGATCGACGCTCCGGCCGGGTCCGAAGGCATGCCGGGCATCATCATTCCGCGCAAGACGGTCAGCGAGTTGCAGAAGCTGGTCGACGATCCCGATGTCGCGGTGACCACCGAATTGTCCGACACCAAGATCCGCTTCACCATCGGCAGCGTGGTTCTGACCTCGAAGCTGATCGACGGCACTTTCCCGGACTACCAGCGCGTCATTCCGACCGGCAACGACAAGAAGCTGATCATCGACCGCCAGAGCTTCGCCGCCGCCGTCGATCGCGTCTCGACCATTTCCTCCGAGCGCGGCCGCGCGGTGAAGCTTTCGATCACCGAAGGCCAGGTGACGCTTGCCGTCAACAATCCGGATTCGGGCAGCGCAACCGAGGAACTGGCCGCTGATTACTCCTCAGACCCGATCGAGATCGGCTTCAACGCCAAATATCTGCTCGACGTCGCTGCTCAACTCACCGGCACGGAAGCCAAGTTCATGCTGGCCGATGCCGGTTCGCCGACGCTGATCCACGACATGGCCGATGAGACCGCGCTCTACGTGCTGATGCCGATGCGGGTGTAGCAGCCGCACTGCGGCACACTGCAGCATAATTGATTGCGGCGACTTCTACAGGCGGATAGCGGTTGCCGGAACAAAGTCACATAAGGAAGCTAACACTTACGAATTTCCGCAACTATGCGGCGCTGTCGATCGGCTTTTCCCCCGGCCCTGTGGTGTTTTCCGGCGACAACGGCGCCGGCAAGACCAATCTTCTGGAAGCCATCTCCCTGCTGACGCCGGGCCGCGGCCTGCGCCGTGCGCCCTATGTCGACGTGGCCCGCGAAGGCGGCGATGGCGGCTTTGCGCTCCACGCAAGGCTCGACGGGCCGGAGGGACAGGTCGAGATCGGCACCGGCATCACCGGGGGTGAAGCGGCCGGCGAGGGCGGTCGCAAGGTGCGCATCAATGGCGCGCCGGCACGGTCGGCAGACGCCATGCTGGAATGGCTGCGCGTCGTCTGGCTGACGCCGGCCATGGACGGCCTGTTCCCCGGACCTGCCGCCGACCGGCGGCGCTTTCTCGACCGGCTGGTTTTGGCTGTCGATCCCGGCCACGGCCAGCGTGCGCTCGATTACGAGAAGGCGATGCGCGGACGTAACCGCTTGCTTACGGAAGGCTCGCGCGATGGCGCCTGGTTCGACGCCATCGAGATGCAGATGGCCGAAACCGGCGTGGCGATCGCGGCTGCGCGCGCCGAACTGGTACGCCTGCTTACCGCCATGATCGACAGGCTGCCTTCCAGCGGGCCGTTTCCGCAGGCCGACATCAGCCTCTCCGGCGACCTTGAAAGCGACGTCGCCACAGCACCCGCCGTGGACGTCGAGGAACGCTATCGCGCCGCCCTTGCCGACGGCCGCGAGCGCGACCGCGCCGCCGGACGCACGTTCGATGGCCCGCACCGTTCGGATCTGCTGGTGCGCCACCGCCCCAAGGCGATGCCGGCCGAACTCTGCTCGACCGGAGAGCAGAAGGCGCTGCTGGTCGGCATCGTGTTGTCGCACGCAAGGCTGACCGGCGAGATGTCGGGGATGACGCCGATCCTGTTGCTCGACGAGATTGCCGCGCATCTCGATGCCGGCCGGCGCGCCGCGCTGTTCTCGATCCTGGAAGAGCTGAGCTGCCAGGCCTTCATGACCGGAACCGACGCCGCGCTGTTTTCCAGCCTGAGGGGACGCGCGCAGTTCCTCACCGTCGACCACGGCACGGTTGGGCCAACCGAAGAGACCTGACAAGCTTTTTGCTCCGCTATATGGTCCGGCAATGACCCCTGCCGCCCTCACCGACGAAGAGCTCGAACGCTATGCCCGCCACATCGTGCTGCCCGAGATCGGCGGCGCTGGCCAGCAGAGGCTGAAGCGGGCGCGGGTACTGGTGATCGGCGCCGGCGGCCTCGGCGCGCCGGTGCTGGAATATCTCGCTGCCGCCGGCGTCGGCACGCTTGGAATCGTCGACGACGATATTGTCTCGCTGTCCAATCTGCAGCGGCAAGTGATCCACGCCACCCATACGGTCGGCACGGCGAAGACCGAGAGCGCCAAAGCAGCGATCGCCCGGATCAATCCCCATGTCGCGGTGGAATTGCACGATTTCAGGCTGACGGCCGACAATGCTGCCGTCCTCGTCACGCGATACGACGTGGTCGTCGACGGCTCCGACAATTTCGAGACGCGCTATGTGGTGGCTGATGCCTGCGCGGCGGAAAAGCGGCCGCTCGTGCATGCCGCCGTCGGCCGCTTCGACGGCTCGGTGACGGTGTTGATGCCGTTCGGCACCGGCGCCGACGGCAGACCGAACCCTGGATATCGCGACCTCTTTCCCGAAGCGCCGCCAGAGGGGCTGGTGCCGTCCTGCGCCGTGGCCGGGGTCGTCGGTGCGCTGACCGGCGTCGTCGGCACGCTGCAGGCAATGGAAGCCATCAAGCTGATCACCGGTATCGGCGAACCACTGGTCGGCCGGCTGCTGCTCTACGATGCGCTGTCGGCGCGCTTCGACACGATCCGCTACAAGAGAAGCTGACCGCATGGATCAGCCTGCCAGTGTTTTGGTCACGCAGTTCGCCCCCGGCTTCGACCGCTGGGACGAACTGCTCAGCCTGATCATGCGCGCCTTTGCACCGATGGACGGCGTCATCGACCCGCCCTCCTCTGCGCATCTGCTGTGCGTCGAAAGCCTGAGGGACAAGGCTGGGCGGGAAACGGTGTTCGTGGCTCTGCAGGGCGGCCAGATCGCAGGCTGCGTTTTTGCGCTGGAGAGACCCGATGATTTCTATGTCGGCAAGTTCGCCGTCGAACTCGGGCTTCAGGGCCAAGGCATCGGCAGACGATTGATGCAGGCTGTCGAGGACCTTGCCCGCAACCGCAACAAACCCGCCATCGAACTGCAGACGCGGGTCGAGCTCACGGCAAATCACGCAACCTTTGCGCGTCTCGGCTTCCGCGAAACCGCGCGCACGGCGCATGACGGTTATGACCGGCCGACCTCGATCACCATGCGCAAGGAGTTCGCGTGAGCCTCGCCCTCAGCGCACAGGAGCAGACAATCGCCTCCGGCCATGACGGGGCGGCGATGGCGATGCGCATCGTTGCCGAAAGCGCTGCGCTGCTCGGCGCGCCGCGACTGATCCCGATCGCCTCGACGCATATAGACGGCGCGCTCTATCACGGCGATTCCGGCACGCTGTTTGCCGAAAGGCTGGTCGATGGCGGCGCCAGGGTCGCGGTGCGCTCGACGCTCAATGTCGGCGCGCTCGACCTGATGGGCTGCTCGCGCGTGCGCCTCGAAGAGCCGGCGCGCGGCATGGCGCGACGAATGATGGAGGCCTACCGCAAACTGGGCTGCGAGCAGAGCTGGACCTGCGCGCCCTATCAGGCCGGCCACAGGCCAGCGCTTGGCAGCGATGTCGCCTGGGGTGAATCCAACGCGGTGGTGTTCTGCAATTCGGTGCTGGGGGCACGCACCAACCGCTATGGCGACTTCCTCGACATCGCCTGCGCCATATCGGGCCGCGCGCCGGATTACGGCCTGCATCGCCCCGAGAACCGGCAGGCACGGCTGGTGTTCGATGTGTCCGGCCTCTCCGCCTCGTTCCTTGGTTCGGAGATCGCCTGGCCGGTGCTGGGCAACCTCTACGGCCGTGAGGTCGGCAACGCGGTCGGCGTCGTCACCGGCATATCCAGCCATCCCGGCGAGGATGCGCTGAAGGCCTTCGGCGCGGCGGCGGCATCGTCGGGCGCCGTCGGCCTGTTCCATATCGCTGGGGTAACGCCAGAAGCGCCCGACGCCGAGACCATCCTGGTGGGCGGCAGGCCGGAAACGATGATCCGCGTAACGCCGGAGATGGCCATGAAGGCCCGCGCCGGCCTGTCCACCGCAGCCACGCAGACCGCCATCGATGCCGTGGCGATCGGCAGTCCGCATCTGTCTTTGGCCGAATTCGATGCACTTGAGCGGCTGATTGGCGGGCGGCGGCTCAGCGTGCCGATTTACGCCTGCACCGGCCGCCACGTGCTCACCAGGCTGGAGCAGAACGGCAACCGCAAGATGCTCGAAGCCAGCGGCGTCATCATCGTCGCCGACACCTGCGTGGTGGTGACGCCGATCCTGCCGGATCTGGCCGACGGCATGCTGATGACCAATTCGGGAAAATTCGCGCACTACGCGCCGGGCAATACCGGTTACGCCGTGCTTTACGGCTCGCTGGCCGACTGCGTGGAAAGCGCGGTTGCCGGTAAGCCCAGGTTTACGGATATCGCCGCATGAATGCTGCAGCCGACATACTGGTGCCGGGCAGCGGAGGCGAAGGACTGGCCTTGGTGCTGACCGCGCCAATCAGCTTCTGGGGTGGCGTCGATCCGAAGAGCGGCCGCATCGCCGATGTCCGTCACCCGCAGCATGGCGAGACCATTTCCGGGCGTGTGCTGTTCCTGCCCGGCACGATCGGCTCGTCCTCAGCGTCAGCCGTGCTGATGGAACTCGTCCACAATGGCCATGCGCCGACGGCACTCGTGCTGCACGAGCCGGACGCGATTCTGCTGCTTGGCTTGATCGTGGCCAGGGAAATGGGCTGGCGGACGCCGGTAGCGCTCAGGCTCGGGCGCGACGATTTTGAGGCCTATCGCGGCAAGCGTGTGAGTGTCGCTGCGGATGGCGCCCTCACAACCGCAGCCTGAACGCGGCCCGCTTCAAGTCCGTAGCGGCAGCACGCGGTCCGGCGGCCGGTGGCCGTCGAAGAAGGCGCGGATGTTGATGATCACCTTCTCGCCCATGTCGATGCGGCCCTCGATCGTCGCCGAACCCATATGCGGCAAAAGCACGACCTTGTTCTTGGCGGCAAGCTTCAGCAGTTTCGAGTTCAGCGCCGGTTCGTGCTCATAGACGTCGAGGCCGGCGCCGGCGATCTTGCCGTCCTGGATCAGCTTGACCAGCGCTTCCTCGTCGATGATGTCGCCGCGCGCGGTGTTGACCACATAGGCGGTGGGCTGAAGCAGAGCCAGGCGCCGCGCCGAAAGCAGATGAAAGGTCGCCGGCGTCGACGGGCAATTGACCGAGATGATGTCCATGCGGGCAAGCATCTGGTCGAGGCTTTCCCAATAGGTCGCCTCCAGCCCTTCCTCGACCGCCGGCAGCACGCGATGGCGGTTATGGTAGTGGATGGACAGGCCGAAAGCCTTTGCGCGCCTGGCAACAGCGGTGCCGATGCGGCCCATGCCGACAATGCCGAGGCGCTTGCCCCAGATGCGCCGGCCGAGCATCCAGGTCGGCGACCAACCGGCCCATTTCTTGTCGCTGGTGAGCACATTGGCGCCTTCGGCCAACCGCCGCGGGCCGGCCAGCATCAGCGCCATGGTCATGTCGGCCGTATCTTCGGTCAGCACGTTCGGCGTGTTGGTGACGGTAATGCCTTTCTTGGCCGCCGCCGCCACATCGATCTTGTCGACGCCATTGCCGAAATTGGCGATCAGCTTGAGATTGTCGCCGGCCTGGGCAATCAGCGCCGCATCGATCTGGTCGGTGATGGTCGGCACCAGCACATCGGCTTCCTTGATCGCCGCGACCAGCTCCGGCTGCGTCATCGGGCGGTCCTCGACATTCAGCCTGGCGTCGAAGAGTTCGCGCATGCGGGTCTCGACCGGATCGGGCAGCTTGCGCGTGATGACGACGAGAGGCCGTTTTTTGCCTGCCATTGTTTCCTCGAACCCGATCTCGTTGAGACCTCTTTAACCAAGACAGGCGAAACTGAATACCGGTCGCGGTGCCTGCCACTCCTGTAACAAGCGGTGCCGCCGAAGACAAAGAAAAAGGGGCGCCCGGGCCAAAGGGCACGCGCCGAAAGGAATGAAAGTGTCTGGTTTCGCGTCGCTTCGCCTGATCCTCAGCGCAGCGCTTCTCGGCGCTCTCCTGCATTTCCCGCAAGCCGCGGCGCAAGGTGCCGCCGCACCTGTGCAGACGGTCACGCTCGGGCCGAGCGGCCTGCCGCTGCCGCGTTTCGTCAGCCTGAAATCGGCTCGCGTCAACTCGCGCGTTGGGCCCGGCGCCAACTATTCCGTCGACTGGATGTACACAAAGGCCGGCCTGCCTATGGAGATCATCCAGGAATTCGATACCTGGCGGCGCGTGCGCGATGCCGATGGCTCGGAGGGTTGGATCAACCAGTCGCTGCTGTCGGGCCGCCGGACCGCGATCGTCGCCCCCTGGCAGCGCACCAAGGGGGGCCGAATCAATCTGCTCGACGATGCCGACAAGGACGCCAGCGTCATCGCCATCATCGAGCCGGGCGTTACGGGCACGATCAAAACCTGCGATGGCCAGTGGTGCGAAATGACCTTCGACGGCCACACCGGCTGGATCGCCCAGTCGCAGGTGTGGGGCGCCTATCCCGGCGAGCACGTCAAGAATTGAGATTGCTGGAGGCCTAACGGCCGATACGGCCGAGATGGGTGTCCTGAAAACCGGTCGACAGTTTGAGACCGTAGCCGAGCGCGCGGTCGACGGCGATGTGGATGATCCAGATCAGACCAATCGCGGTCGCCGTCGAATTGGCCAGAACATATCCGGCGAGGGCCAGCAACAGCGGGACGATCAGGATGTGCAACGCGTTGTAAGCGACAGCGCCGATCCGTGCCCCGGCGAGATAGCCCAGCATCGACAGGTCGGGCGCCAGAATAAGCAGGGCGAACAGCCACCAGGAAACGCCTGACGCGGCATAGGCGACTATAGCCACGACCGCGACCGCAACCCATTCGAGCCGGATTGCAAAATCGACAGGTTTCACGGGTTGGGGCTTAAACGCTGCGCTTCGGGCGCAGCCTCACCACGATGTCGACATTGGCGATCTCCATGCCTGCGGGTGGCTCCGGCAGGTTGGAGACGGTCACCGGACCGCTTTCTATATCGAAGATCCTGTTTTCGCCTTCGATGTAAAAATGATGGTGATCGGAGGTGTTGGTGTCGAAATAGGTCTTGGACCCCTCGACCGCCAGGATGCGCAGCAGGCCGGCCTGGGTGAACTGGTGAAGCGCGTTGTAGACGGTGGCGAGCGAGACCGGCACGCCGGCGGCGACCGCCTCTTCATGCAGTTCCTCGGCCGAAAGGTGGCGGTCACCCTTGGCAAACAGCAGATCGGCCAGCGCAATGCGTTGGCGTGTCGGCCTGAGGCCGGCTTCGCGAACCCGCTTGTCCACAGCGACATTTTCCTTCCGGCCGCCCAGATCCATCTATCCGTCCAAGCCCACAGTTCTGCCTCAAGACACGCCCAGAGTGGCGAAAAAACGTCATCGGCCGAAACTGGACACCTCCCGACATATATTCTGTTGGCCGAATACGATCAATAGAGCGACGTGCGGCCAGTTGGACGCACCAAATGCGCTCTATCACTTTTGGCGTAGCATCGTGCTTTCTGGAAATCGGAATCGATTTCCAGGCCGATGCGAGAGCGCGCATTGACCCGGGCAGACGGGCGGGTTAAGCGCAAACGCCGGTTTCCGGCCCGAAAGGGATTGTGTTAGGAAACCAACGACAAGGGCGCCCCACCGCCCAGGACGATCATGGGGACGAGACATATGGCGGGTAAATCCAGCTACGGTTATGAGGAATTGCTCGCCTGCGCCCGCGGCGAGCTGTTCGGGCCCGGCAACGCCCAGTTGCCCTACCCGCCCATGCTGATGTTCGACCGCATCACCGAGATCAGCGAGACCGGCGGCGCCCACGACAAGGGCTTCATCCGTGCCGAATTCGACATCAAGCCGGACCTGTGGTTCTTCGCCTGCCATTTCATCGGCAATCCGATCATGCCGGGGTGCCTGGGCCTTGACGCCATGTGGCAATTGACGGGTTTTTACCTCGGCTGGCTCGGCGAGCCGGGCAAGGGCATGGCGCTGTCGACCGGCGAGGTCAAGTTCAAGGGCATGGTGACGCCTTCGGTCAAGAAGGTGGAATACGGCATCGATTTCAAACGCGTCATGCGTGGACGCCTGGTGCTCGGTATCGCCGATGGCTGGCTTAAGGCCGACGGCGAACCCATATACGCTGCGACAGACCTCAAGGTGGGGCTGTCCAAGCAATCGGCCGCCTGACCGGCGCCACTGCAGCAGGGCGTTCCCGGACGCGCAACGACGCTGCGGCATTTTGATTTTGCGTATGATCGCCGGCGAAAACCGACTAGGGTTTCGGGATCATCCGCTGGAAGGAGTTGCGAATGAGAAGGGTCGTCGTCACAGGCCTCGGCATCGTATCGTCGATCGGCAACAACGCCAACGAGGTGCAATCCTCGCTCCACGATGCCAAATCAGGCATCAGCTTCTCCGATTCCTTCGCCGAACACGGCTTCCGCTGTCAGGTCTGGGGCGCGCCGACGCTCGACCCGACCCCTATGATCGACCGGCGTGCCATGCGCTTCCTGAGCCAGGGCGCGGCCTGGAACCATGTCGCGATGGACCAGGCGATCGCCGACGCCGGGCTTGGCGAAAGCGACATCACCAATGAGCGCACCGGCATCGTCATGGGCTCGGGTGGCCCCTCGACCCGCACCATCGTCGAGGCGGCCGAGACCACGCTCAAGAACAACAGCCCCAAGCGCATCGGTCCGTTCGCGGTGCCGAAGGCGATGTCGTCGACCGCGTCGGCGACGCTCGCCACCTGGTTCAAGATCCACGGCGTCAACTATTCGATCTCGTCGGCCTGCTCGACCTCGGCGCATTGCATCGGCAACGCCTACGAACTGATCCAGTGGGGCAAGCAGGATGTGATGTTTGCCGGCGGCCATGAGGACCTCGACTGGACGATGTCGGACCTGTTCGATGCCATGGGGGCGATGTCGTCGAAGTATAACGATCGTGCGCCGACAGCTTCCCGCGCGTATGACGCCAATCGCGATGGCTTCGTCATCGCGGGCGGCGCGGGCGTCCTCATCCTGGAGGAGCTCGAACACGCCAAGGCGCGCGGCGCCAAGATCTACGCTGAGATCGTCGGCTATGGCGCGACGTCGGACGGTTACGACATGGTGGCGCCGTCGGGCGAAGGCGCGGTGCGCTGCATGCGCCAGGCTCTGGCGACGGTGTCCACGCCGGTCGACTACATCAACACCCACGGCACCTCGACGCCGGTCGGCGATTCCCGGGAAATGGGCGCCATCCGAGAGGTGTTCGGCGACACGATGCCGTTCATCACCTCGACCAAGTCGCTGACCGGCCATTCGCTGGGTGCCGCCGGCGTACAGGAATCGATCTACTCGATCCTGATGATGCAAGGCGGCTTCATCGGCGAGAGCGCCCATATCGAAAACCTCGATCCCGAATTCGAGGACATGCCGATCGTGCGCAAGCGCATCGACGACGCCAGGATCGACACGGTTTTGTCCAACTCGTTCGGCTTCGGTGGCACCAACGCAACGCTGATTTTCCAGCGCTATTCCGCATAAGGCCAGCGTTTTATTGTAGGGGGATTGCCGGCCATGGACGGACTGATGAAGGGCAAGCGCGGGCTTGTCATGGGCGTCGCCAACGATCATTCGATCGCCTGGGGCATCGCCAGGAAATTGTCCGAACACGGGGCGGAGCTTGCCTTCACCTATCAGGGCGACGCATTCGGGCGCCGCGTCAAGCCGCTTGCCGAGAAGCTTGGCGCGTCTCTGGTGGTGCCCTGTGACGTCGAGGACAGCGCATCGGTCGCCGCCACCTTCGAGACGCTCGGCAAGGAATGGGGCGGGCTCGACTTCGTCGTCCACGCCATCGGCTTTTCCGACAAGAACGAGCTCAAAGGGCTCTACGCCGACACCAGCCGCGACAATTTCGTCCGCACCATGGTCATCTCCTGCTACTCCTTCACCGAGGTCGCCCGCCATGCCGCCCCGCTGATGAGCGAAGGCGGCGCGATGATCACGCTGACCTATGCCGGCTCTGTCCGCGTCATGCCGAACTACAACGTCATGGGCGTCGCCAAGGCCGGGCTGGAAGCCAGCGTGCGCTATCTCGCCAACGATTATGGCCCGCGCGGCATCCGGGTGAACGGCATATCGGCGGGACCGGTGCGTACTTTGGCCGGCGCCGGAATCTCGGACGCCCGCCACATGTACTCCTACCAGCAGCGCAACTCGCCGCTGCGCCGCACGGTGACCATCGACGAGGTCGGCGGCTCGGCGCTCTATCTTTTGTCCGACCTCTCGTCAGGCGTCACCGGCGAAATCCATTATGTGGATTCCGGCTATCACATCGTGTCGATGCCAACCCTGGATGAGTTGAAGCAGACCGACAGCGTACGCGATTAACTCACCAGTAAAATTAGATGCATCGGCGGAAACTCATTTTAAGGAGATATCCGCTAGAAGTCCTATGGGCTTGGGCTCTGCGCGTTCTTGCTGGGCGCAAAGGATGCTTTAGCCTTTATGAATTTGCGCTTGATATTTCCCGAAAGTCGAGTTGATTTCGGGATCATGCGACAGGGACTGAGCAATGCCTGCTGTCAGCAACCCGAAGCGAACACCTGTGTTCCGGCTGCTCACCGTCGCCAGTTCGGGCCTTGGCAGTTTCATCCTTGGGCTTTGGGGCCTCCGGCATGGTTTCGGGGACGGCTTTGCCGGCATGCAGGCGGAAACCATGATCGGCGTCGCGTCGGCGCTATGCGCGCTGGCCGCCGCCGGTGCTGCCTTGTCCTTCTTCGCCGGCGTCGATGAATCGGTGGACTACGTTTTCAACGAAACCCATTTCGACAAGCTGACCGGGCTTTTTGCGCGGCCGGCGATGGTCGGCAGGATTGCCGACGCGGCGTCCGCGACGATCAGGACCGGTGAGCCGGTGTTCCTCATCGACATCGACATCGACCGCTTCAAGCAGATCAACGACGCCATCGGCTACAGCCATGGCGACGAACTGATCCGCGGCTTCACCAAGCGGTTGAAGGCCTGCATGCCCGAAGGCGCGGTGATGGGGCGCATCGGCGCCGGCGAGTTCGCTATCCTTGTCTGGGAACACCAACTCCAAAGGTCCATGGAAAGCACCGTCGAAACCATGATCGAGGAGATGCTGAAGCCGTACCAGCTCGATTCTCACCTGCAGTCGGTCGGCCTGTCGGTCGGCATCGTGGCGATGCCAAAGGATGGAGTCGATCCGGTCCTCATCCTGCGCCGCTCCAACCTGGCGCTGCAGAATGCCCGCGCCGGCGGCGTGGGCAACTGGTCGGTCTTCCATTCCGACATGGGCCAGGTCGCCGACTACCGCCACTGGATCGAATCCGAACTGCACATCGCCTTCGTCCGTGGCGATTTCGACCTTCACTACCAGCCGCAGCTCGACCTGCCGACCGGCCGTATCGTCGGCTACGAGGCGCTGATCCGCTGGAAGCACCCGGAACGCGGCATGATCCCGCCGATGGAATTCATTCCGATCGCCGAAGAGACCGGCATGATCCACCCGATCGGCAATTGGGTGCTGAACAAGGCCTGCAGCGATGCCCGTCATTTGCCCGAGGACTGCTTCGTTGCCGTCAACATCTCGCCGGTCCAGTTCATGACCAAGGATTTCGTCGGCATCGTGCGCGATACGATGGCCAGCACCGGCATCAAGCCGTCGCGGCTGGAGCTCGAAGTGACCGAGACGGCGATGATGCAGGACCGCGACCGCGCCGCCACCATCCTGCAGCAGCTTGCCGACATGGGCATTTCGGTGGCCGTCGACGATTTCGGCACCGGCTATTCCAATCTCAGCTACCTGATCGACTTCGCCTTCGGCAAGCTGAAGATCGACCGCTCCTTCGTCAGCCGCATCGACACCGATTCGAATTCGGGCGCCGTCGTCTCTACCATCGTCGGCCTGTCGCGGGCGCTCGGCGTCGGCATCATCGCCGAAGGCGTCGAGACCGAGAACCAGGCGACGCTTTTGCGAGCAGCTGGTTGCGAGATGGTGCAGGGCTATCTGTTCGGCAGGCCGGCGCCGCTCAAGATCAAGCCTGGCGATATCAGACCGACCATTCCCGTCCACGAGCCGGCGCGCATCGTCAGCATGCATTGAGGCGACCGGCACCGTCCTATCGGCGCGCGGAGAAAACCTTGAACATGCCGTCGCGGGCGAGCTCGGCATGGCTGGAGAAGACGGCCTTCAGAACCGGTTCGTAAGGCAGCTGACGGTTCGCCACCATGAACAGCCGCCCGCCCGGCTTCAGCGCCTTGCCCGCCGCCTGGATCATGCCGGCGCCGATTTCCGGCTCGGCCGCCCGGCTGCGATGGAAGGGCGGGTTCATGACGATGGCATCATAGCGCCGCTCGACCGGCTCGCTCAGCAGATCGGTCCAGAAGAAGCCGGGCTCGAAGCCTGTCTGGCCGATATTGCCCTTGGCCGCCTCAAGCGCTTCGAAATCCGCTTCGTAAAGGTCGAGCCCTGTTATGCCGGGTGAACGTGCCGCGACCTCGGCGGTGACATAACCCCAGCCGGCGCAGAAATCCGCAATGTTGCCGCGCAGGTCTTTGGGCAGGTTGTCGACCAGAAGTTTCGAGCCGGCGTCGATCCGGTCGAAGGAGAACATGCCGGGCGCGGTGCGGAAGCGGTCCTCTACGACCAAGGCGGGATTGGCGACGCGCAGTTTTTCCGCAGGCGCCAGATCGACCGGTCGGCGAAGCCAGAAGGCGATGCCGTGATATTTCGGCAGATGCCCTTCGATCGGAACAAGCTCGTCGATGCGCTTGCGCAGGCTGGCGATGCCTTCGTCCTTGCCGCCGGCGACAATGATCAGACCGCCCGGCGTGACGCGTTCGATCGCCTCGGCAATATGCATCTCGTTTAGCCCACGATGGCGGCCGGCAAGCACGAGCGCTGCATCGAATGCATCGCCTTCCGCGCGCGGCGTTACCTTGTGGCCGGCACGCTCCAGCGCTCGGAGATACGGCCGGAAACCCTGTGCAAGATGGAGCTCTGCCTCGAAGCCTTCCGGCAGGCGAAACCCAGGCTCGGCGCCCAGGAACAGCACACGCTCGCCCTTTTGCGGCAGAGGGAGCGCCCCGGCCTCGAAGGGGTGAAACAGTGTCTTCAGCGGCTCAGCGGCCATTCTTCGATTCTCATGTCGTAGACGGGTCTTAAACGAAAACGGGCGCGACATAAGCCGCGCCCGTTCAACTCTATTGTCAGACCACTCAGGCGGCGTTTTCTTCGCCTTCGGCCTTCTTGTCGCGGGCGATTTCCTTGCCGGTGGCCTGGTCGACGACCTTCATCGACAGGCGGACCTTGCCGCGCTCGTCGAAGCCCATCAGCTTGACCCAGACCTTGTCGCCTTCCTTGACGACGTCCGAGGTCTTGGCGACCCGGTCGTTGGCAAGCTGCGAGATGTGGACGAGGCCGTCACGCGGACCGAAGAAGTTGACGAAAGCGCCGAAGTCGGCGGTCTTGACGACCGTGCCTTCGTAGATTTCGCCGACTTCCGGCTCGGCGACGATGGTATGGATCCACTTCTTGGCCGCCTCGATCTCCTTGGCGTTCGACGAAGCGATCTTGACCGTGCCGTCGTCCTCGATGTTGATCTTTGCGCCGGTCTTCTCGACGATCTCACGGATAACCTTGCCGCCGGAGCCGATCACGTCGCGGATCTTGTCGGTCGGGATGTGCATAACCTCGATGCGCGGTGCGAACTCACCGAGTTCGGGGCGGGCGCCGGTCAGAGCATGCGCCATCTCGCTGAGGATATGCTGGCGGCCGTCCTTGGCCTGGTCCAGCGCGATCTTCATGATCTCCTCGGTGATGCCCTCAATCTTGATGTCCATCTGCAGCGAGGTGATGCCGCCTTCGGTACCGGCAACCTTGAAGTCCATGTCGCCGAGGTGATCTTCGTCACCCAGGATGTCGGACAGAACCGCGAAGCGCTCGCCTTCCTTGATCAGGCCCATCGCGATACCAGCAACCGGCTTGGCCAGCGGAACGCCGGCATCCATCAGCGCCAGCGATGTGCCGCAGACGGTGGCCATCGACGACGAACCGTTGGACTCGGTGATCTCCGAGACGACGCGCAACGTATAGGGGAACTGGTCAGCGCTCGGCAGCATCGGACGGATGGCGCGCCAGGCGAGCTTGCCGTGGCCGATTTCGCGGCGGCCCGGCGAACCCATGCGGCCGGTCTCGCCGACGGAGTAGGGAGGGAAGTTGTAGTGAAGGAGGAACTTCTCCTTGTACATGCCGGTCAGCGAATCGACATACTGCTCGTCCTCGCCGGTGCCCAGCGTGGCAACGACCAGCGCCTGGGTCTCGCCGCGGGTGAACAGCGCCGAACCGTGCGTGCGCGGCAGGACGCCGACTTCCGAGACGATCTTGCGGACGGTCTTGAGGTCACGGCCATCGATGCGCGAACCGGTGTCGAGGATGTTCCAGCGCACGACCTTGGCCTGGAGTTCCTTGAACACCGAACCGATCTGCTCGGAGGTGTACTTGGCGTCTTCGCCTTCGGCCGGAGCGAACGCTGCCTTGACCTTCGCCTTGACGGCGTCGACGGCGGCGTAACGCTTCTGCTTGTCGACGTTCTTGTAGGCATTGCTGAGCTCGTCGCCGACGATCTTCAGCATTTCAGCTTCGAGCGCGGAGTAGTCCGGCGCCGTGAAATCGCGCGGCTCCTTGGCGGCAACTTCGGCCAGCTTGATGATGGCGTCAATCACCGGCTGGAAGCCCCTGTGGCCGAACATGACGGCGCCGAGCATCAGCTCTTCGCCGAGTTCCTTGGCTTCGGACTCGACCATCAGCACGGCGTCGGTGGTGCCGGCGACGATCAGGTCCAGCCTGGATTCCTGCATCTCATCGACATGCGGGTTGAGCACGTATTCGCCGTTGATGTAGCCGACGCGGGCGCCTCCGATCGGGCCCATGAAGGGAACGCCCGACAGCGTCAAAGCGGCCGAGGTGGCGACGATCGACAGGATATCGGGATCGTTCTCGAGGTCATGCTGGACGACGGTGACGACGATCTGGGTGTCGTTCTTGTAGCCGTCGGCGAAGAGCGGGCGGATCGGGCGGTCGATCAGGCGGGAAACCAGCGTTTCCTTTTCGCTCGGACGTCCCTCGCGCTTGAAGTAGCCGCCCGGGATCTTGCCGGCGGCGTAGGTCTTTTCCTGGTAGTTGACGGTCAGCGGGAAGAAATCGAGGCCTGGCTTCGGCTCCTTCATCGAAACGACGGTGGCGAGAACCTTGGTTTCGCCATAGGTCGCAAGCACCGCGCCGTCAGCCTGACGTGCGATCTTGCCGGTTTCCAGGATGAGCGGACGGCCGCCCCATTCGATTTCCACTTTGTGGTAGTTGAACATATCTTGTCCTTAGTAAGCGGAAAGGGCCGCGCCGTTTCACGGTGCGCGGATGCCCTTTCCCTGGCTTCCTTTCTCGGGCAGCCACGGGCAAGACAACGGGAAGCTCGGGTAGATTCGGCGCTGGTTAGCGCACGAGCGTCCTGCAATCCTGCCCCATGACCGTCCATGGGCGGTTTCGAGTGGCCTCTGCACGCTCGAAACCGGGTCTGGCCAATCGATGCGACTGGCAGAATGCGCGACCGGCGGGCTCTCCTTCGAAAGCCCGCCGGTCAATTCGTCAACGGCGCAGACCGAGCTTCTCGATCAACGTCTGATAGCGCGCGTCATCCTTGCGCTTGAGATAATCAAGCAGGCTGCGGCGCTGGGAGACGAGAGCGAGCAGACCACGGCGGGAATGGTTATCCTTCTTGTGGTCCTTGAAGTGGTCGGTCAGGTTCTTGATGCGCTCGGAAAGGATGGCCACCTGGACTTCCGGAGACCCGGTATCGCCCTTGGCGGTTGCGAATTCACCCATCAATTCCTGTTTGCGCTCGGCAGTAATCGACATCGTGTTTTTCCTTATCTGTTTGAGGAAACGGGTCGCCCTCAGCCGGGATGTCGTCCAGCAGGGGCCGGTGCAAGCAAAGCGACATGGCGCGATGCTGCGGCGCATATAAGGCAATTCCCTGGAAAACACCAGCCCATTCATAAAGCCGGCTCGTCGCAGCCCTTTGCTCAGGAATCCAGGATCCCCTGACACCTGGAGCTTACAGCCACTTCTTGCTTTTGAAGAAGACGATCAGCCCGACAGCAACGGCCAGCATGAACAGCAGCGAAGCCGGGTAGCCATAGTAGGCTTTCAGTTCCGGCATGTTCCACGGCGAGCTCTCGGGATCGAAATTCATCCCCCAGATACCGACCAGGAAGGTTAGCGGCATGAAAATCACCGAGACGATGGTGAGATAAGAAATCACATCGTTGGTGCGCGCCTGGCTCAGCGACAAATGCATTTCGATCAAGCCGGTCAGCATATCACGCTGGTTCTCGACCAGCTCGATCAGCCGCAATGCGTGGTCGAGCGTGTCGTTGAAGAAGATTTTCGTCTCCGGCTTCACATAGGGCACGTCGTTGCGGATCAGCGTCGCCAGCGTGTCGCGCATCGGCCACAGCACGCCCTTGAGCACATTGGCGTCGCGCCGCAATTCGTGCAGCTGGCGCATCTGATGCTTGTGAGGCGTGTTGAGCATCTCGTCCTCGATGCCATCGACCTCCTCGCTAGCGGCCTCAATCGGCGGGAAATAGCTGTCGACGATGGAATCGATGAGCGCATAGGCCAGATAGTCGGCGCCGCGCATCCGCAAGCGGTTGGGCAACGCTGCGGCGATGCGCTTGCGCACGGGGTCGAACGGATCGCCTTCGCGCTCCTGGAAGGTGACGACGAATTTCTTGCCGAAGAACACCGCGATCTGCTCATAGCGATGCACCTTGACGTCGTCGATCATGCGCATGACGACGAAGGCGTGGTCCTCGAAGAAGTCGACCTTCGGCCGCTGGCCGGTGTTGACGACATCTTCCAGAGCCAGTGGATGCAGGTTGAAGATCCGGCCGATCTCCTCGATCAGCTGGATGTTGGCGAGACCGGTGCAGTCCAACCAGACGACCGGCCAGTTGTCGCAATGGGTGTTGAGATCGTCGATGCTGGCATCGTTGATGGTCTTGAATTTTTCAGGCGAAATCAGCGTCAGCCGCAGCTCGGACCGTCGCGCCGCCGGATCGGCGATCAGCGTGCCGGGCGAGGCGCCAACCGGCGGCCGGCGCGTTGTCACCGGCGCCCGCTTCTTCACCGCCTCAGCCTTTGCCATGTGCCCCTCGGATGTGACGTCGACGTAAGACTAGACGAGAGTGGTCAGCCGACAAAGACCCGCTTCGGCTTGAACATGCCTTGCTCGATGGCGCCGATGGCGACAAGCTTGCCGCGCGCGGTGGCGCAGGCTTCCTCGGCTTCCACGGGCGCGTCGCGGCCGCGGATGATGACGGGATTGCCAAGGCGGATCTTGGTCGCCGCTTCGTCGCTGATGGCGATCTGGGGCAGGCAGTCGAGCGCGGCGGCCGTGTCGACAAGCAGCGCATCGATGGCGCCAAAGTCGATCGGCGCGTCGGAAACATCGGCGTCGCCCTCTTTGTCAGCTTCGCGCTGTTCGCCGAAACGGGCGGCTTCCAGTTCGGCGACGGTGACGAAATCCTCCTGGGTGAACGGCTCGACCTCGACCCTGCGCAATTCGGCGATGTGGCCGAAGCAGCCGAGGTCGCGGCCCATGTCGCGGGCCAGCGAGCGCACATAGGTGCCTTTGCCGCATTCGACCTCGAACGAAGTGTGGTCGGCAGCGTGCTCGACGATGTCCAGACGGCCGATCTCGATCTCGCGCGCGGGGATGTCGACTGTCTCGCCCCCACGGGCGAGATCGTAGGCGCGTTCGCCTGATATCTTGATGGCCGAGAATTGCGGCGGTGTCTGCATGATGACGCCGGTGTAGTTCGGCAGCAGCGCCCTGACATCGTTTTCCGCCGGACGGCGGTCGGAACTTTGCGTCACCGGGCCTTCGAGATCGTCGGTCGAACGCTCCTCGCCCCAGGCGACGGTGAACCGGTAGATTTTGGCGCCGTCCTGCACATAAGGCACGGTCTTGGTTGCCTCGCCGAGCGCGATCGGCAGCATGCCAGAGGCCAGCGGGTCGAGCGTGCCGGCATGGCCGGCCTTTTCTGCCTGGAAAAGCCATTTGATCTTGGAGACGGCTTCGGTCGAACCCATGCCAACCGGCTTGTCCAGCACCACCCAGCCGGAGATCGGCCGTCCCTTCTTCTTGCCGCGGCGCCCCACTATTTCTCGTCCTTGTCGTTGTCTTCGCCATCGGCACCCAAGTCTCGCGCGACTTCGGGCGATTTCAGCAAATCGTCGATCCTGGCGAAATTGTCGAAGGACGTATCGAGCTTGAAGCGGAACTCCGGCATGAACTTCATCTGGCGGAGCGCGCCGGAGACGCGGCCACGGACGAACTTCGCATGCTTGTTGAGCGCGTCGATGACCGCACCCGTGTCCTTGGCGCCGAGCGGCGAAACGAAGGCCGTTGCGACCCTCAGATCAGTCGACATGCGCACTTCCGAGACCGAAACCACGGTGTTCTCGATCAGCGGGTCGATAATCTCGCCGCGCTGCAAGGTTTCCGACAGCGCATGGCGCACCTGTTCGGCGACGCGAAGCATGCGCTGGGATGGGCTGGAGGCGGTTGGACGGGGCATTTTTCTCAATCCGGAAAGCGTGAGGCGCGGGATGGGACCGTGCCGCATGCCTCATACTTGTTTCTATGCATGTCGTTTATCCCGCACTTTTGGGCGACAGGCATTAAAGTTAGGGCGGCGGTCTTTCGACCACCGCCCGGTCGTATCGACAGTATACGAACTCAGAGCGTCCGGGTCACCATCTCGACGCGGAAGCACTCGATGATGTCGCCAACGCGCATGTCCTCGTAGTTCTGGAAGGCCATGCCGCACTCCTGGCCGCCCGGAACTTCCGCGACTTCGTCCTTGAAGCGCTTGAGGGTCTTCAGCGTGCCTTCATGGATGACGACGTTGTCGCGGATCAGGCGCACGCCCGCTCCACGCTCGACCTTGCCTTCGGTGACACGGCAGCCGGCGATCTTGCCGACCTTGGTGATGTCGAAGATCTCGAGGATCTCGGCATTGCCGATGAAGGTCTCGCGGCGTTCCGGCGACAGCAAGCCGGAAAGTGCTGCCTTCACATCATCGACAAGGTTGTAGATGATCGAGTAGTAGCGGATTTCGATGCCCGCGGCCGCCGCGGCCGCACGTGCCTGCACGTTGGCACGGACGTTGAAGCCGATGATCGCGGCCCCCGAGGTCTCCGCCAGCGACACGTCGCTTTCGGTGATGGCGCCGGCGCCGGCATGAACGATGCGCGCACGCACCTCGTCGGTGCCAAGCTTGTCGAGAGCGGCGTTGATCGCCTCGATCGAACCCTGCACGTCGCCCTTGATGACCAGCGGGAATTCCTTCAACCCGCTCGTCTGCAACTGCGACATCATCTGTTCGAGCGAGCCGCGCTGGCCGGCATGGCGAGCCACTGCCTTCTCGCGCGCCAGACGCTGGCGATATTCGGTGATCTCGCGGGCGCGGGCCTCGTTGTTGACGACAGCGAAGCGGTCGCCGGCTTGCGGCGTGCCTTGCAGGCCGAGCACCTCGACCGGCATTGCCGGCGGCGCCTCCTTGATCTGCTCGCCACGGTCGTTGACCAGCGCGCGCACCCGGCCCCATTCGTTGCCGGCGACGAGGATGTCGCCCGGCATCAAAGTGCCGGTCTGCACCAGTACGGTGGCGACGGGGCCACGGCCCTTGTCGAGCTGGGCTTCGATGACCACGCCCTCGGCGGTACGGTCCGGATTGGCCTTGAGGTCGAGGATTTCGGCCTGCAGCAGGATCGCCTCGAGCAGCTTGTCGAGGTTGGTGCCCTTGGTCGCCGACACTTCGACGTCCAGCACTTCACCGCCCATCGATTCGACGAACACCTCATGGCGCAGCAGTTCCGACCGCACCTTCTGCGGATCGGCATCATGCTTGTCGATCTTGTTGATCGCCACGATGATCGGAACGCCGGCCGCCTTGGCATGGCTGATCGATTCGATGGTCTGCGGCATGACGCTGTCGTCGGCCGCCACCACCAGGATGGCGATGTCGGTCGCCTGAGCGCCGCGGGCGCGCATCGCCGTGAAGGCGGCGTGACCGGGCGTGTCGATGAAGGTGATCTTCTGACGGTTCTTCTCGACCTGGTAGGCGCCGATATGCTGGGTGATGCCGCCGGCTTCGCCGGAGACGACATTGGCATTGCGGATGGCGTCGAGCAGCGAGGTCTTGCCGTGGTCGACATGGCCCATGATGGTCACGACAGGCGGCCGCGACACCAGGTCCTCGGCATTGTCGGCAATGTTGAACAGGCCTTCCTCGATGTCGGACTCGGCGACGCGGCGGACCGTGTGGCCGAATTCGGTGGCGACCAGCTCGGCCGTGTCGGCGTCGATGATGTCGCCCGGCTTCAGGATCTGGCCCTGCTTCATGAAGTACTTGACCACATCGACAGCGCGCTCGGACATGCGCTGCGCCAGTTCCTGGATGGTGATGGTTTCAGGCAGGATCACTTCGCGCATAACCTTCTCGCGCGGCTCATTATGCATCGCGCGCTTGAATTTTTCCTGGCGGCGACGCATCGACGACAGCGAGCGGGCGCGCGCGTCCTCGTCGGAAAGCGCCGTGTTGAGGGTCAGCTTGCCGCGACGACGGTCTTCCTCGGCCTTGGTCGGCTTGGCCGGGCGCGCCACTTCGGGCGTAACCGGACGGCGTACCGGGGCGCCGGCGGCGGTGCGCTTCGGCTTGACCTCTTCCTCGTCGTCCGATGCCACAAGCTCGGCAGCCTGCGGCGCGCGGCGGCGCGCTTCTTCCTCGGCGCGGCGGCGGGACTCGGCCTCGGTCTGCAGGCGGGCTTCTTCCTCGGCCTGACGGCGCGCGGATTCCTCGCGCTCGCGCTTGCGGCGTTCCTCATCCTCGTTGCGGCGCTTGGCCTCTTCGATGGCGCGTTGGCGGTCCTCGACGTCGCGAACCTTGGAGCCTTCGAGCGCCCTGCGGCGCGCTTCCATTTCATTGCGCGACAGTTCGTTCAGCACCATGCCGCCGCGTTCGGCCGGCGGCGGCGGAGGCGGCGCCTTGGGCGCTTCCTGCACGACGGGGGCTGCCACTACCGCGGGCTTGGGCGTAAATACGGGTGCAGCCACCGGCTCCGGCTTGTCGCCGGGCATGGAGAATTTGCGCTTCTTGATCTCGACCTGGACCTGCTTGGTGCGGCCATGCGAGAAATTCTGTCGCACGACGCTCTGCTCGGTACCGGGGCGCTTCAGCGTCAAGGTCTTCTTCGGTGTAACACTCAACGTCTTGTCGTCGCCCGATTTCGTATCGCTCATTCCATATCCTCTGCAGCATCATCTTCGTCAGCAACGGCCGCAAGCATTGCCAGATCGTCGGGGGTTCCGCCCCGATATCGGTCGAGCGCAACCATGCGCCTCTCAACCGCCTTGCCCGCGTCTCCCGCGAGAACGGCAGCATGTATCACATTTGTACCCCCCAATGCCAAGCTCAACTCGGCCTCGGAGAAAAGTTTGTAGGCAAGGACTGCAGGCCCGCCGAGGTGGACAGTTGCCCGCCGCGCCTGACTGATCTTGCGCACGCCATCGTCGGATGCCTCGGTCGCGTGGAGCACGAAAAGCGCCAACCCCGAGCGCACCGCGCTCTCGACCTTGGTTGCGCCGAGTGCGATCGAGCCAGCCTTGCGGGCAAGGCCAAGCATACCCAAAGCGGATCGTGCAAGCAGTCCGTCGACCATGCCGCCGAGATCGGGCGGCACGACGACCTGCGCCTTGAAGGCGCGGGCAAACAGGTTCTTCGCCGCCGCCTTGTCGATATGTAGGCGGTCGGCGCTCACCCAACAACCACGGCCGGGCAGATTTCTCTTCAGGTCAGGAACGACGGCCGAATCCGGGCCGACGACGAAACGGATCAGCTCATCCGGCTCGGCTTGCTTGCGCGTGACGATGCAGGTGCGATCGTTCATCTCGTCCTGGGGCGGGTTGTGTGCGATGCGGTTTCACCTCACGCACCAACGGCTTCGTCAGCCGGGACCTGTTCAGCTGCAAGCTCGTCTTCGGTGATCCAGCCGGCCTTGAGGCGGGCTGCCAGAACCATCTGCTCGGCGTCAGCGCGCGACACGCCGTGATTGGCGAGCACACCCGGGAATACCTTGGTCTCGCCGTCCTTGCGTTCCTTCCAGCCGGTCAGGTCGTCGGCGGCATAGCCGGCGAAATCCTCGATCGTCTTCACGCCATCCTCGCCGAGCGTCACCATCATGGCGGTGGTGACGCCAGGGATCTCGCGCAGTTCGTCGGTGACGCCCAGCGCCTTGCGCTTGTCGTCATGCTCGGCTTCGATCTTCTCCAGATATTCGCGGGCGCGGGTCTGGATCTCCGAAGCGGTGTCTTCGTCGAAACCGTCGATCGAGGCGATCTCGCCCGAATCGACATAGGCAACTTCCTCGACGCTGGTGAAGCCTTCGGAGGCCAACACCTGGCCGACCATCTCGTCGACATCAAGGGCTTCCATGAACAGCGACGAGCGTTCGACGAATTCCTTCTGGCGGCGCTCGGATTCCTCGGCCTCGGTCAGGATGTCGATGTCCCAGCCGGTGAGCTGCGAGGCAAGACGCACGTTCTGGCCGCGACGGCCGATGGCCAGCGACAGCTGGTCGTCGGGAACCACCACTTCGATGCGCTCGGCATCCTCGTCGAGCACGACCTTGGCGACTTCCGCCGGCTGCAGCGCGTTGACGATGAAGGAGGCGGCCGAAGGCGACCACGGAATGATGTCGATCTTTTCGCCCTGCAATTCGCCGACCACCGCCTGGACGCGGCTGCCGCGCATACCGACGCAGGCGCCGACCGGATCGATCGACGAGTCACGCGAAATGACGGCGATCTTAGCGCGCGAGCCTGGGTCGCGGGCGACCGACTTGATCTCGATGATGCCGTCATAGATTTCCGGCACTTCCATGGTGAAGAGCTTGGCCATGAACTGCGGATGGGTGCGCGACAGGAATATCTGCGGGCCGCGCTGTTCGCGGCGCACGTCGTAGACATAGGCGCGGACGCGGTCGCCGTACTTGTAGTTTTCACGCGGGATCAGCTCGTCGCGGCGGATAATCGCCTCGCCACGGCCGAGATCGACGATGACGTTGCCATATTCGACGCGCTTGACGGTGCCGTTGACGATCTCGCCGATGCGGTCCTTGTATTCGTCATACTGGCGGTCGCGCTCGGCCTCGCGCACTTTCTGCACGATGACCTGCTTGGCTGACTGGGCGGCGATGCGGCCGAAATCCATTGGCGGCAGCTGTTCGGCGATGAAGTCGCCAAGCTGGGCGTCCGGATTGCGCTCGCGGGCCGAGGAAATGGCGATCTGGGTGGCGTAGTCGTCGACCTTCTCGACCACTTCCATCAGCCGCTGCAGCTTCATCTCGCCGGTGTTGGCGTTGATGTCGGCGCGGATGTTGGTTTCCTGGCCGTAGCGCGAGCGCGCGGCCTTCTGGATTGCATCAGCCATGGCGGCAATGACGATCGACTTGTCGATCGACTTTTCACGCGCCACCGCGTCGGCGATCTGCAGCAGTTCAAGTCTGTTGGCGCTTACAACCATCTTATTTCTCCCGAGCTTGTTGCCGAGCTTTTAGGCCCGGCCGCTCATCATAGTTCCTGTTCGATTTCGTCTTCCGCGCCGCCTTCAGCACCTTCGGGTGCATCATCAGCTTCGCCGCGGCGTTTCTTGGCTTCCTTGCGTTCCCGGTTGTCCTTCGAAAGGGCATCGCGAATAAGGTCGTCGGTGAGGATCAGCCGCACATCGGCGATCGCGTCATAAGGAATGCGAACCGTCGGCTCTTCGCCGTAGGCGGCCTTGTCGCGCTCGAGCAGCATGTCGTCTTCGCCGGCTTCGGCGATCTTGCCCTTGAAGCGCTTGCGGTCGGCGACCGGCACCGAGGTTTCCATCTTCACCAGATGGCCGGTCCAGGTGACGAAATCCGACTTGCGCACCAGCGGCCGGTCGATGCCCGGCGACGACACTTCGAGATGATAGGCCTTCTCGATCGGGTCATCGACGTCGAGCGCCGGCGACACAGCGCGGCTGACCTCTTCGCAATCCTCGACGGTCATGGTGCCGTCCTCGCGTTCGGCCATGATCTGCAGCGTCAGGCCGTTCTGGCCCGACAGATGCACCCGCACGAGGCGGAAGCCAATGCCTCGCAACACCGGCTGAACGATCAGCGCGATGCGCGCATCGATACCGCTTTCGCGGATGATGCGGTCGTCGGCTTCGCTTGCCGTTGCAGTCATGCGGTTCCTGTCGTTCTCTGGATCAGGATGATCGTCGTCCCGAACCATCTCTTTGCTGATGGCTGACCGGCAGGTAATAAAAAAGAGCGGGACCGGGTGGACCCACTCTTCGTCATACCGACCAAGAATTTGAGGCTGATATAGACGATCCCGGCCAGTGTTTCAAGTCTGTTGACGGGCCGGGCAGAGTGCAGCCGGGGACGGCTGGCAGGATTGCGCGCGGCGCATGCCGGCCATGCGGTAACGGCCCTGTGATCCCGGATTTCACATCCCTATCTATGTTGCACTGCACAAATCAAAGATGAGCGCGCGGTGGCGCGCGAAAGGTCAAGACAATGAGCAACCGTACCGTGTTTTCCGCCATAGGCGACGCCTTTGCCCTGTTCGGCAGCGCCGTTGCCGCCTCGCGGGCCGTCGAAGCCGGCCGCAAGCCGCGCGCCAACGATCTGCGCCGGCTCGGCATGGACCCGACCGCTTTCGGCAAGATCGGCCGTTTCTGAAGCCAGACCGGCTGTTGATGCGGGACACTTTCCCGCATCGAACTATTTTCTGATGAAGGTGAGATAGGCCGGCCGTCGGCCCTCGCGAATGGCTTTCGCCTCGTAGCGTGTGCCCGGCCAGCCTTCATAGGGCCGATGCCAGTCGGCCCCACCTTGCGCCTGCCAGAGGAGCGCGCCATGCGCCCGACAGTGCAACAAGGTCCAGTTCACATAGGTGTCGATGTCGGATGCGAAGCGGAATTTTCCGCCCGGCTTCAGCACGCGCGCGAACCGATCGAGGTTGAGCGGGCTGACGAAACGCCGCTTCCAGTGCTTTTTCTTCGGCCAGGGATCGGGGTAGAGCAGATCGATGCCGTCGAGCGACGCCTGCGGCAACCAATCGAGCAGGCGCGTGGCGTCGTCATCATAAACGCGAAGATTGGCAAGCGGCTTTTCCCGCACCGCCATCATCAGCTTGGCCATGCCGTTGACGAACGGCTCGACACCGATGAAGCCGGTCGCCGGTGCCTCCGTGGCACGGTGCAGCAGATGCTCACCGCCGCCGAAGCCGATTTCCAGCCGAACCGTTGAAACATCCGCTGAGAATAGCGCGCGCAATTCTGCCGGCGCCTGGACGGAGAGGTCGAGGCCATAGGCCCCAAGACCGCTTTCCAGCGCCGCCGCCTGCTGCGGGCGAATGGTCTTGCCGTGCCGGCGGCCGAAGAACCCTTCGGTCGCGCGGCTCCGCCTGTCCTGTGGATCCATGGCCTGGTCGCGCGCCGCGCTTAGATTGAGATGAGATTTGGGATTGAGATGAGATTTGGCTGAAATCTCATCTCAATCTAATCCTTTGTTGGAGCACGATCTTTTCCAAAAAACCGGTACCCACTTTTTGGAATCATGCCTAAGCAGCGATCGCGTCCTTGAGCGCCTTGGCCAGATCGGTCTTTTCCCAGGAGAAGGACCCGTCTCGGCCGGCCTTGCGGCCGAAATGGCCGTAGGACGAGGTCTTTGCGTAGATCGGCTTGTTGAGGTCGAGATGCCTGCGGATGCCGGATGGCGACAAATCCATCACCGTGCGCAGCGCTTCCTCGAGCTTGGCCTCGTCGACCTTGCCGGTGCCGTGCAGGTCGACATAGACCGACAGCGGCTGAGCAACGCCGATGGCGTAGGACAGCTGGATGGTGCAGCGGTCGGCGAGCTTGGCCGCCACCACATTTTTGGCGAGATAGCGCGCCGCGTAGGCGGCGGAGCGGTCGACCTTGGTGGTGTCCTTGCCGGAGAAGGCGCCGCCGCCGTGCGGGGCAGCACCACCGTAGGTGTCGACGATGATCTTGCGGCCGGTCAGGCCGGCGTCGCCGTCCGGCCCACCGATGACGAACTTGCCGGTCGGGTTGATGTACCACATGCAATCGTCGGCGATCTTGAGGTCGCCGAGCGCCTCACGGATGTAAGGCTCAACGACCTTGCGGACCTTCTTGGAATCCCAGGTCGCGTCGAGATGCTGCGTCGATAGCACGATCTGAGTCGCTTCGGCGGCCTTGCCATCGACATAGCGAACGGTGACCTGGCTCTTGGCGTCAGGCCCGAGCTTGCCGGCTTCGCCGTTGTTTTCGTGACGGGCAGCGGCGAGCAGTTCGAGAATCTTGTGGCTGTAATAGATCGGCGCCGGCATCAGGTCCGGGGTCTCGCGGCATGCATAGCCGAACATGATGCCCTGGTCGCCGGCACCCTCTTCGCCCTGGCGGTCGGCGGCGTTGTCGACTCCCTGGCCGATGTCGGGCGACTGGCCGTGCAGCAGAACCTCGATCTTTGCCGTCTTCCAGTGGAAGCCGGCCTGCTCGTAGCCGATTTCGCGGATCGCCTTGCGGGCGACCGACTTGAACTTGGCCGGGTTGACGACCGAATGCCCGGCGGCGTCCTTGAGGATGTTGCCGGCTTTGTCCCGCTTCAGCAGAGTATCGGGAACCCTTACTTCGCCGGCGATGACGACGCGGTTGGTGGTTGCGAGCGTCTCGCAGGCGACGCGGACTTTCCATGGGTCCATGCCGGTCTTCTTGGCCTCGCGATAGACCAGATCTACGATCTCGTCCGAGATGCGGTCACAGACTTTATCGGGATGACCCTCGGCCACGGATTCCGAGGTGAAGAAGTAGTTCTGCCGCGTCACGGGTGTCCCCTCTTGAAAAAACGATCGGCAGGGCTGCCGATTTTGGCGCGCCACGTGTTAACGGTGCCGGGCGCCGCTCGTCAAGCGGTGCCGCGGTTCTGGCATGAGTGTCGCAGCAATATATCTTGTACCACCGGCGGCTTGGCTCCGCCGGCAGTCGAGCCCCTGGGCTACTCGGGCCCGGGGGATTACTGGGGCCAATGGGTCAATCGACCCACCGAATCACTCGGCATCTTCGGCAGAAAGGGACTTCACAAGGTCGATAATCCGGCGGCGCACCTTCACATCCGCGATCTTGACGAACGCGCGGTTGAGCTGAAGCCCTTCCGGACTGCCGCAGAATTCGACGGCGAAAGCCATCGAAGTGTCCTCGGCAAATCCTCTATTACCCACCGGCTCCTGCCCTGGCGCATCCTCGAAAAAGAAGGCGACAGGCACGCTGAGTATCGAGGCTATTGCCTGCAGACGGCTGGCGCCGACGCGGTTCGTTCCTTTTTCATATTTTTGGATCTGCTGGAACGTAATACCGAGATTTTCACCGAGCTTTTCCTGGCTCATTCCAAGCATATTGCGCCGAAGGCGGACGCGACTTCCGACATGGATGTCGATCGGATTCGGTTTCTTCTTGTTTTCTTCTGTCATTTTTTCCTCGCCGAATTTTTCCGGCCTTTTCTATTTTTCTCGCCCAAACGAAGCCGGAGCCAACTGCCCCAACAGAAACACCAACCGACTTCGAGAAAATTAGGCGGTAACAGTATGAGTTTCTAATGTGTCGACTGTCAATTCACCCGTAGCCGTTGCCTTACGTTCAAGCTGAGGGCGATTGCGGCAAACACCAACATGATCAGCATTCCGTTAATGCGCCGCCCCGCGGCGGAGATGAAGGCTTGGCCGGAGATCGGCACCCGCACGTCGATGGCGCCACGTGCATCGACCGCCAATGCGTCGACGATGCGTCCGCGCGTATCGACAACGGCGGAAATGCCGTTGTTGGCGGCGCGCAACAGCGGCAATCCGTTTTCCACCGCGCGAATCTGAGCCTGCCTGAAATGCTGGTACGGCCCGGGCGTGTCGCCGAACCATGCGTCGTTGGTGACGTTTACAATAAGCTGGGATGACGTTGCGTCAACAGCCACCAGATCAGGAAAGATCACCTCGTAGCAAATAAACGGCAAGGCGCTGATGCCGCCGGGCAGAGCGATCGGATGGCGCTCGTTGCCGGCGGCGAAGTTCATCGGCCCGGCGACGAACTGTCCGATGCCGAAGCGGCTGAGCAGACCGGAAAACGGCAGATACTCGCCGAACGGCACCAGATGGACCTTGTCGACGGCATCAGCGATTTCACCCTTGTCGTCGATCGCCACCACCGAATTGTAGTAGCGGCTGTCGGCATCCGCCCCGGATCCGCGCTCCTCGCGCACGACGCCGGCAATCAGCATCTGACCAGGCTGCAGCATGTCGCCGAGCGCGGTCAGCGCGTCCGGACGCTCGGTGAACAGGAACGGTACCGAGGTCTCCGGCCACAGGATAAGTTGCGGTTTGTCATGACCGGGATCGGGCGCTGCGGCCGACAGGCCCATCATCGTGGCGAAGATGCGGTCGCGCACCGAGGCGTCCCATTTTTCGCTGAGGTCGACATCCGGTTGCACGATACGGACATCGAGAGTGCGGGTTGCCGGCTTGTCGGGGGTCGCGAGCCTGACATAGCCGAAGCCGGCATGGGCGGCGACGAGAATGGCAAGCAGGACCACACCGAGACGGACATGCCGGCGTGCTGCAAGCAAGGCCGGCATGGCGAAGACAAAGACCGCCAGCGCGTTCATGCCGACCATGCCGGTCACCGACACGCTTTGCATCAACAGCGGCACGGGCATCGCCGCATACCCGACGGCATTCCAGGGAAAGCCGGTGAACAGGAAGCCGCGCAGCCATTCCGTCAGGCCAAAAGCAAAGGCAAGGGCGGCAATGCGGCCAATGTCGTTGGTCCATAACAGCCGCGCGACGACGGTGGCGAAGCCGTAGAAAAATGCCAGCGCCAAAGGAATGCCGACGACCGCGAAGGGTAAGGCCCAGGCGAAACTGTCGGCCTCGACCAGAAGCGCCTCACCGATCCACCACAGGCCGGCGAGGAAATAGCCGAAGCCGAACCACCAGCCAATGGCAAAGGCCGGCCGCAGGCGCCTGAGCCAGCCGTCGGAAGCCTCGCCGGTGGCGCCGTCGAGCAGCCAGACCAGCAGTGGAAACGAGACGAAACAGACGGCGAAGAAATCGTAAGGCGCCTGGGCGAGCACCGCCAGCGCCCCGGCAAGAAACGCCACCAGCGCGCGCCGCCAGCCCCAAAGCAGAATTATCCGGCCGGCAAGGCGCTCCATACAGACTTCCCAGGTCGCGCGAATCAAGAGCCAAGATTTATCAGATTTATTGAAACGCGAACCGGCCGATCGCTGCGCTATCGGTGCCATCCCTCGATGGTTAGCCCGCTCAGTTGCTCGGCCTCCTCGCGCGGCACGGTGCGCAAGGTCTGGGAGAAGGTCCAGAGTGGCCTTCGGGGTCGCGCGCCCGATACTGCCGTTCGCCGTAGAAATGGTCGGCAGGCTCCTCGACGATTTGGGCTCCAGCCGCCATTGCCCGCTCACAATGCACGTCCAGGCCGTCTTTCAGACGCACACAGACCGACTGAGTGTTCTTGCCGCCGACGCTTACCGGACTGGCAATATGATCGGCCCATTCGGAATCGACGATGATATAGCCATCGCCAAAACGCATTTCGGCATGGACCAGCCGTCCGTCGGCATCGCTGACCACCATGCTCGGCTCGAAGCCGAAGGCCGTTTCGAGCCATTTCAATGCGGCTCGCGGGTCCTTGTAGAAGACACCGGAGCCAAAGGTTGAGTGCTTGAAGGGATCGTCGATCGTCATGTACCGAGCGACGTTCTGCTCTAGGCCTGCTCAGTGCGAGCGGTAGCGCGGCGGCGACGCTCGCCCTTCTGGTTCTGGACGATGCGCACCCGCTTGACGCGGCGCGGATCGGCGTCGAGCACGTGGAATTCGAAGCCGGGGATGGCTTGCACAACCTCACCACGCGCGGGCACGCGGCCCAGCGTGTTGAAGATCATGCCGCCGATCGTGTCGACATACTCGCCATGCTCGCCGGCGGTAAAGTCCTCGCCGATCATCTTGGCGACCTCGTCGATCTCGGCCTTGCCGTCGACGACGAATACGCCCTCGCCGGTCTGGGTGATCAGCGGCTCGTCCTCGTCATGCTCGTCCTCGATATCGCCGACGACCATCTCGACGATGTCTTCCAGCGAGGCGAGACCATCGGTGCCGCCATATTCGTCGATGACCAGCGCCATCTGGGTTCGCGTCGTCTGCATATGACCCATCAGGTCGGAGGCAAGCATCGATGGCGGCACGAAAAGCACCGGGCGGATCAGATTGAGGTCGCCGATGGTGCGGCCGAGATCGACCTGGGCGAGGTCGAGAAGCGTCGTTGCCGGCGTCTTCCTGGATGTTCTGCCCTTCTTGACACGGGCAACCTTGGTGATGTGGGCTAGCACGTCGCGGATGTGAACCATGCCGCGCGGATCGTCGAGCGTCTCGGAATAGACCGGCATGCGGGAATGGCCGGACTGCTCGAACAGACCGAGCAGATCGCCCAACGTCGTGGTGATCTCGACGGCCTCAATATCGGCGCGCGGCACCATGACGTCCTCGACGCGTACCTCGCGCAGGCGCAATATGTTGTTGAGCATGGCGCGTTCGCCGGGCGAGAAAGACCCGGCATCGCTGGTCGTTTCGGCAAGCGCGCCGGCGATTTCCTCGCGCAGGCTGGTGCCGTTCCGCTGCCTGAAAAGGCCCAAGATGCGGTCGAACAGGGACGGACCGGCAGGCGATGGCTCGCTGGGAATACTACCAGAAGCGGGGCTGCCGGAACTGGGACTCGGACTCGATCCCTCTTCCGTCGTATCGGAAGGCTTTGTCGCACTGCCAGCCTCGGGGCGGGCGGCAGTTTCTGGTTTGTCGTTCATCGTCGTCCGGTCAATTGGTCTTTTGTCATTACGTGTAGGGATCGGGAATGGCAAGCCTTGCGAGCGCTGAGCGCTCGATGGCTTCCATCTCCTCGGCCTCTGCATCGGTCTCGTGATCGTAGCCCAGCAAATGCAGCAGGCCGTGGATGACGAGATGGGTGATATGGTTCTCGAAGGGCTTGTCTTCCAGGGCTGCTTCGCGCGCCACCGTCTCGGCGGCCAGCACGATGTCACCCAGCATGGGCGGCAGCTTGCCACCCCTGGGGAACGGAAAAACAGGGAAAGACAAGACGTTGGTCGCCTTGTCCTTGCCGCGCCAGCCGGCATTGAGGGTACGGATATGGGCATCGTCGGAAAAGACGATGCTGAGTTCGGAAGGACCGGCAGCAGCGGTTTCGGCAAAGGCAGCCGACACGGCGCGATCGACCAGACGCGTCAGCGCCGCCTCATCGGGCCAGTCGCCGGCCCCGACCGACATATCGATCTCGACGGGAACCGAACTATCCCCGCCGCCAGGTCTTATGTCTTCAGGCATGAGCCCGCATCGTCGCATCAGCTCTCGGCGCCGAGGCCGCGCGCCAGCTTGGCGTCGCGGTCATAGGCCCTGACGATTTCGGCCACCAGCGGGTGGCGCACAACGTCGACATCGTTGAAGCGCACGGTTACCGCGCCGGCCACGCCGTCAAGGACACGCAAGGCTTCGACGAGGCCCGACTTGGTGCTTGGAGGCAGATCGATCTGAGTCGGATCGCCGGTGACGATCATGCGCGAATTCTCGCCGAGGCGGGTCAAAAACATCTTCATCTGCATCGGCGTGGTGTTCTGCGCCTCGTCGAGGATGACGGCGGCATGCGCCAGCGTGCGGCCGCGCATGAAGGCCAGCGGCGCGATTTCGATGACCTCGGCAGCGATAGCACGCTCGACCTTGTCGGCCGGCATCATGTCGTAGAGCGCGTCATAGAGGGGCCGCAGGTACGGATCGACCTTTTCCTTCATATCGCCGGGCAGAAAACCCAGCCGCTCGCCGGCCTCGACCGCTGGGCGTGACAGGATGATGCGCTCGACCATGCCGCGTTCGAGCAGCATCGCCGCATGCGCCACCGCCAGATAGGTCTTGCCGGTGCCGGCCGGGCCAATGCCGAAGACAAGTTCCGAACGCTCCAGTGCCCGCATATAGGCGTCCTGGTTGAGCGAACGGGCATAGATCGTCTTCTTGCGGGTGGAGATCTGGGCGGCCGAAACCTTGCCCTTGCGTTCAAGCGTCGGCAGCGTCAGCTGGTCGTCGGCGGCAATCGCCATGCGCACGGCGCCATCGACGTCGGACTGGCCGATGTCGGTGCCCTTCTGGAGAATGCCGTAGAGATTGTCGAGTGCGCGGCGCGCCTGTTCGGCCGCCGAGGCCGAGCCCTTGATGGTCAACTGGTTGCCGCGCGAGCGGATATCGACGCCGAGCTTCTGCTCAAGCCGGGCCAAATTCTCGTCGAACTGACCGTACAGGGCGCTGGCAAGCTTGTTGTTGTCGAAAGTCAGAACGATGTGCGCCATGTCAGAGGCCCCGGATGTCTGGTTCTGGGGCAGAGTCTTCACTTCAGCAGCGCTCAACCGTCTCTCCTCATCTGCCGAGGCCATCAAGCCAACTCGGCGAACAGGCTATTGTAGCCCGTCTTCGTGATTCGCACCCGGATAATGTCACCGATTTCGGCGGCCTTTTCATCAACAATAACCGGCTGCAGCCAGGGCGAGCGGCCGACCTTCTGGCCGGCCTGACGGCCGGGCTTCTCGATCAGCGTGTCGATGGTGCTGCCGACCAGGCCCAGGCCGAAATCCTGCTGCTGCTTGAGCAACAATGCCTGCAGCTGTTGCAAACGTTCATCCTTGACCGCTTCCGGCACGTGATCGGGCATATCGGCGCCCGGCGTGCCGGGACGCGGCGAATATTTGAACGAGAAGGCCGAGGCGTAGTTCACCTGGCGCACCAGACCCATCGTGGCCTCGAAATCCGCCTCGGTTTCGCCGGGGAAGCCGACGATGAAGTCACCGGACAGCGCGATGTCGCCGCGTGCAGCGCGGATGCGCTCGAGCAGCGCCAGATAGTCCTTGGCCGTGTGCCTGCGGTTCATCGCCTTGAGGATGCGGTCTGACCCGGATTGCACCGGCAGGTGCAGATAAGGCATCAAAGCCGGGAGATCGCGATGGGCAGCGATCAATTCGTCGTCCATGTCGCGCGGATGGCTGGTGGTGTAGCGCAGCCGCGCCAGGCCGGGAATTTCGGCCAGCCGGAACAGCAGGCGACCAAGCCCCCATTCCATGCCATCCTCACCCTTGCCGTGCCATGCATTGACGTTCTGCCCCAGCAGCGTCACCTCGCGCACACCGGCATCGGCCAGCCGCTCGGCTTCGGCGACGATCTGCGCCACCGGCCGCGACACTTCCGAGCCCCTGGTATAGGGCACGACGCAGAAGGTGCAGAATTTGTCGCAGCCTTCCTGTACCGTGAGGAAGGCGGTGACGCCGCGCTTGATCATTTCGGCACGCTTCGGCTTCGGCAGATGCTCGAACTTGTCCTCGATGGCGTATTCGGTCTCGACGATCTTCTCGCCGCCACGCACCCGGGCCAGCACATCGGGCAGCCGGTGATAGGTCTGCGGGCCGATGACCAGATCGACAGCAGGCGAACGGCGGATGATTTCCGCGCCTTCGGCCTGCGCGACGCAACCGGCGACGCCGATCAGCATTTCGCGCCCAACTGCTGCGCGTTCAGCCTTCATGTCGCGGATGCGGCCGAGCTCAGAATAGACCTTTTCCGCCGCCTTCTCCCTGATATGGCAGGTGTTGAGCAGCACCAGGTCGGCGTCGGCGATGACATCGGTCGCGGTGTAGCCGTCGGCGGCCAGCGCATCGGTCATGCGCTGTGAGTCATAGACATTCATCTGGCAGCCATAGGTCTTGACGAAGACCTTTTTGGCCGGGGCGGACGCCGCAGCAGCGCTTTGCGAGGCGCTGTCGGTTTCGTTCCGCTCTATCGTGTTCAAATCCATCCGGCGGCTTCTAACGCCTTTCCGTGACAAAAAACAGACGATTCTCGGGCATCGGCCTGTAGGCGCTCGGCCTTCGCTAGCGGCTCGGTCGGGGATCGGCGAGCGCGGCCTGCATCATGGCGCGCACCTGGCTCTCCATCAGCCTCGACGTTTCCTTGCGGTTCGAGCCCTTGGAAAAGGCGATGGGCTCGCCGAAATGCACCTCGACGTCAATGGCGCCTTCGGCCATCAGCACCTTGAGATGCGGCATCAGGTCCTGATCGCCGATCCAGGCAGCGAGCGGCCGGTGGCGACGGCCGAGAGGCACGCCGTGCACCCGCGTGTAGGCAATCGCCAGCGGCTGGATGAAGACCTGCTCGGCCGCGCCTTCCGAAATCGCCATCGAGGCGGCGCCGAACAAGGTGCTCTTGAACGGCAGGATGGTGTTGCCGTCGCCGGTAGAGCCCTCGGCAAACAGCACCATGGCGTCGCCCTTGGCCATGCGGCTGGCGATCTCGCTGGCCTGGTCGCCAGCTGTCCGCTTACGCTCGCGTTCGATGAAGACCGTACGCTGCAGTTTCGACAGCCAGCCGATCAGCGGCCATCCCTCCATGTCCGCCCGAGCGATGAAGGTCACATCGGCAAAGGAGCCCAGCACCATGATGTCGGTCCAGGAGATATGGTTCGAGGCGACCAGCAGCGGGCGCTGGCTGGACAGCGCACCTTTGACATGGATGCGCAGGCCGAGCGTCCGGACGATGAGGCTGTGCCAGGCCTTCAGAATGACCGTCTCACGCCAGATTCCAGTCTTCATCGACAGCAGCTGCAAAGGCACAAGGACCAGCGAACCGACGACAACGAGGCCCAGCGCCAGGAAAATCCTGATTTTTCCGATCATGCAGCTTGGCCCTGCCCCAAAACTTTGGCTAGCGAAGATCGCGGCGCATGACAAGCGCGCCGGTAGGACCGTGTTCGGTAGAGCGGTAATAATTGGCGCGGTGGCCGACCTGGCGGAAGCCCAGCCGCCGGTAGAGGGCGATGGCAGCGACATTGGTCTCGTCGACCTCAAGGAACAGCGCCTCGGCGCGCTGCGCATGCAATTCGCGCAGTACGGCGTCCATCAATTGCCAGCCGAGCCCCTGGCGGCGATGCGAGCGCGCCACCGCCACGGTCAGAATCTCGCCCTCGCCGGCTGCAAGCCTGGCCAGCACGAAGCCGACCGGCGGCTTGGCGCCCTGGCCGATTTCGCGCGCGGCATAGCCGAACACCGTTTCCTGTTCGAGCAACGCGGCGAACTCGCCATCGGTCCAGGGCCGGACGAAATCCTCGCGGTGCAGCACCGACGCTGCCGGGCTGTCGGCGATGGTCAGCGGCTCGAGCGCATAGTCCCTGCGGCGCGGCTGGAGGAAAGGGATGCGCATCACTTTTCCTGCCTCAACAGGATGAACCCGGCCTGCGCCTTGGCATCGGCGCCGCGCAGATAGAGTGGCTTCGGCTTGTCGCCCTCGCCTTTTGCAGCGGCGAGCCGGGCGTAGACGGCAATGTCGGCGGTGGCAGCCGTCGGGCCGATATCGAAATCGCGACCGGCCGCGGCTGCGATCTGCACGGCGGCCGTGCCGGCAAGCACCGGACGATTGTCCGCCGCCATTCCCGCGGCTTGCGCAAGTGTGGTCACCGCCGGACCATAGCGCAAAATCGCTTCCGCATCGTAAAGCGCGGCATGGATTTCCTCGCGGCCGGCATCGAGAGCGGCCAGGACCGGGCGGCCGGGAAATGCCGCCCTCGCCTCGGCCGCCAGCGCCTCCAGTGTCGTTACCCCGATCGCCGGGATCTTCAGCGCCAGCGCCAGGCCGCGCGCCGCCGAGACGCCCACCCGCAGGCCGGTGAAGGAACCCGGACCGATGGAAACCGCAACGGCGCCAAGGCCGGCATAATCGGTGCCGTCCGCTTTCAGCGCTTCGTCAATGACAGCCATCAGGTGTTCGGCATGGCCTTTGCCGAGATCGAGTACCGAGCGGCCAAGTTCTCTGCCGCCCGATGCGTCATAGACGCAAGCGGCGCAGAGATTGGCGGCACAGTCGATGGCGAGCAGTTTCATGGGCGACCGGTTCGAAAAACAGTCTCCCTCTGCCCGCCACGGCGCGCCGCCGCAAGAGCCAGCGCGTAAATTGTTAAGTGGCTTCGCTTCGGTGCAGGCCGGACGGCTTACGCCGCCGGCGCGATGCGCAGCATGTGGTTGTCCCAGACATAGTCGGGCTCGGAGCGCGTCGCGCCGCTGCCTTCGATGATTTCGCCGGCACCCGTGGTTGCCATGAAGCCCGGGCCGTCGGGCGCCAGGCCGCAGACCTCGACCAGCGCCTTGGTGGCGACGATCTTGCCGCTGGCGGCGTCGATGACGGCCAGCGAATTGCCTTCCGGCGAAGACACCGCGACCGTGCCGGCAATCGGGTTGGCGGCGACCGAGCCGATGTAATTCCGGAAGCCGGATAGCACGTCCTGCGGCATGTCGAGCAGCTGCAGCCCCTTGCCGCGCGTGGCGCGGCCGACCAGCGGTGGCCGCTCGGTGCCCGGCCCGCGGTACTGGCAGCCGAACCAGATGGTGCCTGTGGGGTCGGCATCCATGTGGCGAATCGACAGCTGGTGCAGAGCCGGCGGCAGTTCGTGCTTTTCGATGAGATCGCCGGTTGTGCGATCGACCAGCACATAGGACGGCTTCATGGTGGCGATGTTGAGCTCGGCGCGGCCATAGTCGGGATGGGTCTCGATGCCGCCATTGGCGATGGCGATCGTCCGGCCGTCTCCGACCAGCAAGAGCTCATGCGGCCCCATGCCATAGGTCGGAAACTCGCCGATGCGGCTGAACTTGGCCCGTGCGTCGTAGATCCCGACGACGCCGGCGGCATTGTCGAAATTGTTTTCGGTGGCGTAAAGCAGCGCGCCGTCGGTGGAAAACACACCGTGGCCGAAGAAATGCCGACCGGTGATGCTGGCGATGGTCAGCGGCGGCTCGCGGCCGGCATGGTCGAAGACCACGGCGAAGGTGCCGGGTTGCCGGGCGAAGACCACGGAGCGCTTCGAGACCGGATCGAAGGTGACGTCGTGGCCACGGTCGGGCAGGTCGATCGCATGCAATACTTTTCCGGCTTCCGACAACACAGCGGCGCCAAAGCTGCCGTCGCGCTTGACGAAGGCGGTGGCAAAGACGGCATCGGCGGCAAGCGTGTCCGCCCAGGCCCGCGGCGCCATTGACGCGACGAAGCCGGCGCCGGCAGCTCTGAGAAAATCGCGGCGGTCCATCAGCGGCGTGCGTGTCGCAACCATTGGTCAGTCCCCGTCCAGTGACGAAAAGCCGGCGGTCAGGCCGAACTCGGCGGTTAGCCGGGTGCCGATCAAGCCCGACAGGCTGGAGGTGATCAGCGCGAAATGTTCGAGTTTTCCGCGCTCCGCGGGATCGGCGAGCGTCTTGTCGATCCGACCCTGGATGGATTTGGCAGTGGCAACGCCATTGATGAGCTGGATATGGATGGATTCCGCCATCCATCTGCTATCCTCGGGCAGCGCGTCGCCGAGCTTCGAGGCCTGGAACAGCGCATCAATGCCGGAGAGATTGCCGGCTAATGAAAGGCCGGTGTTTTGCGAGCGCCAGTAGATCGCTTGCCTCGGCTTGTCACCCTGCGGTTTGGCGCCGAGAAAACCTTTGAGGCGCACGTCGCGGACCATTTCCAGCTCGTTGATGAAGACGCCGACCAGTTCGGTCACCGCTTCGGTGCCGTCGCGGTAAAGCGCATTGTCGGGTCCAGGATTAGCCCACAAGGCTGCAAAACCGTCCGGTTTTTTCCAGGCCGCGTCGACATCGGCCGCCATGGTCTCGATGTTCTTGGCGACTGCCGCGCCATAGGCGCAGCGATAGGGCTCGTCCTTGCCGACGAGCGTCTCGGCGCCGTCGCCGTAAAGCACGAACTCAAGCGCCCCTAATCCCTGCATCGCGACACTCTTGCCCGCCAGCTGCGCCGGATCGGTGGCGGTCGGATCCTTGCCGGCCAGCGCCGCCTGCACCTGCTTCAGGCCGATGCTCTTTCGGTCCGGCCAGTAGAGCATGCGCTCCAGCCGGTTGTTCTCCTTGATTGGCCCGAAGCCGATGATTTCAGCCGACGACCAGGCTGCGACCGTGGCCGAGAATCCGGCATGCGCGGCATCGAGGTTGCCCTGCGACGGCGCCTGGCAGAGCGCGTCCATGGCCTTCGCCAAGGTGCCGGCATGGCCATGCAGGCTGGCATAGGCGGGGCGGACAAATCCGTCGATCGCTCTTTGGATCACGTCGGAGGCTTTCACCGAGGCCGATGCCGGGGACGCACCGAACAGAGCCAATGGGAGGAGTAGAACAGGCAAAACCCGCTTGAGCATCAGAATGACTCCAGGAATTTGATGAGAGCATCGCGGTCGGCCGTATTGGCGGCGGCAAAGCGATCGCGCGCCTTCTGCCCCTCGCCACCATGCCACAGGATCGCTTCGGTAAGCGTGCGCGCACGCCCGTCATGCAGGAAGAAAGCGTTGCCGTTGACGGTCTTTGTCAGGCCGATGCCCCATAGCGGCGGGGTGCGCCATTCACTGCCCGTGGCATCGCCCACCGCCTGGCCGTCGGCAAGGCCAGGCCCCATGTCGTGCAGCAGAAAGTCGGAATAGGGCCAGATCAGTTGGAACGCCTGCGCCTTGTTCCCGCGCATGGTGACGAATTTCGGCGTATGGCAGGCAATGCAGCCCATCTCGTAGAACAGCTTCTTGCCGGCGAGCACGGCGGGTGCGCCGACATCGCGCCGCGCCGGCACCGCAAGGTTCTGCGAATAGAAGGTGACGAGGTCCATCACCGGTGGTGGCGCCTCGATCGGGCCAAGCCGCTTCTGCACGCCGTTCGGCATGTCGAGGCAGGCCTTTTCAGCCGCGGTGCAATCGCCCCAGTGACTGGGCTCTTCCGGCGTCGAAATGCCGATATCGCCGGCAAAGGCGTCCGCCGCCTGCTGGCGGATCGACGCGGTCTGGGCCTTCCAACCGAAGCGGCCAAGCGTCAGTTGCCCACTGCTGAGGTCACGCACCATGTTGGGCTTGCCGGAAATGCCGTCGCGGTCGCCGGGATCGGCATGGGCAAGGATGTCGGCCGGCGCGATCTGTTCGATCAGGCCAAGGCCGATCATTGGCGGCGTCAGGCGCGGCGACAGCGTGGTGCGCGAGTCAAGCGGGCCGTAGCCAAGCCCGTCGACCGAATAGCTCGGCTTGCGCAGCCAAACCACGCTGCCGTCGCCGAGCGTGACCTTTTCCTCGCGATAATGGACATACATGCGGCCTTCGCCCTTGAGGCCGGGCACCGCCAGTTCCTGCAACTGCGTGCCGTAGACCGGATCGGGGAAGTTCAGCACCTTGTGCGCGGCGATCTCGGCCTTTTCCTCGGCCGTGCTCGCATCGCGCGCCAGCCGCAGGAACATCGACGTGGTGCGGCTGTCGGCGGCCGGCGGGCGGCCGCGGCCATCCTTCAAATGGCAATTCTGGCAGGCGCGCTCGTTGAACAGGGGTCCGAGACCGTCCGAGGCCTGGGTCGAGGATGGCGACGACACCCAGTTCTTGCGGAAAAGCGCATTGCCGAGCTTGAAATTGCCCTGTTCCTCGAAGGTAATGTTTTCAGACGGTTGCGAGAAGGCGTCGCGGTCGACCTGCTTGCGCGACGTGCCGGCGCCGCCTTGCATCGTTTCGAAGGATTCGGGCTTGGAGAAATCATGGGTTGGCCTGGTAACGGCAAGGACGCGGGACCGGTCCTTCGGCGTCAGGTCGGTGCGGCTCGTGGCGAGGCCGACCGGTTCCGACGATCCGGCCAGGGCCGGGGCCAAAATTGCCGCCAGGATTACAACCGAAAGCCCACGAAACGCCTGGCATCGCGGGTTTTTGAGGAGCAGCGGGCCGTTAGCCCGCCCCAAGCGGCGCAGAATATCTAGGGGGCGCCGCATTCCTGCATGGTCCTATTCCGCCTCGTCCGCCGATGCGGCGTTGAGCTGGCCGTATTTTTCCTCACCGATCGAGGCAAGGAGGTCGAGCTGCGTCTCGAGGAAGTCGATGTGACCTTCCTCATCCGCCAGCAATTCCTCGAACAGCTTCATCGTCACGTAGTCGCCGGCTTCGTTGCAGATCTCGCGCGAACGCTTGTAGGCGGTGCGTGCGTCATATTCGCCGGCGAGATCGGATTCGAGCACTTCCTTGACGTTCTGGCCGATGCGCAACGGCGCCACGGACTGCAAATTGGGATGCCCTTCGAGGAAGATGATACGGGCCACCAGCCGGTCGGCATGGTGCATCTCCTCGATCGATTCGGCGCGTTCCTTCTTTGCCAGCTTGGCATATCCCCAATCTTCGAGCAGGCGGAAATGCACCCAGTATTGATTGACGGCGCCAAGCTCCAGGAACAGAGCCTCGTTAAGCCGCTCGATGATCTGCGGTTCGCCTTTCATGGATTCTGCTCCCATATTGGACGCGCAGGCCTCTGACGCGATCCAGGTGTGAAACGATGTCCACGCCGCTCGCCTCCGAACGGGCGTGGTAATTTTCGGTGACCCGAATGATCGTTTCGACCACATTCGGGAAGCAGCCGCAACAGCGACCGCGCTTTTGCATCGTGTGATAGACCTTCGCCGGCACGATCAGTTGCCAGGGGTCCTGATCCAGCAGATCGACGATCGTCTGCTCAATCTCCTTTTCGGTGATGATGTTGCAATGGCAGATCAGCATGGATTGGCTCTGGCTGACGGCGCCCCTCCGCGCCGTTTGGCTGGTGGTACTTCTTAGTTGAGCATGACCTTTTCCGAAAACCGGCTTCCACTTTTCGGGGTCATGCTCGCGGCTACTTGAACACCTTGTCCGGTGCGTCGAGGCTGTCGGACCCCTCGAAGGCTATGTTGTTCAGCTTCAGCGCGCCGACGGCGCGTTCGATCGACTTGGTCTGGTCGACCAGCGCGTCGATTGCCGCCTGCACGGTAGCATTGCCTTCGGTGTTGCCCTCGGCGATCTGCTGGTCGTAGGCCTCGCCGGCCACTCCCCGCGCCTTGATCGCCTCCATCTTGGCGACCGAGACATCGAGCTTGTCGGACAGTTCCTTGTCGATCGCCGGATCGGCCGCCTTGACCATATCGTGCACCGACGGGCCTGAAACGACGGTGCCGTCGATGCGCGTGTAGCTGGCGAGATAGGCGGCGCGGATGCCGATAGCGTCATAGAGATGCGAGTTGTAGGTATTATCCGAGAAGCAGTCGTGCTCCTCTTCGGGATCGTGCAGCAGCAGGCCGAGTTTCATGCGCTCCCCGGCCAGTTCGCCGTAGGACAGCGAGCCCATGCCGGTGAAGATCACCGAGATAGCGGTGTTCGGCTGGCCATCGACGAGGTTCTTGCGGGCGGCGCCGTCTTCCTTCCAGTTGCCGACCATCTCCTGCAGGTCGGAGACCAGAAGATCGCTGGCCGACTTCAGATACTCGGCCCGGCGATCGCAATTGCCGCCGGTGCAGTTCTTGAGGTCGTAGTCGGTGTACGGACGCTCGCCGGCGCCCGGGCCGGTGCCGTGCAAATCCTGGCCCCAGAGCAGGAATTCGATGGCGTGATAACCGGTGGCGACATTGGCCTCGATGCCGCCGGCCTCCTGCAGCGTGCCGGAGAGGAATTCCGGCGTCAGCCTGGAGGCGTCGACCTTCTTGCCGTTGATGTCGATTTCCTTGTTGGCGATGACATTGGCGGTGTAGAGCGCGTTGGCGTCGGACTCGGTGCCGTAGCTCTTGGCGACGTAGTCGATCAGCCCTTCGTCCAGCGGCCAGGAGTTCACCTTGCCTTCCCAGTCGTCGACGATCTTGTTGCCGAAGCGGTAGACCTCGGTCTGCTGGTAGGGCACGCGCGACGCCTTCCAGGCATCGCGGGCGGCATTCAGCGTGTCCGCCGACGGGTTGGCAAGCAGCGCGTCGACAGCCTTGTCGAGCGCCTGCGCCGTGGTCAGCGAATCCTCGTACTTGGCCAGCGCGATGTCGGAATAGGTCTTGATGACCGCCTTGGCATTGATCTCCGCCGCTTTGGCCGGCAGGATGAAAACCGCCGCCGTCAACATAGCCGTGGCACCGATCGCAGCCAGCCTGCCGCCATATCGCGCTGTCATCATCATTCTCCAGTTCAAAGGGAATTCGGTAAAAGGCGCGCGTGCCAAACGGTGCCAAGACATAGGCATGCCATAGGTCACGACAGATGCCGCGCCGCTCTGCGGCTCACGGAAGAAAGACACCAAATGCCTCCAATCGAACGGGTTCAAGGCCCAAACATCAAAGGGATGCGCTGACGCGCGAGCCTCCATAAAACGATGGCGAGGCCGGAAGTCAACTGGTGAGCCTTAGAAAATTCAATTGAAACAACAGTTTAGAATTATTCTAAACTATGACTGTCAACTTTAAATCGTATAGCCAGCAGCCAAGATGAGAGACGGCGCGATTGACAAGCGACCGTTCCGGGTGCGACCCGGACAATCGCCATCTGGCGGAACGGCTCACAATCAAAGCATGATGTCGTCCGAAAACCGCTTCACACTTTTCGGCATCATGCTCCAGATTTGAAACAGGAATTCGGTTTGCGATGAAGAACGGGGTCGTCATTCTCGGTGCGGGTCATGCGGGCGTGCAAGCGGCCGCCAGCCTGCGCGAGGAAGGCCATGACGGACCGGTCATCCTGATCGGCGACGAAACCGATCTGCCCTATCACAAGCCACCGCTGTCGAAGACCTTCATCAAGGACGCCGATGCCAAGCCGCAACCCTTGCGCGGCGAGGCCTTTTACACCGGCAGCGCCATCGACTTCAGGCCGGGCGTCCGAATCGACAGCATCGATACGGCAGGCCGCAAGCTGGACATAGCAGGCGGCGGCGTGCTGCCGTTCGACCGGCTCATCCTGGCCACCGGTTCGCGGCCGCGGCTCCTGCCGCGGCCGGGCGCCGCCCGCTCGGGCGTGCTGTCGCTGCGCTCGATCGCCGATGCGCGGCTGATCCGCCAGCTCAGCGCCCAAAGCGAAGACGTGGTCATCCTCGGCGGCGGCTTCATCGGGCTGGAGATCGCGGCAACGCTGAGGGCCGCCGGCCGCAACGTCATCGTGGTCGAGGCCGTCGACCGGCTGCTTGGCCGGGCGGTAGCGCCGGTGGTGGCGAGCCATGTCCGCCAGCGGCTGGAGGCGATTGGCGTGCGTATCCTCACCGGCACCACCATTGCCAGGTTGGAAGGCGAAAACGGCCATGTCTGCGCCGCCATCACCTCCACCGGCGAAAGGCTGCCCGCGCGCATGGTCATCGTCGGCATCGGCGCCGTGCCGAATGTCGAACTTGCGCAGGCTGCCGGACTGACTGTCGCCAATGGCATCCGCGTCGACCAACAGATGCGCACCTCAGTGCCTGATATTCTGGCCATCGGCGACGCCGCTTCCTACCGCCACTGGTCGACCGGCGGCGACGTGCGGCTGGAATCGGTGCAGAACGCCACCGACCAGGCGCGGCTTGCCGCACGCACGATCACCGGCCATACGGACGCCTATGCGGCGGTGCCGTGGTTCTGGTCTGACATCGGCGACATGAAACTGCAGATGGTCGGGCTGACCTCGGGCGGCGACAGCCATGTCGTGCTGGGCGACCTCGCTGAGAACAAGTTCTCGATCTACCACTATGCTGGAAGCCGGCTGCTCGGCATCGAATCCGTCAACAGGCCGGGCGACCATATGCTGGGCCGCAAGATGCTCGGGGCCGGGTTTTCGCCGATGGCGCAGACGATTGCTGAGGGACCTGACGGGCTGAAGGCTGCACTGGCAGCGTTCCAGCAGGATGAGCCGGCACGGGCTGCGGGCTAGACGCACTTACCCTCCCCCTTGTGGGGAGGGTCGCTACGAAGCAGCGGGGTTGGGGTCGGCGCGAGGCCCCCCACCCGGACCTGCGGTCCGACCTCCCCACAAGGGGGAGGTAGGGTTTGCGCTAGGCAGCGCAGACTTCGCGGATCGAGCTTTCCAGAATGTCGAGCGCCTCGTTCATGACATTGTCCTGGATGGTGATCGGAGCCAGGAAACGGATGACGTTGCCGTAGACGCCGCAGGTCAGCAGGATCAGCCCCTTGTCGAGCGCCTTCAGCCGGATCGCATTGGCGATCTCGGCCGACGGCAGGCCCTTCTTGACGTCGTTGAACTCGACCGCGTTCATGAAGCCGAGACCCCTGATGTCGACAATCTCGGGCACATCGTCGCGGATCGACTGCAGCCGCTGTTTCAGCCGGGCGCCCAGCGTATTGGCGCGGTCGCACAGCTTTTCGTCCTCGATTACGTCGAGCACGGCGTGTGCTGCGGCGACACCGATCGGGCTGCCGCCATAGGTGCCGCCGAGCCCGCCAGGACCGGGCGCATCCATGATCTCGGCGCGGCCGGTGACCGCCGCCAGCGGGAAGCCGCCGGCCAGGCTCTTCGCCATGGTGGTAATGTCGGCCGCGACCTCATGATGATCCATGGCGAACATCTTGCCGGTGCGGGCAAAGCCGGTCTGCACCTCATCGGCGATCAGCAGCATGCCGTGCTGGTCGCAGAGCTTGCGCAGCGCCGTCAGGAATTCGCGCGGCGCGTCGTAGAAGCCGCCCTCGCCCTGGACCGGCTCGATGATGATGGCGGCAACGCGAGCCGGATCGACATCAGCCTTGAAAAGTCTGTCGAGCGCGGCAAGCGAATCGGCAACCGACACGCCATGCAGCGGCACCGGGAAGGGCGCGTGGTAGACGTCGCCCGGCATGGCGCCGAAGCCGACCTTGTAGGGCACGACCTTGCCGGTCAGCGCCATGCCCATGAAGGTGCGGCCGTGGAAGCCGCCGGCAAAGGCGATGACGGCTTGGCGGCCAGTGGCGTTGCGGGCGATCTTGATGGCGTTCTCGACGGCTTCAGCGCCCGTGGTGACGAAGATGGTCTTCTTCTCGAACTTGCCGGGCAGCATGCCGTTCAGCCGTTCGGCCAGCCGCACATAGCTCTCATAGGGCACGACCTGGTGGCAGGTATGGGTGAAGCGGTCGAGCTGTGCCTTGACCGCCTCGATCACCCTGGGATGGCGGTGGCCAGTGTTGACGACGGCGATACCGGAGGAGAAATCGATGTATCGGCGGCCTTCTACATCCCAGATCTCCGAATTCTCGGCGCGGTCGGCATAGATCTGCGTCGTCATGCCGACGCCGCGCGAGATCGACTGGTTCTTGCGCTCGGAAATGGCTGCGTTCTTCATTTCGTCCCTCATCGGGCCGACGCCCGTTCTCGTTAGATGAATGCCAAGGCCTCTTCTGACCTTATTTCACGTTTTCCTCAAGTCGGCACCGCCGCCGGGCGATTGGGCCTGTCATCGATGCGGGCCACTTCGACAGACCGGTCTTAACCAGCCGACCGATACACGTACGGGGCAGTCCGTGACAGCTCACCCGTCACCGGGAACGGCGAAGCGATCCCGCTCGCGGCAGTGGCGACTTCCGCTACGACCTCGAACAGCCGACGGTGTGGCGGCGCAACCGCATCCCGACGATCACCGTTCGCGCAGGCCTCGTTGGCGACGTGCTGCCGGCCACCGTCGTCAACGAATTGAAGCCGTCGGTCGACGCCTTCATCGCCAAACTGCCGCCCGGCTATTCCGTTGCAACCGCCGGCTCGGTCGAGGAAAGCGCCAAAAGCCAGGGACCGATCGCAGCGGTGGTGCCGCTGATGCTGTTCGTGATGGCGACCATCCTGATGATCCAGTTGCAAAGTTTTCAGCGCCTGTTCCTGGTCGTGGCGGGGGCGCCGCGCGGCCTGTTCGGCGGGGTCGCGGCCCTGGTGCCGAGGGGCGCACCGCTCGGCTTCGTCGCCATTCTGGGCGTCCTGACGCTGATCGGCATCCTGATCCGCAACTCGATGATCCTGATAGTGCAGATCGAGGATCTGGTGGCCGAGGGCCAAGACCGCTGGGAAGCCGTAGCGAAGCGACCGAGCACCGCATGCGGCCGATCGCGCTGACGGCCGCGGCCGCCAGCCTGGCGCTGATCCCGATCGCGCGCGAAGTGTTCTGGGGCCCGATGGCATACGCCATGATGGGCGGCATCATCGCCGGCGATCACGCTGCTGTTCCTGCCGGCGCTTTATGTGACGTGGTTCAGGATCAAGGAGCCTAAGCAGGGGGACGAACCATCTGTTCCAGAGAACGGCGAACTGGCGCAAAGCTCGACTTAGCCCTCCTGCATCACTCGTTGTCGTTGGAGGGTACAGGGAGTGATTTAGCGCGCTGCCAGGGCGACAATTTTGAACTGCGCCAAGCATGCCAGCCTTTTGGCAAATCGGCCAATTCCAGGATGCTCTCATCCCGCTGAACCACATTCTGGAGGCTGACGAGCATTATCTCGGGTTCATCTCGATTTTGCTTGTCGTTGCTATGAAATTGCCAACTGCCACCCTCATCGTTGTGGTTATCGTCGTCATCACCTTCGTGCACAACGTATGCGATCCAGTCACCACGTTTAAATATGCTTCTGTCCGACAACACCGCGACATTGGGTGGGTCTTCGAACGTCCATTCCGCCATAGGAAACCCCAGATTCAAGCGGTCCGCACAAACCCCTCGCTCGCCCTCAACAGATTGCGCGTATAATCCTTCTCTACGCGATGCCCGATCAGCTGGCTCGCGGTGAGATTTTCCACCGCTTCGCCGTTCTGCATCACCATTAGGCGCTCGCACATATGGGTGATGATGGCGAGGTCGTGGCTGACCATCAGGAAGGTCAGCTTGCGCCGACGGCGAACCTCTTCCAGCAGGTTGAGCACTTCCGCCTGCACCGAAGCGTCGAGCGCCGAGGTTGGTTCGTCGAGCAGCAGGATCGACGGTTCGAGGATGAGCGCCCGCGCGATCGCCACGCGCTGACGCTGACCGCCGGAGAGCTGGTGCGCGTAGCGGAAACGGAAACCGTTGCCTAATCCGACCTCGTCGAGGGCGCGCTGGATGCGTTGCTCGCCATCGGCAAAGCCGTGAATGGCGAGCGGTTCCTGTAGCAGGCGGTCGACGGTCTGACGCGGGTGCAGCGAACCATAGGGGTCCTGGAAGACCATCTGCACTTCGCGATAAAAAGCCTTGTCGCGGCGCGCTCCCAGCGTCTTGCCATTGACCGTGATAGTACCGGATGCGACAGGCACCAGGCCGGCAATGGCTTTGAGCAGCGTCGACTTGCCGGAACCGCTCTCGCCGACCAGGCCGAAGGATTCGCCGGACTTCACCTCGAGGTTCGCGCCTTTCAGCGCGCGAAAACGGTCGAACACCACCTCCAGCCCTTCAATCGAAATGGCTGGCGTCATGCCGCCCACTCCGGCTTGCGGTCGAGCACCGGCAGCGGGTGGCGTTCGTAACCGATCCTGGGCATGCAGTTGAGCAGGCCGCGCGTGTAGGGATGCTGGGCGTCGCGCAGCTCCGACGCCTTGAGCTGCTCGACCACCTTGCCGGCATACATGACGATGACGCGGTCGCAGAAGGAGGCGACCAGCCGCAGGTCGTGCGAGATGAAGATCAGGCCCATGCCGCGCTCACTGACCAAGCGGTCGAGGATGCCGAGCACATCGAGCTGCACGGTGACGTCGAGCGCCGAGGTCGGCTCGTCGGCGATCATCAGTTCCGGTCCGGCGATCAGCATCATTGCGATCATGGCGCGCTGGCCCATCCCGCCGGACACCTCGTGCGGATGCAGGTCGAAGACACGCGAGGGATCGCGGATCTGCACAGCTTCCAGCATGGCCAGCGCCCGCTCGCGCGCTTCGGCCTTGGAGACCTTTTCATGCGTGCGCAGCGTCTCGACGATCTGGCGGCCGATGCTCATCACAGGGTCGAGCGAATATTTCGGATCCTGCAGGATCATGGCGATGCGTTTGCCGCGCAGCGCCCGGCGCTGACGGGCCGGTATGGCCAGAAGGTCGATGCCGTCGAGGGCGAGCTTCTTGGCCGACACCAGAGCCTGCGGCGGCGTCAGGCCCATGATGGCGCGGCCGGTCTGCGACTTGCCGGAGCCGCTTTCACCGACAATGCCCAGCCGCTCTCGGCCAAGCGAAAAAGTGACGCCGCGCACCGCCTGGATGAGGCCGGTCCGAGTCGGGAAGGTGACGCGCAGGTCGTCGACATCGAGAAGTGCACCGCTCATTGGTCACCACTCATTGGTCGCCACTCCGGGGATCGAGCGCATCGCGCAGGCCGTCGCCAAGCAGGTTGAAGCCGAGGCTGACGATGAGGATGGCGAAGCCCGGCGCGCCGGCCACCCACCATTGGTCGAGCACGAAGCGGCGGCCGGACGCGATCATGGTGCCCCATTCCGGCAGCGGCGGCTGGGCGCCCAGGCCGAGGAAGCCGAGGCCGGCGGCGGTGAGGATGATGCCGGCCATATCGAGCGTCACCCGGATGATGAGCGAAGAGATGCAGAGCGGCATGATGTGGCGCAGCACGATGCGGAACGGAGAGGCGCCCATCAATTGCACCGCCTTGATGTAATCCGAATTGCGCACGGTCATCGTCTCGGCCCGCGCAATTCGCGCGTAAGGCGGCCACGAGGTGATGGCGATGGCCAGCACCGCGTTTTCGATCCCGGGACCAAGGGCGGCGACAAAGGCCAGTGCCAGGATCAGCTTGGGAAAGGCGAGGAAGATGTCGGTAATGCGCATCAGAATGGCATCGGTCCAGCCGCCGGCATAGCCGGCGACGGTGCCGACCAAAAGGCCGATGGGGGCTGCGATGACGGCGACAAGAATGACGACGTAGAGGGTCCAGCGCGAGCCGAAAAGAATGCGCGAATAGATATCGCGGCCGAGATCGTCGGTGCCGAACCAATGCGCCGCACTCGGCGCCAAAAGCCGGGCATTCTTGAGATCGCCGATGGTCGGCGAATAGGGCGCCAGCACATCGGCAAAGGCGGCGACCAGCAGCAGCGCGATGATGATGAGCAGGCCGAGAAACGCCAGCCGGTTGGCGGAAAAGCGCCGCCAGGCGACATAGGCGCGGCCGAGCCTTGCCTGCATGCGCGAGGCCGGCCGATCGCTGAGCAGCCAATCGCGGCGCGTTTGGATTGCTTCGGCGCTCATCCTGTCTTCGTCCTCGGATCGAGCACCTTGTAGAGAACATCGGACAGGAGATTGATGCCGATGAACACCGAACCGATGACGATGGTGCCGCCGAGCACGGCGTTCATGTCGGCGTTCTGCAGCGAATTGGTGATGTAGAGGCCGATGCCGGGCCAGGAGAACACCGTCTCGGTCAGCACCGAACCTTCGAGCAGCCCGGCATAGGACAGGGCGATCACCGTGACCATCGGCACCGCGGCGTTGCGCAGCGCATGGCCCCAGATGATTCGCGTTTCAGACAGGCCCTTGGCGCGCGCGGCGACGATGTATTCCTGCGACAGCTCATTCAGCATGAAGGAGCGCGTCATTCGGCTGATATAGGCGAGCGAGAAATAGCCCAGCAGCCCTGCCGGCAGGATGATGTGGCGGTAAGCGTCGTAGAAGACATCCCACTGGCCCTGCAGCGCGGCGTCGAGCAGGTAGAAGCCGGTGATCGGTGTGAATGTGTACTCGTAGACGATGTCGAGGCGGCCGGGAAAAGCCACCCATTGGAGCTTGGCGTAGAACAGGACAAGCCCCAAAAGCCCGATCCAGAAGATAGGCACGGAATAGCCGATCAGGCCGACAATGCGAACGATCTGGTCGATGAGACTGCCGCGTTTTACCGCTGCCAGCACGCCGAGCGGCACGCCGATCAACGAGCCTATCAGAGTGCCCAAAGTCGCCAGTTCGATCGTTGCCGGAAAGGCACGGCGGATGTCGGTCATCACAGGATTGGTGGTCAGCACGGAGGTGCCGAAATCACCGTTCAGCGCATGCTTGAGATAGATATAGAATTGCTCGATCAACGGAAGATCGAGCCCCATCTCGCGGCGGGTGCGCTCGACGACATTGGCCGGTGCGCGGTCGCCGAGCACCGCCAGCACCGGATCGATCGGGATGACGCGGCCGATGAAAAAGGTCACCGCGAGCAGGCCGAGATAGGTGGTGACGGCGATGACCAGGAAGCGGCCGATCGCCAACAAGATAGCGACGGCGCGGGCGCTTCCCTGCCCCGCCGTCGCCTGGTTTTCAATCGCGCTCATCAGGGCGCGTCCGCCGGCGCTATTCCTTGGAGACCGGGCCGACGAAGTTGGTGTCGAAGCTCGGACCGAGCGCAAAGCCTTTCAGGTTTTTGCGCAGGCCTGCCACTTCCAATTGCTGGTGGATGATGACGAAGGGGCTGGTGTCGAGGATCGTCTTTTCAAGGCTCTTGTACATATCGGCGCGCTTGCCGGCATCCTTCTCCAGCAAGGCTGCTTCGGTCTGCTTTGTCAGGTCCGGGATGTCCCAGGCATTGCGCCAGGCCAGCGTCTTGGTCTTGCCTTCATCCGAATTGTCCGGGTTTGAGGCAAAGGTCTGGGCGTTGGAGTTCGGATCGAAATAGTCCTGGCCCCACTGGCCGATATAGATGTCATGATTGCGGGCGCGATATTTGGTCAGCGTCTGCTTGCCGTCGCCGGGGATAATTTCCAGCTTGATGCCGGCCTGGCCAAGCGTCTGCTGGATCGATTCCGCCATGCCGGTGGTCGGCTGTCCCGTGCGTACATCCATGGTTACGCTGAAGCCGTCGGCCAGGCCGGCCTTGGTCAGCAGTTCCTTGGCCTTGGCGACGTCGAACTTGAACGGATTTTCGTCCAGTTCGCCCAGCACGCCCTTGGGCAGGAAGGTCTGGTGAATCTCGCCAATGCCCTTGAGGATGGTCGTGCTCAGCGCATCGTAGTCGACCAGATATTTGAACGCCTGGCGAACCTCGGGCTTGGCGAGGTTCGGATTCTTCTGGTTGAGACTGATGTAATAGACCGTGCCCTTCGGCGCGCTGGTCGTGGTGAGATCGGCATTCTTGGCGATGGCGTCGAGATCGTTCGGCTCGAGGTTGCGGGCAACGTCGATGTCGCCTGCTTCGAGCGCCAGGCGCTGCGCCGAGCTTTCCTTCATGTTGCGGTAGATGACGCGGGCGAGCTTGGCCTTCTCGCCATTGTAATTGTCGTTGCGCTCCAGCACGACGACCTCATTGGCCCGCCATTCGCGCAGCTTGTAGGCGCCGGAGCCGGCATAACCGGTCTTCAGGAAGGCGTTGCCGAAATCGTTGTCCCATTTGTAGTCGGCACTCGGCGTCACCGCGGCGACATGTTCCTTGACCAGCTTTGCGTCGACGACCGAAGCGACCGTTGCCGACAGGCAGTTTAACACGAAGCTCGGCGCATAGGCCTTGTCGACGGTGAACTGGAAGGTGGTATCGTCGACGGCCTTGGCCTTGTCGGCAACATTGTCGCCGCTGATGCCGAACTGGTTGATGATGAATGCCGGCGGCTTGTCCAGCTTGATGGCGCGCTCGAAGGAATAGGCGACATCGGCGGCCGTCAGTGGATTGCCCGAAGCGAACTTTAGGCCGGGCTTGAGCTTGAACGTATAGACCAGGCCGTCGTCGGAGACGGTCCAGCTCTCGGCAAGGTCGCCCTTGACCTTGGAGGTGTCGCTGAGGTCGAGGCGGACCAGCAGATCATAGGTGTTGCCGGTGACTTCGGCGGTCGACAGTTCGAACGCCTCGCCCGGATCCATGGAGATGATGTCGTCGATGGCAAAACCTTCGACCAGCGTGTCGGCGGGGGTCACGGCAAAGGCCGGCGCGACGCCAATGAGCAGAGCGGACATGGCAGCACCTGCGAGCCAGACGCGCGAACGTAGAGCAAACTTTTCCATCATCATGATGATTGTTCCCTGTTTTGTTGATTGTTGACCCCGAGTTCCCGGCTCAGGGCTGCAGTAATCTTTTTCGCGGCCGGAGGACGACCGTTAGACCCCATACCGTGTTGATTTTTTTCCAGTTGGTCAACACCCTATCCGGCAGCCCTCCAACCGGCAACGGGCATTTTTGCGAGCCGGCATACTGGACCGGAATATGCTGTGCGCGTCGAAGCATGGGCGAGCCAATTGCAGCCGCCGATGGGGAAAAAATCTGCTCTTTTCGGTGTTACTTGATGGCAGCGACCAGATCGGCGTCGGGGAAGCAGGTGGCGGGGCGGCCGTTCTTTTCCTGCCAGGAGCCGATCGAGCGGCGGGTCTTGAAGCCGGGCAGACCGTCGGCGCTGCCGACATCGTAGCCCTTGGCCTCCAGCGCCCGTTGCAGCGCGGCGATGTCGGAACGATGCAGGCCGCCGACCGCACCCCAGCTGCCGACGAAATCAGCATCGCCATGGGCGATGCGGTCAGCGCCATGGCCGATGAACAGGGCGTAGAGGTCGCTGGTGTTGTATTGCTTCAGCACGAAGAAATTTGTCGTGGCGATGAAGGCCGGACCGCTGCGTCCGGCCGGCATCAAAAGGAACCCTTCCGCCTTCAGTTCGTTGGCCGGAAAGGCTTTGCCGCCGACGCGGCTGATTCCCATCGCCGCCCAGGCTGAGATCTTCTTGCCTTGGTCGGGACCTTCGAGCGAGCAGGAAACGCTTTCCGGAACCGTCACCTCGAAACCCCAGCCACGCCCCTTCACCCAGCCATAGTGGACGAGATAGTTGGCGATCGAGGCCAGCACGTCCGGCGTCGAATTCCAGATGTCCGGGTGCCCATCACCGTCGTAGTCGACGGCGTGCTTCAGGAACGAGGTCGGCATGAATTGCGGCTGGCCGAGCGCGCCGGCCCAGGACGATTTCATGGCGCCGACCGGCGCCAACCCATGCTCGACGATCTCGAGCGCCGCCAGTACCTCGGTGCGGAAGAAGTCCTTCTTGGTCGACATGAACGCCTTGGTGCCGAGAACCTCGAAGGCGTCGTAGGGCATTTTCGCCGCGCCGAAACCGGTCTCGCGGCCCCAGATCGCCAACAGTATCTCGCCCGGGACACCGTAGCGCTTTTCGATCGCAGCCAGCGTCCTGGCGTTGGCCGCCTCGCGCGTGCGCCCACCTGACGTGACGGCGCGCACCGTCTTTTCGGCGAAATAGGCGCCGGGCGAACCGAACTCGGCCTGATGCTGTTTTTGCGGGGTTTTGGGTTTCTCGCCGGGCAGGACGAGGTCGGGCAATTTGAGGTTCGGCTTCACGCCGTCGAAAGCGGCGTCGAAAGTGGATTTGGAGATGCCTTTGGTCTGGGCTTGCGGCCAGAGATCGGTTTTCAGCCAGGCGCGGAACTGGTCGTCGATTTTGGCGGCGGAGGCGGGGGCTACAAAAAGCAGGGCAACGAGGGATGCGAGAAGCGCAACGAGCGCCAATCCAAAAGATCCGCGTTCTGTCGCGCCCCCCTCTGTCCTGCCGGACATCTCCCCCTCAAGGGGGGAGATTGGCTGTCGCTTCGGTTTTCGCCAACCACCAGCGTTGAAAGAAGAATGCCGCCCGAGAAGCTGCTGATCTCCCCCCTTGAGGGGGAGATGTCCGGCAGGACAGAGGGGGGTGTTTGGCGCAAACCTCGAAGAATGCGAAGCTTTCATGTCGCACATCCTGCCCGCCAACTGCGTCAAAACGCCGTCCGCGAGCGCAAGGCCGCCGCCAGCGTCCCCTCATCCAGATAGTCGAGTTCGCCGCCGACCGGCACGCCATGCGCAAGCCTGGTGACCTTGATCTCGAAACCCGAGAGCTGGTCGGTGAGATAATGCGCCGTCGTCTGGCCCTCGACCGTGGCGTTGACGGCGAGGATCACCTCCTTCACCTCGCCGCCGGCGACGCGGTCGACCAGCGAGCGGACATTGAGCTGGTCGGGGCCGATGCCGTCGAGCGGCGACAGCGTGCCGCCGAGCACGTGGTAGCGCACATTCATGGCCGCCGCCCGCTCCAGCGCCCAGAGGTCGGAGACATCCTCGACGACGATCAGCGTCGAGGCATCGCGGCGCGGATCGGTGCAGATCATGCAAGGGTCGGAGGTATCGACGTTGCCGCAGGTCGTGCAGATGCGCACCTTGTCGGCGGCTTCAGCCATGGCGGCGGCGAGCGGCGACAAAAGCTGCTCCTTCTTCTTGATGAGGTGCAGTGCCGCACGCCTGGCCGAACGAGGCCCTAGCCCCGGCACCTTGGCCAGGAGTTGGATCAGGCGTTCGATCTCGGGACCGGCGATTCGCTTCGACATCGCACTGATCTAGGATTTTTCCGCGCGCTTTGAAACATGCGCATACGCACCGAGCCCGCCATGCTGCCATGGCGGGCTCGGAAACTGTTTTAGGCGTCAGTAAGCTGACGCTGGCCGGGTCTGGTCGATAATCATCGCGCCGATAGCGTCGGTATTCTCAGGCGTTGACTGGAAGCCCATCGACGCTTCCTGCGTTGCCGATGGAACCGAGGTGATGTAGCGGGCGTTCAGCGTGCCGCCGAAACGCGAGGCATCGGGCTCGGCCATCGGCTCCTGCATCGCCACCTCCGTCTGCTTGGCGGCGATGCGGGCGCTCTTGGCGGGCGCCGCGGAAGCCGTCACATAGGTCTGCTCGGCCGGGGCACGTGTCGTCTTGGCTGCGCGAACCGCCGCGGCCTGCTTGGCCGGATCTGGACGGACAATGGTCTTCACCACCGGCTCGGCGTAGGCAACCTGCAACGGCGCTTCAGGCACAGGCGCGCGCGGCTGCGCCGAGGCAACCATGGTCGTGGATTCATCCGGCAGCGGCTGCCAGTTGCGACCGCGCTTCTCGTAGAAGGCGTTGCCGCCGGCAACCATGGTGTAATGCATGTTCTTGTAGGGGAACCTCAGGCCGGCGGTGTGGAAGTACATCGTGTTCTTCAGCTTGGCCTTGCGCTCGCCCTTGAGCACCGCATCGGCGGCCTCCTCGACATCGGGCATCGCTTTCGAATTCATCGCCCGCGTCATCACGCCGGGCGCGAACTGGCCCGGTTCGCCAACCACTTGGCAAATGGTGCTGCCATGATTGCCGGAGCGCAGCCGGTTCATCACCACCGTGCCGACGGCGATCATGCCGTCACGGCTCGAGCGGTTGGACTCGAAGAACATCGCCCGCTCCAGGCATTCCTTCTCCTTCGGCGTGTTGCGGTAGGCGCGCGTCGAAAGGAAGCTGGGCGTGATGGCGTCGGTCAGGCTGGCGACCGACAGGCCGTGCGAAGACGTGGTCTGGCTGCAACCGGCCAGGAACATAGGGGAGAAGATGATGCCGAGCAGAAGCGGCGTCTTCCATCGCGTCGCGATCAACAAAAATGCCTCATTGTCCAGATGCCCGCCCGCCCCGAGATGTGGCAAGAATGAGACTCTTAAAGGCAAAAAGATGGCTAAAGGATTAGCTTTCGTGCAGCATAGGTAAAACTTTATAAATGCCCGGATATGTCCGCGTGAGCAAAGCCGGAGAAAGTCTTAACGACAGCCTCCGCAGCCGATTTCCCTTCATAATCAATTAACTGCTTGGAGCCGGCTCAGAACGGCAATTTCATTCCGGGCGGGATCGGCAAGCCTGCCGTCAGCGCCTTGGTCTTCTCCTGCATAATCTGCTCGACCTTATTTTTGGCGTCATTGTGAGCGGCCAGCAGCAGGTCTTCGAGAATCTCGACCTCGTCCTCCTTGAACAGCGAGGGATCGATCTTCAGCGACTTCATCTCGAACTTGCCGGTCAGCGTGACGCTGACCAGGCCGCCGCCGGCCTGCCCGCTTGCTTCAATCGTCGCGATCTCGTCCTGCATGGCCTGGAACTTGGCCTGCATTTCCTTCGCCTTGCCCATCAGGCCGAGAAGATCTTTCATGGTCGGGTCCTTTGCGGATTCGTGGCTATGGTCAGGTTTCGTCGTCGTCGGATGGGGGCTCGACCGGCGCTTCGGCCTTGTCGGTGTCGACTTCCGGCGCGTCGGGAATGCGCACGTCGATGATCTTGGCGCCGGGAAAGCGCGCCAGGATGGCGGCCACAGCCGGATCGCTTTTCGCGTCGGAGAAAGCAGTCTCGCGCCTGGTCGATTCCATCTCGGCCAGCGTTTGGCCGCCCTCTTCCTTCGACAATGACACCAGCCAGTTGCGGCCGGTCCAGGCGCGCAGCTTCGTCGTCAAGTCGTTGAGCAGCATCTTGGGCGCATCGGCGGTCAGGCCGACGTCGATACGGCCGGGCTCGATGCGCACCAGGCGAATACAGCTCTTGACCAGCACCTTGAAGGCGATGTCACGCTGCGCGTCGGCAAGAGCGACAATATCGGCCAGCGATTTCAGCGGCGGCGATTGCGGCTCGACGACCGGCTGCGGAGGCGCGACAAAGGCGACCGGGGGCGCGTCGACCAATCGCATGGTTTGCGCACCGGCTGGCCCGGACGGCACCCGGGTCTGCGCTACCGCGCTGGCGCCGCCGCCATTGCCGGCATTTACCGGCGCACCATTCGGGCGTGACGCACCACCGGACGCCGGAGCGCCGCTCTCCAGAGATTTCAGCGCCTCGTCCAGCGTCGGCAGGTCGGCGGCATGCGCCAGCCGGATCAGCACCATCTCGCCGGCGCTGACCGGTCGGTTGGACGACTGCACCTCGGGAATGCCTTTCAAGAGCATCTGCCAGGTTCGCGACAGAACCTTGACCGACAGCGTGCTGGCGAAGTCGGCGCCGCGGCGGCGCTCATCATCGGACAGGGAAGCGTCGTCGGCAGCAGTCGGCACGAAGCGCAGCCGGGTGACGAGGTGGTTGAATTCGGCCAGATCGGTCAGCACGGCAGCCGGATCGGCGCCGGTGTCGTACTGGTTGCGGAATTCGGCAAGGGCGGCCGCCACATCGCCCTTCATGACATGTTCGAACAGGTCGACGATGCGGGCGCGGTCGGCGAGACCCAGCATGGCGCGCACCGCTTCGGCGCTGACGGCGCCGCCGCCATGGGCGATCGCCTGGTCGAGGATGGAGAGCGAATCGCGGGCCGAGCCTTCGGCGGCGCGCGCGATCATCGCCAGCGCGTTGTCGTCGACCGATATGCCTTCCTTGCCGGCAATCGAGGAGAGGTGCGCGACCAGTGCGCCAGCATCGATGCGTCTCAGGTCGAAACGCTGGCAGCGCGACAGCACGGTGATCGGCACTTTGCGGATTTCGGTGGTGGCAAAGATGAATTTGACGTGCGGCGGCGGCTCTTCCAGCGTCTTCAACAGGCCGTTGAAGGCCTGGGTGGAGAGCATGTGCACTTCGTCGATGATGTAGACTTTGTAGCGCGCCGACACCGGGGCATAGCGCACGCGCTCGATAATGTCCCTGATGTCGTCGATGCCGGTATGCGACGCGGCGTCCATCTCGATAACGTCGACATGGCGGCCTTCCATGATCGCCTGGCAGTGCTCGCCCAGGAGGGCGAGGTCGACCGAGGGATGGTCGACCGTCGGCGTCTTGTAGTTGAGCGCCCGCGCCAGGATGCGCGCCGTCGTGGTCTTACCGACGCCGCGCACGCCGGTCAGCATCCAGGCCTGGGCGATGCGGCCTGTGGAGAAAGCGTTGGTCAAAGTGCGGACCATCGGCTCCTGGCCGATCAGTTCGGAGAAATTCGACGGACGATATTTGCGCGCCAGCACGCGATAGGCGACGGCCTTTTGCTTCTCCAGGTGTTCGGGGTCCGAATTTCCGGCTTCGCTCATTCGCCCGTAAAGCTCCAAAAGGCCGCGTCTCAGCGTAGCCGATTCCTGCTAGATCGTTTCACCGTTTTCTGAAACGGCAAACCGCTCTACCCTTTGCTTTAACGCAATTCCGGACGGGAAACCGCTCACACTTTCCCTGGAATTGCTCCAATAGTCTCGCCCGCGCTGCAATGCGTCGTCAATGTCGCGAGAGGGGCCGATGAGGTGGGAGGCTGGAACAATGACCCGTTCCGGGCTCGTTAGGGCTGCTTCCTTCCGGACCTGACCCGGTTGGCGAGTGGATCGTCCACCACCAACCTCCCGCGTTCCATATCGGCAATTCAGCGATCAAATGCAAGGGTGCATTGAGAATCGGATGCCCTTGAACTCCGCCGCTCAATGAATCGCTTGCAGCCCCCGTGCAGCCGCTCTAGCGTCATGAGTTTGGGAATATGCGAGAAGCGCAAGGGAAACGCCAATGCTACCGGGCCTCAAGGCCGGATTCACGCTCGACTCCAGGCTGGAGGCGGATAGCGAGCAGCTGATGTGGCTCGGCCTGTGCGAGCTCAGGGTGATGAACGATAGCCGCTGGCCATGGCTGGTCCTGGTGCCGCAGCGGCCGGGGGCCGAAGAAATCCACGACATGACGCCGCTCGACCAGGCGATGTTGACCTTCGAAACCAACATGGTGGCGCAGGCGCTGAAAAGAACCACGGGCTGCACCAAGATCAACACCGGCGCGCTCGGCAACATCGTTCGGCAATTGCATGTCCATGTCATCGCCCGCTCGGAAGGCGATCCGGGCTGGCCGGGGCCGGTGTGGGGGCACGGCATGCGCGAGCCCTATGAGCGTTCAGGCATCCGCCAGTTTGCGCAACAGATCAAGGCGGCGCTATAAGCGCCGCCTGTGTCCATTCCTAGACGTTCGAGCTTCCATGACCTTTCGCCTTTTTGACGCGCCCTTGCGCGAACCGAGCCAGTTCGTCGGCTTCGCCGGAAACACGATTGATCGGCAATCCGAGAACCGCGCCGACGATTCCGTCGAAAAGGCGTTGGCCGATCCCTCGGCACGTCTTTTGCCGATGCATGGCGGACGGCTGTATCTGAAGTTGCACGATGGCAGCTTCGACCCTTGGTTCGATCTGGCTGAGAGCCAGAAGCTGCAGCCATCACTCGCACAAGGCGTGCTGCTTGGCTTTGCCGAGAGCGGCCCGGTACTTGCCGTGCCGGTCGGCCTCGATCCCGAACAGCTACCGGAGACCATGAAGGCGATCGATTATCGCTCGGTCTATATTCAGGGGCTGATCGACGAGGCGGCAGCGGGCGCGCTGGCGCAAGGCGCCGCCCTGCTTGCCTGGCATGCCACCCATCGCTTCTGCAGCAAATGCGGCCATGAATCGCAAATGCGGGCCGGCGGCTACAAGCGCCATTGCCCAAATTGCGGCACCGAGCACTTTCCACGCACCGATCCGGTGGCGATTATGCTGACGGCGACGCGGGAAAAATGCCTGCTCGGCCGCGGCCGACATTTCGGGCCCGGCATGTACTCGGCGCTTGCCGGCTTCATCGAGCCGGGCGAGACGATCGAGGCGGCGGTGCGCCGCGAAACGCTGGAGGAAGCCGGCATCCGGCTCGGCCGCGTCGTCTACCATGCCAGCCAACCCTGGCCGTTCCCCTATTCGCTGATGATCGGCTGTTTCGGCGAACCGCTCAATGACGACATCCAGGCCGATCTCAACGAGTTGGAAGATTGCCGCTGGTTTTTTCGCGACGAGGTGCGTTCCATGCTGGAGAGGACGCACAAGGACAATCTGGTCACGCCGCCGAAAGGCGCGATCGCGCATCATCTGATCCGCGCCTGGGTCGACAGCGAATAAGAGTTGTTATTTTACGCAATTCCGGACGGAAAACCGCTTCACACTTTTCCTGGAATACTTAACGGGAGCAAAAAATGATCCGTCACACCGTGGTTTTCACCCTGAAGCACCCGCAGTACTCGCTGGAGGAAAAGCGGTTCCTCTCCGATGCCAAGCGCATCCTCAGCGCAATCAAGGGCGTCACCCATTTCGAGCCGCTGCGGCAAGTCAGCCCGAAGAACGACTATCACTTCGGCTTCTCGATGGAGTTCGTCGATCAGGCCGCCTACACCAGATACAATGAGCACCCGGACCACGTCGCCTTCGTGCGTGACCGCTGGATCCCGGAAGTCGAAACCTTCATGGAAATCGACTACGTGCCGCTGACCCTGCTGGTTTAGGGGAACCTTAGTCCGCGACCTTCCACTGCTCGCGCGACTCACTGGCGGGATAGACGCCCAGAATGCGCACTTCGCGCGAGAAGAAGCGCAGTTCGTCCAGCGCCAGCTTGACCAGCGGATCGTCGGGATGGCCCTCGATATCGGCGTAGAACAGCGTCGCGGTGAAAGCGCCCAGTTGATAGCTCTCCAGCTTCGTCATGTTGACGCCGTTGGTGGCGAAACCGCCCATTGCCTTGTAGAGCGCAGCCGGCACGTTGCGGACACGGAACATGAAGGTCGTCATCATCTTGGTGTCGGCCGAGGGCCGTTCGGCCAATCGCTTGTCTTTGGTCAGGACGACGAAGCGGGTGACATTCGAGTCCGTGTCCTCGACATTCTTCTCGATGATGTCGAGGCCATAGAGTTCTGCGGCGAGCGCAGGCGCCAGCGAGGCCATGGTGCGGTCCTTGAGCTCGGAAACCAGCTTCGCCGAACCCGCCGTGTCGCCGGCAATCACCGGCTTCCAACCATTCTTGCGGATGTATTTGCGGCACTGTCCCAGCGCATGGATATGGCTGTGCACGGTCTTGATCTCTTCGCGTTTGACGCCTGGCAGCACCATCAGTTGGAAATGGATCGGCAGGAAATATTCGCCGACGATGTGGAGTTTCGATTCCGGCAACAGATGATGGATGTCGGCGACGCGGCCGGCGATGGTGTTTTCGATCGGGATCATGGCGAGGTCGGCCTTGTTGGTCTCGACCGCGTTGAAGGCATCCTCGAAGGTGGGGCACGGCAACGGCTCCATCGAAGGGAACATGTTGCGGCTGGCGGTGTCGGAATTGGCGCCCGGTTCGCCCTGGAAGGCTATTCTGTTGGTCTTGTCAGGCATGCCGATATCTCAGGTTTGAAAGGATCTGCGGTGTCAGGAAAGAATTTATCTTCTCAGCAAAGAATTTGTCTGGCGCGTTCGAGGTCTTCCGGCGTGTCGACGCCGAGCGGCAGCGATTGCACGATCTCGGCATCGATGCGCATACCGGCCTCCACCGCCCGCAACTGCTCCAGCCGCTCGCGCCGTTCCAGCGGCGACGGTTTTAGCGCGACGAAGCGTTCGAGGGCTGAGCGCCGATAGGCGTAGAGGCCGACATGGTGATAGAGCGGCCCCTCGCCCCAGGGCGCGGTGGCGCGGGTGAAATAGAGCGCCTTCAGCCGCGTCGCCGACAACGGCGAACCGACGATCTTGACGACGTTGGGGTTGGCCTTTTCCTCGTCGCGGACGATCTCGACGCCGAGCGTGGCGATGTCGACCGCAGCGTCCTCGAACGGTTTCAGCGCCGCACCAATGATCTTGGGATCGATGGTCGGCAGGTCGCCCTGCACATTGACGATGGTTTCGACCTTGCGATCGGGGTCGAGCGCGGTCAGCGCCTCGAAGATACGGTCGGAGCCGGATTCATGGTCGGTGCGCGTCATCACCGCCTCGAAACCGTGCGCGCGCACCGCTTCGGCCACGTTGCGCGTGTCGGTTGCCACCACCACCCGACCAAGCCCAGCCTCAGCGGCGCGGCGGGCGACATGGACGATCATCGGCGCGCCGGCTATGTCGGCCAGCGGCTTGCCCGGCAGGCGCGTCGAGGCCATGCGGGCCGGGATCAGGATGAGCGTGGACATCGAGGTGCAACGCGTTCGAAAGAGGATGGGGAAAGTGGCAAAAGGTCTCACTGGAAGCGCCCTTATAGGTGTTGCAACGCCCAAGCAAAAGACCTAGTTTCCGCCCGATTTGGCCGGCTCGACGGGGTGGGTCACGATACCGACGGACGGAGTGGACGGAGAGGTCCGCCGGAAAAGGGAGCCCTGGGGCGTATGGATTCCAACGAAGTCAACAAACTGCTCGCCGGGTTGCTTGGAACCTGTTTCGTCGTCTTCTCGGTCGGTTTGGTGTCCGACGCCCTGTTTGCCTCGCCGGCGCCGGAAAAGCCCGGCTTCGCCATCGAGGCGACGGAGCCTGCCGAAGGCGGCGCCGCCGGCCCCGCGGCAGAGGCCAAGCCGATCGCCGACCTTTTAGCCACCGCCAATGTCGAGCAAGGTGCGGCCGTCTTCAAGAAATGCCAGGCCTGCCATTCCGGCGAAAAAGGCGGCCCCAACAAGGTCGGCCCGGATCTCTGGGACATCGTCGACCGCCCCGTCGCCGAGCATGAGGGCTTTGCCTATTCGGCCGGCATGAAGGAGTTTTCCAAGGGCGGCGCCGAGAAGTGGACCTATGACAACCTCAACCACTTCATCACCTCGCCGAAGAAATTCGTGAAGGGCACGGCGATGGGCTTTGCCGGCCTGCCAAAGGACGAGGACCGCGCCAACGTCATCGCCTATCTGCGAACGCTGTCGGACAGCCCAAAGCCGCTGCCGACGCCAGGTGCCGCCGCTGATGCAACCGCGCCGGGCAAGCCGGCCGAGGGTGCTGCTCCGGCCAAGCCGGCTGAAGGTGCAGCTCCAGCCCCTGCGACGCCGGCACCGGCGCCCGCCAAATAACCGAATTGTCATCTCCATGATCTCAAAAAAGCCGGGTTCAGCCCGGCTTTTTGTTAGGAAAATCGCATATGCGGCGACAAAGCCGCCGCGTGGCGGTTTTCACCGGCGTCAAATCATTTAGGATCGCCGGGCATCGCGAAGAGGAGAACGCATGACGGTTGGCCGAACGCTTCTGAGGTCCTTTCTGGTTGTGGGCGCCCTCGCAGGCGGCCTGCAGGCAGCCTTCCCCCAGGAATGGCACACCACCTCTTCGCTGATCGGCCCCTCCAAATATGGCGAGAATTTCCAGCGCTACGATTATGTGAATCCGGATGCACCGAAGGGCGGTACCTACAATTCGGTCGTTTCCGGCACGTTCGACAGCTTCAATCCCTATATCGTTCAGGGATCGCCGGCAGCCGGCCTGCAGCCATTTGGCGGCGGCCTGCTCTACGACACGCTGATGGATCAGGCGACTGACGAAGGCAGCGTCAGCCACCCGCTCATCGCCGATGCCTACAAGTACCCGACCGACTATTCCTCGGCCACCTACCGGCTCGACCCACGGGCGAAATGGCATGACGGACAGCCGATCACCACTGACGACGTGATCTGGTCGTTCCAGGTGCTGAAGGCCAACAGCCCGATGTACAGCCGCTATTTCGAAAACGTCACCGACGCAGTCGCTGTCTCGGACCGTGAGGTCGAGTTCCACTTCGACCAGAAGGGCAATCGCGAACTGCCCAAGATCCTCGGCGACCTTGTCGTGCTGCCCAAGCATTGGTGGGAAGGCACCGACGCCAATGGCAAGAAGCGCGACATCACCAAGGGGACGCTGGAGCCGCCGCTGGGCTCGGCTGCATACAAGATCGCCAGCTTCAAGGCGGGGTCGGAAATCGTCTGGCAGCGCGTCCCCGACTATTGGGGCGCCAAGCTGGCTGTGAAAATCGGTCGGGAGAATTTCGACACGCAGCACTTTACCTACATTCTTGACGACAACGCCTCCTGGGAGGCGTTCAAGAAAGGTGGCCTCGACGATATCAAGCCGGAAAACAGCTCGAAGCGCTGGGCGACGTTTTATGATTTCGCGGCGATCAAGGCCGGCGATGTGATCAAGCAGGAGTTCAAGACCACCTCGCCCGAGCCGATGCAGGCTTTCATGCTCAACCAGAGACATAGGTTGTTTGCCGATCGTCTGGTCAGGGCCGCGCTCACCTACCCGTTCGATTTCGAATCGATGAACCGCACGCTGTTCTTCGGTTTCAACACTCGCACCCACAGTTATTTCCAGGGCACGGACCTAGCCTCCAGCGGCTTGCCGCAAGGCAAGGAATTGGAGATCCTGGAGAAGTACCGCGACAAGCTGCCGCCGGAAGTATTCACCCGGGAATTCAAGTTGCCGGTCTACGATTCGCCGCAGGCGGAGCGCAAATATCTGAAGCAGGCGGTCGACCTGTTCGCCCAGGCCGGCTGGGTGATCAAGGGCGGCAAGATGGTCAACGCCAAGACCGGCGAGCCATTCAAGTTTGAAATCCTAGGCTCGAATGAAACCGACCAGGTCATTTCCAGCCCCTGGATCGCCAATCTGCGCAAGATCGGCGTCGATGCGACACTGCGCATCGTCGACCCGAGCCAGTACACCAACCGCGTCAGAAATTTCGATTACGACGTCATCACAGGACAGCTCCAACAGTCGGAATCGCCCGGCAACGAGCAGCGCGATTTCTGGAGCTCCAAGGCCGCCGACACACCGGCATCGCGCAATTATTCCGGCATCAAGAACCCGGTCGTTGACGCCCTTGTCGACCGCATCATTTTTGCCATGGATCGCGATGACCTCGTCGCCACCACCCATGCGCTCGATCGCGTGCTGCTGTGGAATTACTATGTGGTGCCGCAATACTATCGTGCCGTTGTGTGGCTGGCTTACTGGAACAAGTTCGGCATCCCGGAAAAGCAGCCCGGCTACCGTGGCGCCGATATCGATTCCTGGTGGATCGATGCGGACAAGGAAAAGGCCCTGGCCGCCAAGTACAAGGGCAGCAATTGATGGCGGGGCTCCCTCGCCGCGATTTCCTGGCCCTCAGTGGCGCCGCAGCCGTTGCTGCGCTGCTGCCGGGCAAGGCTTTCGCCGCCAGCCCAACCGGCGTGAAACTGCATGGACTGTCGGCTTTCGGCGACCTCAAATACAAGCCGGACTTCACTCATTTCGACTATGTCAATGTCGATGCGCCGCAAGGTGGCGTCTTCAACTTCCTGCCGCGCAACTGGCTTGCCAACCAGACGCCGCTGACCTTCAACACGCTGAATTCGTTCGTTCCCAAAGGCGATTCGCCCCAGCGCACGGAGATGTGCTTCGATTCACTGATGGTGAGAGCGTACGACGAACCTGACGCCGTTTACGGGCTGATCGCTGACGGCGTGACGATTTCCGACGACCGCAACGACTTCACCTTCTCGCTGCGCCCGCAGGCCCGCTTCCATGACAGCACGCCATTGACGGCAGAGGATGCCGCCTTCACCTTCAAGCTGCTCAAGGACAAGGGGCACCCGTACTATTCCCTGCCGCTAACGCATCTGGATGACGCGATTGCCGTGGATGCCCACACGCTGCAGCTTAGGTTTTCCGGCAAGCAGACAAGCCGCACCATCCTCAACGTCGTCGAGTTCCCGGTCCTGTCGAAGGCTTTCTACACGACCAACCCGTTCGATTCCTCGCAGATGAACCCGCCGTTGGGGTCAGCCGCCTACAAGGTCGGTCGCTGGTCGGCAGGGGCCTGGATCGAATATGAGCGTGTGGCTGATTATTGGGGCAACGACCTGCCGGTCAATCGCGGCCAGAACAATTTTCAGCGGATCCGCGTTGAGTTCTATCAGGACCGTAGCGTTGCCTTCGAAGCGTTCAAGAAGGGAGAAATCCTCTACAGGGAGGAATTCACCTCGCGCGTCTGGGCGACCGGCTACGACTTCCCAGCCTTCACTGCCGGCAAGGTGGTGAAGCACGAATTCCCGGCCGAAACGGTGCCTTCGATGCAGGGCACCGCCGTCAACCAGCGGCGCGAGCAGTTTCGCGACTCGCGCGTGCGGCAGGCGATCGGGCTCTGCTTCGACTTCGAATGGACGCGGCGCAATTTCTTCTACGGTTCCTATGAGCGCTCGCAATCCTGCTTCGAGAAATCCGAATTTCGCGCCGAGGGCAGACCGTCGCCACAAGAATTGGCTCTTCTTGAGCCGCTGCGTGAGCAGATTCCCGCCGAGGCTTTTGGCGAAGCCGTGATCCAGGACGCGTCGAACGGCTCCGGCCGCGACCGGCAGTTGCTTGGCAAGGCGGCCAAGCTTCTGGCCGAGGCCGGCTGGAAACGGTCCGGCAATTTCGTCGTGAACGACAAGGGTGGTCGGTTGTCCGCAGAGTTTCTTGTCGACGACGAAGTCTTCGAACAGGTCTACTCGCCCTGGGTCGAAAACATGAAGGCGGTCGGCATCGATGCCTCGATCCGGCTGGTGGATGCCGCGCAATATCAGCTACGGCAGAATTCGTTCGACTACGACCTCGTCTCGGTCGCGGCCTCGTTTCCGGCGACGCCAACCCGTGACGACCTCGAAACCATTTTCCATTCGCGAGCAGCTACCGTATCGGGCTCTCGCAATCTGCCGGGAACGTCGAGCCCGGCCATCGACGCCCTGGTTGACGCCGCGGGCGCCGCCAAGGATCGCGAAGGCCTGACAATTGCCATGCGCGCGCTCGACCGGGTCTTGCGTGCACGGCGGGATTGGATTCCAAGTTGGTTCTTGGCGAATCATCGAAGCGCCTATTGGGACATGTTCGGTTTTCCCGAGCGGAAACCCGATTTCGACTTTCCGGTCGAAGCGCTGTGGTGGGTCGACAAGGGCAAGGCGGCAAAAATTGGCAAAGGGTAGGCTGTTGCGCGGCACTTTACCCTCCCCCTCGTGGGGAGGGTCGGTGAGCACTTCGTGCGCAGCGCGAATGGCGAACCGGGGTGGGGGTGTGACGGCGTACGCCGGATCGAGACTACCCCCACCCCGCTCCGCTTCGCGGATCGACCCTCCCCACAAGGGGGAGGGTGAAAGCTGATGGGCGCCTACATACTGCGCCGTATCCTGCTGATGATACCGACCCTGTTCGGCATCATGGCGGTTGCTTTCGTCGTCACTCAATTCGCACCGGGTGGACCGGTCGAGCAGGTCATCGCCAGCCTGACCAACCAGGGCGGCAGCGACCGCCTCGGCAGCGGCGGCGGCGATGCAGGAGGCGGCGGCAATTTCGATGTGGCCGGTGACGTCGGCTCGAAGTATCGCGGCGCGCAAGGGCTCGATCCGGAATTCATCAAGAAGCTGGAAAAGCAATTCGGCTTCGACAAACCACCGCTCGAACGCTTCGGCATGATGCTGTGGAACTATGCCCGCTTCGATTTCGGCGACAGCTATTTCCGTGACATCTCGGTTCTTGACCTGATCCTGGAGAAGATGCCGGTGTCGATCTCGCTTGGGCTGTGGATCACGCTGTTGTCCTATCTGATCTCGATCCCCCTTGGCATCCGCAAAGCGGTCAAGGACGGCTCCGCCTTCGACGTCTGGACCAGCGGCGTGATCATCGTCGGCTATGCCATACCGGCCTTCCTGTTCGGCATATTGCTGATGGTGCTGTTCGCGGGCGGCTCCTTCTGGGACTGGTTCCCACTGCGCGGCATCGTCTCCGACAATTGGGACCAATTGTCGTGGCCCGACAAGATCGTCGATTATTTCTGGCACATGACCTTGCCGCTGACGGCGCTGGTGCTGTCGGCCTTCGCGACGACGACGCTGCTGACCAAGAACTCCTTCCTGGAAGAGATACGCAAACAGTATGTGGTGACGGCCCGTGCCAAGGGCCTGTCGGAGCGGCGGGTGCTTTACGGACATGTGTTCCGCAACGCAATGCTGATCGTCATTGCCGGCTTTCCAGCGGCCTTCATCTCGGCCTTCTTCACCGGCTCGCTTTTGATCGAGAACATCTTTTCCCTCGACGGTCTCGGGCTGCTCGGTTTCAGGTCCGTGTTGGCGCGCGACTATCCGGTCGTGTTCGCCAACCTCTATATATTTTCGCTGCTTGGTTTGTTCGTGACGCTGTTGTCCGACCTGATCTACACATGGGTCGATCCGCGCATCGATTTCGAGCGGAGAGACGTCTGATGACGCAGGCTGCAGCCGAGATCACACCGACAAGGATCGCCCGCCCCTGGCTGTCGCCGCTCAACAAGCGGCGCTGGCAGAACTTCAAGGCCAACCGGCGCGGCTACTGGTCGTTGTGGATATTCCTCGCTCTGTTCGTGCTGTCGCTGTTTGCCGAACTGATCGCCAACGACAGGCCGATCGTCGCCTACTACAAAGGCGAGATCCTGTTCCCGGTGGCGGTCGCCTACCCCGAGGAAAAATTCGGCGGCTTCTACGCCGTCACCGACTATCGCGACCCGGTCATCCGCGACGAGATCAACGCCAATGGCTGGATGATCTGGCCGCCAATCCGCTATTCCTACCGCACCGTCAACAATGCGATCCCCGACGCCGCTCCCGCAAAACCGTCATGGGAATACGACGCGCAGAGGCGATGCAGCCAATATCCGCAAGGCGCTGCCGATCCTGACTGCATTGTCGGCAACTGGAACTGGCTGGGTACCGATGACCAGGCGCGCGACGTGCTGGCGCGCATCATCTACGGGTTCAGGATTTCCGTGCTGTTCGGGTTGATCCTGACTGCGGGTTCGTCGGTTATCGGCGTCGCCGCCGGCGCGCTGCAAGGGTATTTCGGCGGCTGGACCGACCTTCTCTTTCAACGCTTCATAGAAATCTGGTCGGCGATACCGCTGCTGTATCTGCTGCTGATCGTCGCCGCCATCCTGCCGCCGGGCTTCTTCATCCTGCTCGGGCTGATGCTGCTGTTCTCCTGGACGTCGCTTGTCAGCGTGGTGCGCGCCGAATTCCTGCGCGCTCGCAACTTCGAATATGTCAACGCTGCCCGCGCCCTTGGCGTGTCCAACCGCACCATCATGCTGCGCCATCTTCTGCCCAACGCCATGGTCGCGACGCTGACCTTCATGCCTTTCCTGGTCAGCGCCTCGATCTCGACGCTGACCTCGCTCGACTATCTCGGTTTCGGCCTGCCGCCAGGCACCGCTTCGCTTGGCGAACTGCTTAAACAGGCGCAGAGCAATCTCAACGCTCCCTGGCTTGGTATATCCGGCTTCGTGGTCATCTCGCTGATGCTGTCGCTGCTGGTGTTCATCGGCGAGGCGACGCGCGATGCGTTCGATCCGCGCAAGGCGTTCCGATGAGCGAGCCCCTGCTCTCGGTCCGCGATCTCAGCGTTGCCTTCACGCAAGGCGGCAACCAGTCGATAGCCGTCGACCACATCTCCTTCGACCTCGCCAAGGGCGAGACGGTGGCGCTGGTCGGCGAATCGGGCTCCGGCAAGTCGGTCTCCGCGCTTTCGGTGCTGAAGCTGCTGCCCTACCCGACGGCCAGCCATCCCTCGGGCAAGGTCCTGTTCCAGGGCGCCGACCTTTTGGCGATGAACGAAAAGCAGTTGCGCAGCGTGCGCGGCAACAAGATCACCATGATCTTCCAGGAGCCGATGACTTCGCTCAATCCGCTGCACACGATCGAGCAGCAGATCGTCGAGATCCTGGCGCTGCATCAGGGCATGGGCGACCGCCAGGCCAAGGCGCGCACGCTGGCGCTGCTCCACGAGGTGGGCATTCGCGAACCGGAAAAGCGGCTCGACGCCTATCCGCACCAATTGTCCGGCGGCCAGCGCCAGCGCGTCATGATCGCCATGGCGCTGGCCAACGAACCGGAACTGCTGATCGCCGACGAACCGACAACGGCGCTCGACGTCACCGTGCAGGCGCAGATCCTCGAATTGCTGGCGGAGTTGAAGAGCCGTAAGGGCATGTCGATGCTGTTCATCACCCATGATCTCGGCATTGTCAGAAAGATCGCCGACCGCGTCTGCGTGATGACCAAAGGCAAGATCGTCGAGACCGGGCCGACCAAGGACATCTTCGCCAACCCGCAGCACGCTTATACCAAGCACCTGCTCGCCGCCGAGCCGAAAGGCAAGCCGCCGGCCGCCAACGACGCCGCCAAGCCGGTTATGACCGGCAAGGACATCAAGGTTTGGTTCCCGATCAAAAAGGGTTTCTTTCGCACCACCGTCGACAATGTGAAGGCGGTGGACGGCATCGACGTCACCGTGCGCGCCGGCCAGACCCTCGGCGTCGTCGGCGAATCCGGCTCCGGCAAGACGACGCTCGGGCTGGCGCTGGCGCGGATGATCTCATCGACCGGCACCATCCAGTTCAATGGCAGCGACATCAACCAGCTTTCCTTCAACGCCATGCGGCCGCTGCGCCGCGAGTTGCAGATCGTTTTCCAGGACCCGTTCGGCTCGCTCAGCCCGCGCATGTCGGTCTCGGAGATCATCGAGGAAGGCTTGAAGATCCATGAGCCGAAGCTGTCGCCCGACCAACGCGACGACAAGGTGGTCGCCGTGCTGAAGGAGGTCGGGCTCGATCCGGTGACCAGGAACCGCTATCCGCATGAATTCTCCGGCGGCCAGCGCCAGCGCGTCGCCATTGCGCGCGCCATGGTGCTCAATCCGCGCTTCGTCATGCTGGACGAACCGACCTCGGCGCTCGACATGAGCGTGCAGGCGCAAGTGGTCGACCTCTTGCGCAATCTGCAGGCCAGGCACGACCTTGCCTATCTGTTCATCAGCCACGATCTGAAAGTCATTCGCGCCCTTGCCAATGACGTCATCGTCATGCGCAATGGCAAGATCGTCGAAGCCGGCCCTTCCGAACAGATTTTCGAGCGCCCGCAGACCGACTATACGAAGGCGCTGATCTCGGCCGCGTTCAAGATCGAGACGGCGCCAGTCGGTATCGTCAGCGAATAACAGGGAATACAATCCGCAAATGGAAAAAGGCAAAATCCTGCTTGCCGTCACCGGCTTTCATCCGCAGCGCTGGCGCGAGCTGCTGTCGGCCGAGCGCGAAGTGGTGCTGGAGCCGGACGGCGCCTCTGACCCGTCGATCACCTATGCGGTGGTGTGGAAGCAGAAGCCGAACCTCTTGAAATGGCTGCCGAATCTACGCGCAATCTTCTCGATCGGCGCCGGCGTCGACCATATCTTCGCCGATCCCGGCCTGCCCGATGTGCCGATCGTCAAAGTGGTCGCTGACAACCTGACGCAGTACATGACCGAATATGTCGTCTGGCGCGTGCTCGACCATCACCGCCAGGGCATGCTCTATCGTGCGCAGCAGCCGAAGAAGACCTGGCACGAACCGCCGCAGCGGCCGGCCGGTGACATCTCGGTCGGCATTATGGGGCTCGGCAATCTCGGCCGCGCGGCGGCATCGGTGCTGTTGTCGCTCGGCTTTGCCGTCAATGGCTGGTCGCGCAGCGACAAGGCCATGAAAGGCGTTGCGACCTACGCCGGAGAGGCCGGGCTGATCCCCTTCCTCAACGCCACCGACATACTGGTGGTGCTGTTGCCGCTGACGCCGGATACGCACGGCATCATCAATTACGGCGTGCTGAAGGAATTACGCAAGCGCAACGGCCTCGGCGGCTCGGTGCTGATCAATGCCGGGCGCGGCCGGCTGCAGAAGGACGCCGACATATTGCGCGCGCTGGACGACGGCACGCTGAAGGAGGCGAGCCTCGACGTGTTCGAGGTCGAGCCGCTGCCGAAGACCAGTCCGCTATGGAGTCACCCGAAAGTGTTCGTGACGCCGCACGCGGCGGCGACCTCCGACCCTGTCCACCTGGCGCCGAGCATGTTGCGGCAGATGGATGCCTTCGAGCGCGGCGAAAAGCTTGATAACGTGGTCGACCGCAAGGCGGGGTACTGAGGAAGTTCAGGTTCAGCTCGGCAGGGTGAACTTCTTCTGTTTGTTGGGCTTGCCGCAGTCGCGGCGGACGATCGAGCGGTTCATGGCGTCGATCTTGCCACTTGCCAGATCAGTATCGCGCTTGCTTTTGGAGCGCATATCCGGCGTGAACGGGCCGAAGCCCATCGCCGGATTGGAGAAGCTCGGCTTGGCGTCCGTCGACAGATGGTATTGCTGCGCCAGTTCGTTGCGCTGCGCCAGCAACTGGTCGCAAGGCACGTTGTCATATTGCAGCGACGATTGCACGTCCTGGTCCTGCCGCTCCGACATCGAACTGCCCATGCAGCCGGTCATTGCCAGGCAAGACACCAAGACCATCATGTTCCAGCGCATGTGTTCCTCCTCAATGCCTGCCGAGGGCTTTTCCCGGCTTGTATCCTACCTGATGCCGCGCCAGCCGCAAAAATCCTATTCACGTTTTCGAACAAGACGAGACATCAACCCTTGGACGAGGGCACCGCCAGCGCGGCAAGCCCGTCGACCGGCTGGCGGCGATCCCAGCGGATGACGGTCGGCTGCATCGACAGCACCGACAGGCCGTTTGCGGCAAGCACCCGCTCGACATAGGCTTGAGAATGGGCGTAGCGACGAGACGGCTGCAGCGCGAAACCGGCGTCGCCGCCCGCCCCGCCCTTGGCTGGCTTTTCGACGGAAAAGGCAAACAGGCCATTGGTGGCCAGAATGCCCGCGACGGTCTTCATCACGCGATCGAGCGCGCCGACGTAGATGAACACGTCGGCCGCCACCACCAGATCGGCTTTCGGTCCGGCATAGGCGAAATCCTGCAGATCGGCCTTGGCGAGCAGATCGTAGACGCCTTTGGCGCGGGCCTTTTTCAGCATGGCGGCGGAGATGTCGTAGCCCTCCAGCCGTTCGGCGACCGGCCGCAGTTTCTCGCCCATCAGACCGGTGCCGCAACCAAGGTCGAGCGCCAGCGAAAAGCGGCCCGCCCTTGCCGCTCGAATGGCGCGATCGAGAAACTCCGGCAGCCGGTAGCCGAGCTTGCCGACCAGCGAATCTTCGAAAGTTTCGGCATAGTGGTCGAACAGCGTTTCGACGAAGGCGCTGGGTGGCGCCGCGGCAGCCGGCGCCTTGCCGATGAGTTGCAGCTTCAGCGCAGCGCCAAGGCGATCCGCCGGGTCGAGTTTCAGCGCCGTCGCCCATGCTTGAGCCGCCACGTCGAGCCGCTCGGCCGTCTCCTGCATCTCGCCAAGACGGAACCAGCCCGCCGCCCATTGCGGCGCCAGTTCCAGCGCGCCGAGCAGCAGCTCCGCCGCTGCCGCGTGCTCGCCCGAGCCGAAAAGCATCTCGGCATAGTCGGCGCGACGGTCGGCGGTCAGGTCGCCGGACGAGATTTTCAGCGGTTGCATGGCGATGGCCCCGCCGGCTGATGCGGCCGGTGGCTGGCTGTAGGCCGAGTCAGCAGTCTCTTGCAACAGGCTTCCCGCGCTGGAATTAGCCACTATCTTGACTGGATGCGCGCCAGCGACCTGCTCCATCCCCGGCCTGAAGGCCTTTATTGCCCATGCGGCGATTTCTTCATCGACCCGGTGCGGCCAGTCAACCGGGCGTTGATCACGCATGGCCATTCCGACCATGCCCGATCCGGCCATCGTTCGGTGCTGGCGACGCAGCAGACGCTCGACATTATGGGGTTGCGTTATGGCGAGGATTTTGCCGGGACAACGCAAGCGGCCGTGCTTGGCGAAGCGATGGCGCTGAACGATGTCAGCGTCACCTTCCATCCGGCCGGCCATGTGCTGGGCTCGGCGCAGATCGCGGTCGAGAACAAGGGCAGGCGCATCGTCGCCTCCGGCGACTACAAGCGCCAGAAGGACGCGACCTGCGCACCGTTCGAACCGGTCCAATGCGATGTGTTCATCACCGAGGCGACCTTCGGCCTGCCGGTGTTTCACCATCCGCCCGACACGGAGGAGATCGCCCGGCTGCTCAAATCGGCGGCGCAGTTTCCCGAGCGATCGCATCTGGTCGGCGCCTATGCGCTGGGCAAGGCACAGCGGGTGATGCGGCTGCTGCGCGATGCCGGTTATGACAGACCGATCTATATCCACGGCGCGCTGGCCAAGCTCAGCGAATATTACCAGAGCCAGGGCATCGACCTCGGCACGCTGGAGCCGGCAACCGTCGACAGCGGCGGCAAGCAGGATTTCACCGGGGCCATCGTTGTCGGCCCTCCATCGGCCTTCGCCGACCGCTGGGCGCGGCGCTTTCCCGACCCGATCTCGTGCTTCGCCTCGGGCTGGATGCGCATCCGCCAGCGCGCCAAGCAAGGCGGCGTCGAACTGCCGCTGATCATTTCCGACCATGCCGACTGGGATGAACTGACCGCCACCGTCAAGGAGACGGGCGCCGGCGAAATCTGGGTGACGCATGGCCGCGAGGAAGCGCTGGTGCGCTGGTGCGAGCTGGAAGGCATCGCCGCCAGGCCACTGCACCTGGTGGGATATGAGGACGAGGGCGATTGATGGTGATTTTTGATCCAGAAATCGCCGGCGCGGCGATCCTTACCACCCCCCTCTGGCCTGCCGGCCATCTCCCCCGCAAGGGGGGAGATCAGATGTCACCTCCGCTTTCGCCAATCGCCAACCTCGCAAGATGGGCGGCAAGATCAAGGCTGCCAATCTCCCCCCTTGCAGGGGAGATGTCCAGCAGGACAGAGGGGGGTGCGCCAGAACGCAAACCTCTGCCGTCAACGCGGTCCTTGCATCCATGAACCGCTTTGCCGAACTCCTCGACCGCTTGGTGCTGACGCCGTCGCGCAATGGCAAGCTGACGCTGCTCGTCGATTATTTCCGTAGCGTCGAGGACCCCGACCGCGGGCTGGCGCTGGCGGCTATCACCGGCGACCTCAACATTGCGGCGGTCAAGCCGGCGATGCTGCGCACGCTGGTCACCGAGCGCATGGATCCGGTGCTGTTCGGCTATTCCTACGACTATGTCGGCGACCTCGCTGAAACCGTGTCGCTGGTCTGGCCGCAAACGCCGGGACATATCCCCAACCGGGAGCCGACGCTTGGCGACGTCGTGGCGAAGCTGCAGGCGGCGAGCCGCTCGGACGGACCCAAGGTGCTGGCCGGGCTGCTCGACAGCGCCGGCATTTCAGCGCGCTTTGCCATCATCAAGCTGGTCACCGGCGGCTTGCGCATCGGCGTTTCGGCGCGGCTGGCCAAACAGGCGCTGGCCGATTTCGGCAAGGTCGATGTCGCCGAGATCGAGGAGCTGTGGCACGGGCTGACGCCGCCCTATATCTCGCTGTTCGCGTGGCTGGAAGGCAAGGCCGAGAAGCCGAAGCGGACCGCACTTGCCCTGTTCAATCCGGTGATGCTGTCGAACCCGGTCGGCGACGGCGACCTCGAAAAGCTCGATCCGGCCGACTATGCCGCGGAATGGAAATGGGACGGCATCCGCGTTCAGGCGGTGTGCGAGGGCGGCGTGCGCCGGCTCTATTCGCGCACCGGCGACGATGTGTCCGGCGCATTCCCCGATCTCGCCCAGGCGATGAATTTTTCCGCCGCGCTCGACGGCGAATTGCTGGTCGGCGAGCCCGCGGCGACCGGCACGTTTTCGGACCTGCAACAGCGGCTCAATCGCAAGAGCGTGGCCCCGAAGATACAGCAGCAATACCCGGCCTTCATGCGCTGCTACGATGCGCTGCAGATCAACGGCGAAGATTTGCGCGCGCTACCTTTCCGCGAGCGGCGGGCCCGTCTTGAGGCCTTCATCACAACGCTGGACCCGCACCGTTTCGATCTGTCGCCATTCGTCGAATTCCCGGATTGGCAAACGCTGGAGGAACTGCGCCGCGCGCCGCCGCACCCGATCATCGAAGGCGTGATGCTGAAGCGCTGGGATTCGCCCTATCTCGCGGGACGGCCGAAAGGGCCGTGGTTCAAGTGGAAGCGCGATCCGCACACGGTCGATGCTGTGCTGATGTATGCGCAGCGCGGCCATGGCAAGCGGTCGAGCTTTTATTCCGACTATACGTTCGGCGTCTGGTCGGGGCCGGAAGGCGCGGAGGAACTGGTGCCGGTCGGCAAGGCCTATTTCGGCTTCACCGACGAGGAGTTGAAGCAGATCGACAAATTTGTCCGCGACAATACGGTCGAGCGTTTCGGCCCGGTGCGCTCGGTGCGCGCCGACCGCAGCCAAGGCCTGGTGCTGGAGGTGGCGTTCGAAGGTCTCAACCGTTCGACCCGCCACAAATCCGGCGTTGCGATGCGATTTCCCCGCATCTCACGGCTGCGCTGGGACAAGCCGACCGCCGAAGCCGACCGCATCGAGACGCTGCAGGCGCTGCTTGATCGCTAGGCGGCGCTTACGGTTCGATCGAAACGCGGATCTCGTAGATGTCGACCGCCTTGCCCTGCTTGTCGAAGTCGGAGTTGATGGCGATGCTGCCGGCCGCGCCCGGGGGCTTGTCGGGGAATTTCACGTCGAACAGATATTCGTTACGCTGCTGGCCGACCGCATAGCGCTTGCGGCCGCAGTCGCCGAGATCGCCGAAATTGCAGTCGACGGAGATCTGCGTGTCCTTGCCGTCCTCGGCGCGGGCGACGATGTCGAACACGGCATGTTTGCCGGCAAGCTTCTCCAGCACGCCCTGCCCGACATCGAAGCTGATGGCCGAGCCGGAAGCACCGGAGCGGATGCGCAGGAAGGAGCCGGTGTCGTCCTGCACGACATCGGCCTTGGCGTCGGACGGGGTCGCCACATGCGTTGGATCGGTGGGTGTAAACACGTTGATCCAGTCGCGCGTCTGTTCGGCGACACCAGGCTGCTGCGGCGCGCCAGGCTGCTGCGGCTCAGTTGTATCGGCAGGCGGCGTGAAGTCGTCATCGTCGACGGTCGGCGGCGCTTCGGGCGGCGCCGTGTCGAGCTGCGCCGGCGTCTTGAAGACCCCGGTCTGCACGGCGAAATAGAGGCCGATGCCGGCGGCGGCGAGCAACGTCACGCCAAAGAAGATCGCCGTCAGCGGCAGGCGGCGGCCCCTTATCCGCCTTTCATCACGGTCAGGCGCCACTTCCGCCGCGGCCTCGGCCGGCGCGGAATCGGCCATATCGATCGCCGGGGCGCCGGGCAGCGTGGCGTCAGGCATGATGTCGGGGACGACCGGCAGCACGCGCGAACGCGGCGCGTCGGATGCCTCGGGCTGAACCGGTTCATCAACGACGATCGCAGGCGACGGTCCGGCCGCGACACCTGTCGGGGCATCGACCGCGGGCGCTTCGGCGGCGCCCTGTACGGCGTCTTGCGGCTGCGCAACGCGTTGCGTCAGCGCGGTATCTTGTGTCTGCGCAGCGCTCTGCGTCGGCGCGGCGCTCTGCGTCGGCGCGGCGACATCGGGGACCGCGGGCAGGAATTCGGATTCGATCTCGGCGATCTTTTCCTGGACCCCCTTGCGGCGCTTGATGGCGGCTTCCACCGTCACGCCGGGATTGGCCTGGAGCACGCGGTCGAGCGCCGCGAAAGCCGACCGATAGACCCTCTCGCGAAATGCCCGGTCCTCGGCGTTGCCTTTCTCGAAGGCGTTGCGGATCGCTTTTTCGATCGCGTCCAAGCGAATTTCCCCTGTCCGTTCGCTTACATTGCCATGATCGTTAGCCGCAGGAGACCAATCAATCAACGGGCGAGCGCCCGCATTCTGCCTTACAGGCCTGTTCAAGGCCCATTTCGATGCGTTTTGGCAATAAAATCAGTCGGTTTTGCCGCCTTGCCGGGCAGTTTGTGCGCAGTCCACCGCGACGTCTCCGCGTAGCCGAAAAAGCAAATGAGGCGGTGGCTCATTGCGCGCCAATGGAAAATGCCGGGACGAATTGCCGGATGCCGGCTCGAAATCGCGGTTGCCCATCTTGAATTAGCGGCCGGTTGAGTCTATCACCCAGCCGATCCTGGAACCTCGCGCTTCCCGGGCCGCTTTAGCTCAGTTGGTAGAGCACATCATTCGTAATGATGGGGTCAGGTGTTCGAGTCACCTAAGCGGCACCAGTTCTCCATCCGACGCAAGCGTGACGGCAGGTGCAAGGCTAATGCACGTCACTCCCTACGCCAACACCGGCACTTCCTGTCTGCCTCGTCGACATGCGCCATATGGCCGCCGCCACAGGATTGCGTCGTCAGACGCTTGACCATCGACTATGCTGCATCGCGCAAGATCGACAACCTAGAGAACCCGACACTACAAGCATAATTTATAAGATACAAAACCACTACCTTAGAATAATCTTCGTCAATTTTGACCTATATCAGACACTCCGGATTATAGTTGTGTAATTAAACCGTGTCTTTTCTGACATGGTACCACTTCTCGTACAGCATTGCGGACGTGAAAAACCCTCGGTGACGCAACGCACTCGCAAATCATACCCATTTTTAGCACTAACTCACACAAATATTACGGCTCGATAGATATTTTGTGTTGCACTGCACCATTGCCCGGTTGCACCATTTCTTGGGGGATCTGGTACCGGGAAGTGCGCCGTGGAGGATTCCGCCAAGTTGATCAGCTTGAATTTTTCGCTGGCCAGCACCGATTTCGAGGCTGCCCCGCGCAAAAGGCGCGGGTTTGATGTTGTCGGCGCACTCTCGACGCTGGCAGGCCTCGACCTGAGGCCCGGAATGCAGGGCCGCTGGCTTCATCGGAGATTTCAGACCGGCGGAAATGACTGATGGCGGTCGCGCGTGACAATCAGTTGGACGCTGTGCGCGCCATCGCTGTCACGATGGTTCTCTATTCCCATTTCCTTGCACCCAACGGGTCCTCCTTTTGGGGCCACATCGGGGTGCGGCTTTTTTTTGTGCTGAGCGGCTTCCTGATCACACGACTGCTGCTCGAAGCGCGCGCCGCGGCCGAATTCAAAGCCGGCCCTGCATTGAGTTCCTTCTACATCAGGCGCGCGCTGCGCATATTCCCGCCCTATTTCGCCGTGCTTGGGTTCGTCTGGCTGACCGATCTGGAGCAGTCCAGTGGATCGCTCGTCTGGCATGCGCTTTACCTGTCGAATTTTTGGTACGCGCTGCGCAACGAATGGACGCCCTGGCTACTCTGCCATTTCTGGAGCCTGAGCATCGAGGAGCAGTTCTATATCGCCTGGCCGCTGGTCGTGCTTCTCGCACCCCGCCGGCGGGTGGAAGCGATCACTATCGGCGTCATCCTGTTGTCGCTGGCCTATCGCTTCTACTGGCCGATCACCGCCACCCCGGCGCTAGCGCGCGACCTGCTGCCGCCAGCATCGATGGACGCGCTGGCGTTTGGTGCTTTGCTTGCCTGCCGGCGGACCAGAGGCGCCGGCCTGCCGCAATGGATGCGGCTAGGCTGGCCAGCCCTTGCGGCTGTCTTCCTGGCGATTGAGTGGCTTATCCCTGCGCCGGCCGATCCTATGCTGGAATGGGCCCGCTGGGCGTTGCTGCAGATCCTGCCCCTAGTGCCGCTGGTGGCCGTTGTGGCCGCCTGTTCAGCCGGCCTTGGCGGCGTCCTCGGCAGGGTTTTCGAACTGCCACCGCTGCTGTCACTGGGCCGCATCAGCTACGGCGTCTATCTTTACCATCCGATCCTTCTGTCGCTCGCCGTCAAGTCACAGCCCTGGATCCCGCTCAATGTCTCGGAGCAGGGGCCAGGGCGTTTCCTGGTCGCGAGCGCCGCCACGATCGCCGTCGCTTCGATCTCGTGGACGGCTTTCGAAAAGCCGCTCAACGGCCTCAAGCGCCGCTTCCCCTATGTAGCGCGCCGCCGCTCCCAGGCACGCTCTGGCGATGCCGGCTGGCTCGGCAGGGCGGCGGACGCCTATCCCGGCGGATCCCCCGATGGCCGCGCCGCACTCGAACTCCGGCGAACGGATGCACAGAGATGACCACCGCGCCGCTCGTCTCCGTCCTGCTGCCGGTCTACAATGCCGGGCCTTATCTCACCGCTGCGCTGGAGAGCATTCTGCGGCAAGACTACGATCGCCTGGAGGTCATCGCTATCGATGACGGATCGACTGACAACTCGCTCGAGATTCTCGAACGATACCGCCGGGCAGACAATCGCGTTTCTGTCATCTCGCGTGAGAACCGCGGCCTCGTCGCCACCCTCAATGAAGGGCTACGACTGGCCCAGGGCGAGCTTGTTGCGCGAATGGATGCGGACGATGTCGCCTATCCCCGGCGCCTCTCGCGCCAGGTCGCACTGTTCGAGCGGCGGCCCGATCTCGGCTTCTGCGGCGCCTGCGTCGATACCTTGCTTCACGGCCGTATCGCCAAAGGCAGGCTAGACCCGGTGTTCCGGCTCGGCCGGCTCGACATATTGTCGATGTTCTTTACGATATTCTTACATCCGACGGTGATCTATAACAGGAAGGTTATTGGGAACAACGATCTCTATTACGATCCAAAATATAGGCATGCCGAGGATTTCGATCTCTTCAGACGGCTTGCCGGCCGTTTCCCGGCGACCATATTGCCCGATAGCCTGCTCGTCTATCGCATCCATGCGGGAAGCGTGACCATGCGGCATGCCAAGGAAATGCGCAGGACGCATTTGCGGATCGTGGCCGAAAATCTCGAGCGTGAGGGGCTTGCGGAAACCACAGCGGATCTGCGCGACATCGGCGAGGCCGTCTCTTTCGACACGGTTTCGCGCGCAGCCGATTTCATCCGTGCGCTTGAAGAGCGGATTTCCGAGCTGCCGACCGACACACGGCCAAGCTTCGAGGCAGGCGCGCTGAACCTGTTCTATTTCCTCTACCAACTCGTCGGCGACGAAGGAGAACCGCCGCTGACCCACGAATTGCTCACGCGGACGGCGAGATGGAATTTCATCCGGCGCCGCGAACAATATGCGCTGCGTCCCGGCGTCTGGGCGCCTTGGCTGAGCCTGCTCTCGATAAGGGCCGGAAAGCGGGCGGACGCGGTGGCCTACTTCTTCAAAACCACGCCGGCCGAAGCGGTGCTTGCGCGTTATCAGCGGGGACTGGTATGACCGACAGGCCCCACCCGCTCCTGCGCGATCACCAGTTTGCGAGTGCGCCTGTCCCGACATCTCCCCGATCGGAGCGGCCGTCGCTCGAGGTCAGTTTCATCGTCTGCACGCGCGACCGCGCCGCTGTGCTGGAGGCTTGCATAGCCTCGATCCAGGCGGCATGCCGGGTGCACGCCACCTTCGCGGCAGAGTTGGTGGTGGTCGATAATGGTTCACGGGACGGCACGTCAAAGCGGCTGGCCGCTATCGCCGAAACTTCCGACATCCCAGTCACAGCCGTCTCGGAGACTCGCCCCGGATTAGCCGCTGCCCGCAATGCCGGATTGGCGCGAGCGCGAGGCCGCGTGCTGGTCTTCGTCGACGACGACTGCAAGCTCGACCGCGACTATCTCCGCGACCTGGAGCGGCACTACCGGAGTGGCGAGAAGTGGCTGATCCGCGGCGGCCGGGTCGAGCTCGGTGATGCCCGGGACCTGCCCTTCACCATAAAGCTCTACGAGGCAAGCGAGCGGCTGACCCCGGCGGTCCACCCCGGCGGCTTCGTGCTCGGCTGCAACATGACCATGCACCGCGACGTCGCGGCCCGCATCGGGTCGTTCGACGAACGCTTCGGCGCTGGCGGCCCGCTACGCTCGGCTGAAGATACTGATTATCTCGTGCGGGCGATGCTGCTCGGCATGCCGGTCGAGTATGTGCCCGACATGACGGTCTTGCATCATCACGGCCGGCGAGACCGCAAATCGATCGACAGGCTGCACCGCGACTATAGCCTCGGTAATGGTGCGCTGTGCCTGAAACATGTCCGCCACGCCCCTTGGCTGCTTCGCCATGTCTATTGGTCCGCGCGGGCCGCGTTCAGGGAACTGGCGGGCCGTCCTCGCTTTGACCGCGACCTCGATCTGTCGCACTGGCCTATTGTCGTTATGAATCTGGCAGGTGCCGCCAGATTTGCGCTGCTCGTCATGATGGGATGGCCAAAACGGCTGCCGCTGCGCCACGACCGAGAAGCCAGCGAAGCCAATGCGGAGGCCAGAGCGCGATAATGTCACTGATTCCGTCAGCCCTGCCAATGCTGCGCCGCGCACTTGGTGGCAGGCTGTTGCGGCTCGTTCCCGTCGTGGTGGGGCTCGGGCTTGCAGGCGCCGCGCTGGAAGGCCTCGGCATCGGTCTCATCATTCCGCTGCTCGGCATCATTATGGGACGTGGCGAAACATCAGGCATGGCCGGTTTCTCCGCCCTCCTCCAGCAGGTTGGAGCGGACCTCGGCGAGCGCCAGCGGCTGATCGCCATTTCGGCCGCGATCCTCGGTTCGATCGTACTGAAAAATGTCTTTGCCTTCGCCAACACTCTGCTGACCAGCTACATCTACGGCAAGGCAGGTTATTCGATCCGTAGCGCACTGTCGGAGCAGTTGCTCAGGGTCGGCTACCCCTTTTTCCTGCAGCAAAGCCCCGGGCGGCTGCTCAACATCATCTCCAACGAATCCTGGCGAGCATCCGACGCTATCCAGGCCCTGCTCGGCGCGATCGTCAGTGCCTCGGCCGCCGTCATCCTGCTCGCCTTCCTCCTGCTCCTCTCTTGGCAGATGACGCTGCTGGTGACTCTAGGGCTGGCGCTTGTCCAGCTGGCGCACGGGGTTTTGTCGTCCAATCTGAAGGCGCCGAGCCGCAGCGTCGTCTCGCGCAACAGCGCACTGGCGTCGCAGATGCTGCATCTGGTGCATGCCGGGCGCCTGATTCGCATCTTCGGGCAGGAGAACCGCGAAAAGGCGGTCTTCGCCAAAGCGTCCGACGGGGTGCGGCGGGCGGCTTTCGTGCTTTCAATCCGCCAGGGCGTCTTGCCGCCACTGACCGAGGTATTGCACGCAATGCTGTTCCTGGCGGTGGTGATCGGAGCCTGGCTGGCGAATGTAAGCTTCCCGCTGACCGTCGCCTTCCTCATCCTGCTCTACCGACTGCAGCCGCATATGCGCGCCTTGCAGATGTCCTGGAGTCAGTTGCAAGGCATGAGCGGCTCGCTGGAGGAGGTACAATGGCTGCTCGATCCTTCCGACAAGCCCGAGGCGCCGCAGGGCAGCCTGCCGTTCGACGGCTTGCGCCAAGGGATCAGCTTCGATGATGTGAGCTTCGCCTATTCCGGTCCCCTGTCAGGCCCCGACGCGCGCGAGGCGGTGCTGCATAAGGCGGTGTTCGACATCCGCAGCGGCCGCTCGACTGCGCTGATCGGCCGCTCGGGCGCCGGCAAGACGACGATCGTCAATCTCCTGTGCCGCTTCGTCAAACCCGACAGCGGCAGGATCCTCGTCGATGGGGCACCGCTCGATGAAGTCGACCCAAGCCAGTGGCGGCGGAACATTGCCCTGGCCAGTCAGGAGCTGGAACTGGTCGATGGCACCATTTTTGAAAACATTATCTACGGCTACGACACGGCCTCGGCCAGCGACGCCATGCGCGCCGCAAGGCTGGCCGAGGCACATCAATTCATCGAGCACCTGCCGCAGGGTTACGCGACGCTGGTCGGATACCGGGGCATCAACCTGTCAGCCGGACAAAGGCAAAGGATCGCCCTGGCGCGGGCGCTGGTGCGCGATCCCGATATTCTCATCCTCGACGAAGCCACCAGTGCGGTGGATGGGTTGTCAGAAGCCGCTATTGTCGAGACGCTGAAATCGCGGGCCGGCCGCCGCACCACCATTGTCATCAGTCATCATTACAGCACCATATCGTTCTGCGACGACGTGGTGATCTTGAGCCGCGGTCGGGTGAAAAAACAGGCCCCCTTCGCAACCCTGGCAATGCTCAGCATGGACGAGCTTTACCAGCACGGAGCGGGTGAGTGATGGGGCGCACCCCAACCTGCGACGCGGCTTGCGCCCGGCAGCTCGCAGATCGCGATCAATCCTGCCGGCAAACCACCGCCGCGACGCATTTCGATTGTTCAAAAACAATTCTCGGTGAGAGGTCAGGCGGCCTTCTTCTTCGCCAACCGCGCCTTGATCGAGGCGACGTCGGCGCGCGGCGTCGCGGCGAACAGCGTTCTGGTGTAGTTGTGCTTGGGGTCGGCGAAGACCTCCTCGCGCGAGCCGTATTCGACGGCTTCGCCGAAATACATCACCATCACATCGTCGGCGATGTAGCGCACGACCGACAGATCGTGGCTGATGAAGACATAGGTCAGCTGGAATTCGTCCTGCAGGTCGGCGAGCAGGTTGAGCACCTGCGCCTGCACCGAAAGATCAAGCGCGGAGACCGGTTCGTCAAGCACCAGCAGGCTCGGGTTCAGCATCAGCGCGCGGGCAATGGCGATGCGCTGGCGCTGGCCGCCCGAGAACATGTGAGGATAGCGATTGTAGTGCTCGGTTCCGAGGCCGACTTTCTTCAGCATCCTCATGGCGAGGTCGCGCCGCTCTTCGGCCGGCTTGTCGGTGTTGATGAGCAGCGGCTCGCCAAGCACATCTCCGATCTTTTGGCGCGGATTGAGCGATCCGTAAGGGTTCTGGAAGACGATCTGCACCTTGCGGCGCATCTCCCTGGTCAGGCCGTTCCTTGCGATGTCGACCTTGTTGCCGTCGATGAACAGTTCGCCCGACGTTGCCGGATCGATCAGCGTGATGATACGCGCCAGCGTTGACTTGCCGCAGCCCGATTCACCGACGATGGCCAGCGTCTTGCCCTTGTCGACGCTGAACGAGACGCCCTTGACCGCATGCACGGTGCGCGCGCCGCGAAACAGGCCGCCGCCGACGTGATAGTCGCGCACGATGTCCTTGCCTTCGACGACCTTGATGCTCATCAGAAGCCCCCGGCAGCTGGTTCGAACAGCATGTCCGAGACGGTCGGCAGCCGGTCGCCGACGGCATTATCCGGCAGCGCCGACAAAAGTGCGCGGGTGTAATTGCTCTTCGGCGATTCAAACAGCGACAGCACGTCGGCCTCTTCCATCTTGCGGCCCTTGTACTGGACGATGACGCGGTCGGCCGTCTCGGCGACCACGCCCATATTGTGGGTGATCATGATCAGGCCCATGCCGTATTTGACCTGCAGCGACACGAGGAGGTCGAGGATCTGCTTCTGGATGGTGACGTCGAGCGCGGTGGTCGGCTCGTCGGCGATCAGAAGCTTCGGATTGCAGGCGATGGCGATGGCGATCATCACGCGCTGGCACTGGCCGCCCGACATCTGGTGCGGAAACGAGTTCAGCCGTTCGGCCGGCTCGGCAATGCCGACCTGCGTCAGCAATTCGATGGCGCGCTCGCGACGCTGGGCCTTGTCCATGCCCATATGGAAGCGCAGCACCTCCTCGATCTGAAAGCCGACGGTGAAGCACGGATTGAGACTGGCCATCGGCTCCTGGAAGATTATCGACATGTCCTTGCCGACGATCTTTCGCCGGTCGGCCGGGCTCATCTTCAGGAGATCGCGGCCGTTGAAGCTCATCTCGTCGGCAGTGACCGTCGCCGTCCACGGCAACAGCCCCATCACAGCCAACATCGACACCGACTTGCCGGAGCCGGATTCGCCGACGATGGCCAGCACTTCACGTTCGTTCACATGGAGCGAGACGCCATCGACCGCGCGGAACGGGCCGGATGCGGTCTGGAACTCGACGACGAGATTGCGGATGTCGAGCAGCGCCATTACGACCTCCTCAGCTTCGGATCGAGCGCATCGCGCAGACCGTCGCCGATCAGGTTGATGGCAAGCACGGTGATGAGGATGGCCAGACCGGGGAAGGTCACCACCCACCAGGCGCGCAGGATGAATTCACGCGCCGAGGCGAGCATGGTTCCCCATTCCGGTGTCGGCGGCTGGGCGCCAAGGCCGAGAAAGCCGAGAGCGGCCGCCTCCAGGATGGCGTTGGAGAAGGACAGCGTGCCCTGGACGATCAGCGGCGCCAGGCAATTGGGCAGGATGGTGCGCAGCATAAGCCTTATATGGCCGGCGCCGGCGACCTTGGCGGCGACCACATATTCGCGGCTCTTTTCGGCCATGACGGCAGCGCGCACCAGACGGGCAAAGTGGGGTTGCAGGACGAGCGCGATGGCCAGCATGGCGTTGAACAGGCCGGGGCCGAGGATGGTGACCAGAACCAGCGCCAAGAGCAGCGACGGGAAGGACAGGATCAGATCCATGACGCGCATGATCGCCACGTCGACCCAGCCCCGGAAATAGCCGGCCAAAAGGCCGAGCGTGATGCCGCCGACAAGCGCCAGTGTGACCACGACGGCGCCGATGAGCAGCGAGAAACGCGCGCCATAGAGCAGGCGCGAGAGCATGTCGCGGCCGACCGCGTCGGTGCCAAGCAGATATTCCATGCTGCCGCCCGCCTGCCAGGCCGGCGGACGCAGGAAAGCGGTCTTGTCCTGGATGTCGGGCGCATAGGGCGCCAGCAGCGGTGCAAAGAGCGCGGCCAGCACCAAAAGGATGAAGACGAACAGGCCGATGACGGCGCCGCGGTTTACCGAGAAATAGTGCCAGAAGGTCCTGAAGCCGGTCAGACGGTCAGGGTTGCCGGCGGCCATCGGGGCGATTTCGGTGGACTGGCTCATCACGCCGCCCTGATGCGCGGGTTGATGACGGCATAAAGCACGTCGACAATCAGGTTCACCGCCATGACGATAAGGGCGATCAACAGCAAGCCTGACTGCACGACGACATAGTCGCGCTTGGATATGGATTCGACCATCCACTTGCCGATGCCCGGCCAGGCGAAGATGGTTTCTGTGAGAATGGCGCCGGCGAGCAGGGTACTGACCTGCAGGCCGATGGTGGTGACCACCGGGATCAGCGCATTGCGCAGCGCATGCACGCCGATGACGCGGGACGACGACAGGCCCTTGGCGCGGGCGGTCCGCACATAGTCTTCGCCCAGCACTTCGAGCATGGCCGAGCGCGTCTGGCGCGCGATCACCGCCAGCGGGATGGTGCCGAGCACAATTGTCGGCAGCACCAGGTGACTCAATGCCGAGCGGAAAGCATCCCACTTGCCGTAGAGCAGGCTGTCGAGGGTCAAGAAGCCGGTGATCGGCTTGATAAAGAACTGAAGGCCGATGCGGCCTGAAACCGGGGTCCAGCCGAGATAGCCGGAGAAAAAGATGATCAGCAGCAGGCCCCACCAGAAGATCGGCATGGAATAGCCGACGAGGGCGGTGCCCATCAGCCCCTGGTCGAACCAGGAGCCGCGTTTGACCGCAGCAATGATGCCGGCCGGGATGGCCAGCACCATGGCGAAGATCATGGCGAAGACTGAGAGCTCGATGGTTGCCGGGAAGAGCGTCATGAAATCTTCGATGACCGGCCGCTTGGACGAAATCGACACGCCGAAATTGCCGGTCGCGGCATCGCGGACATAATGCGCGTATTGCTGCCAGATCGGCAAATTGTAGCCGAACTGTTCCTTCAGTTCCGCGTAGCGCTCGGGCGACACGCCATGCTCGCCGGCCATGGCAAGAATGGGATCGCCGGGCAGCAGCCTGACGAAAGCGAAGGCGCAGATGGTGATGCCGATCAGCGTCGGCAGCACCAAGACGATTTTGTTTAGGAGATATCGGAGCATCTTGAAAAGCGGGCGGCGCCTGATTGCGCGCCGCCCGCCTAACAGTTCTATTCGGCCTTGTCGACGCCGTCGAAGCGATGAATGCCGAGCGGGTCCATCATGAAGCCGCTGACATTCTTGCGCACGACTGCGTAGACTTGGCTATGTGCCATGAGGAAGGCCGGAGCCTGCTTCTGGAAGACAACCTGCGCCTCTTCATAGAGCTTGGTGCGTTCGGCCTGGTCGCTGGTCTTCTTGGCCTTCTGGATCAGATCCTCGAAGTCCTTGTCGCACCAGCTGGAGTAGTTCGACACGCCGATGGCCGAGCAGGCGAACAGCGTGGCGAAGAAATTGTCCGGATCGCCATTGTCACCGGTCCAGCCGATCTGGAAGGCGCCCGGGCGTTCCTTCTTCTTGCCTTCTTCGCGGTACTTCGTCCACTCGTAGCTGACGATCTCCGCCTTGACGCCGACCTTGGCCCAGTCAGCCTGGATCAGTTCGGCGGCGCGTTGGAAGTTCGGGTTGTAGGGACGGACGCGGTCGGAGGCCCAAAGCTGGATCTCCTTCAATCCGGCATCGGCCAGCACCTTCTTGGCTGCTTCCGGATCATAGGCGTCGGACCTCACGTCCTTGTTCCACGACCACATGGTCGGCGGGATCAGGTTTACGGCCGGCGTGGCGCCGGCGTCCTGGAACAGCGACTTGATGAGCGATTCCCGATCGATCGCCTGGTTGAGCGCATGGCGCACTTCAGGCTTGTCGAGCGGCGGGATGGTGGTGTTGTAGCTCATATAGCCGATGTTGAGGCCAGCCTGATCCATCAGGGTCACGTCGGCGTTGGCCTTGATCGTGCCGATGTCGGCAGGATTCGGATAGGGCGCGATATCGCATTCGCCGGCGAGCACCTTCTGGATGCGGGCGGTGGCGTCAGGCGTGATCGCGAAGACGAGATCGTCGATCTTTTCCTTGCCCTTGAAGTAGTCCGGGTTGGCCGCATAGCGGATGACCGAATCCAGCTGGTAGTCGACGAACTGGAACGGACCTGTACCGACCGGCTTGGTCGAGAAGTCGGCCATCTTGCCGTCTTTTTCCAGCTGGTCGGCATATTCCTTCGACACGATCGAGGCGAAGTCCATGCCGAGATTGGCCAGCATCGGCGCGTTCGGCTCGGTCAGCGTCAGCTTCACGGTCAGGTCATCGACCTTTTCCCACTTGGCGACGTATTTCGGCATGTCCATGCCGGTGTAGTAGTCCCAGGTCAGGTTCGGCAGGTACTTCTCGCCGTTCCAGGGGTTTTCCTTGTTGAACTGGCGATCGAACGAAAAGACAACGTCGTCGGCATTGAAATCACGCGTCGGCTTGAAGAAATCCGTCGTCTGGAACTTCACGCCCGGATGCAGGTGGAAAGTATAGACCAGGCCGTCGTCCGAAATCTCCCATTTGTCGGCGAGACCGGGCACAACTTCGGTGCCGCCATGCTTGAACTCGACCAGGCGCGAATAGACGGTGCGCGACGAGGCGTCGAAGTCGTTGCCGCCCGTCGTGGTACCCGGGTCGAAGTTGGCCGGCGAGGCCTCCGAGCAATAGACCAGCGTCTTGGCATTGGCCACACCGCCGAGGACGCTTGCAGCCAGCAACGCGGCTGCAAAAGTCAGTTTCTTTTTCATTGAGCACTCCCTGATGTTCTTCCAAGCCCCTCTATAGGCTCGCGAAGCGCGCATATAAGCACCGTTTTTCCGGCTTTGGAACACCCTGTTTGCCTACCCCACCGTAAGCAGAAAATATTTCTCGGTCTTTGACGAACTGCAGAAACGAATAGCAAAATCTGCTAATCACGGGATTGTTAACGACCGCATTTTTTCGTTGATCGCAGCAATCGTAGCCAAAAATCCACAAGCCTGGGTTTCGCCACCGAGATGACAGGACGGCATTGCCTGAGCTGGCATCGCGGGAAGGATTTCGGCGGCAAATCTTTGCCGTCCTGCCGCTGGGGCAAGACTTGCACGGCCGCCGATAGTCGCAATAGATAGATGACACGCTGGATTTTCCGGAAATCCGCGACATCGCTGCAGCGGAGGACGCCTCACCACATCGAGGCGGCGCAGCAGGAGCAGGCAACAGAACGACCGAGGGAGGCTAGAGGTGGCGAAAGCAACAAAGACAACGGCCCCGGCGAAAGCAAAAGCGGCGAAAGCTTCAAAACCGGCCGCCGCTGCCGCCAAGTCGAAAGCGCCACCGGCCAAAGCCACTCCCGCTGTCAAGCCAACGGCAACCTCGACGCCGGCGAAGGCAAGCGCCAAGCCGGCAGCGAAACCTGTGGTCAAGCGCGCGGCGAAGACAGCACCCGCTGCAAAGCCCGCCCAGCCGCCAGCCGCCAAGACAGCTGCGGCGAAGCCCGCCTCGAAGCCGTCGCCGGGCGCGGCCAAAAAACTGCCGAATACGTTGACGGCGCTTGCCGCGGGCTTGCCGGAAAAGCCATGGCTAAAAAGCTATTCGAAAGTAGTGCCGGCGGAGATCGGCGCCCTGCCCTACAGTTCGATCGGCGACTTCCTCGTCGGCGCCTGTAAGCAGTTTTCCGGCCAGCCGGCATACGTCTGCATGGGCAAGTCGATCTCCTATGCCGAACTCGAGCGGCAATCGGCCGCCTTCGGCGCTTATCTGCAATCGAAGGGCCTGCAGAAAGGCGCACGCGTGGCGCTGATGATGCCGAATGTGCTGCAATATCCGGTGGCGATGATGGCCGTGCTTCGCGCCGGCTATGTCGTGGTGAACATCAATCCGCTCTACACGCCGCGCGAGCTCGAACATCAGCTCAAGGATTCCGGCGCGCAGGCGATCGTCATTCTGGAGAATTTCGCCAGCACCCTGGACGCGGTGATTGCCAGGACGGCGGTCAAGCATGTGGTGGTCGCGGCGATGGGCGACATGCTCGGCGCCCTCAAGGGCACGATCGTCAACCTCGTCGTGCGCCGGGTGAAGAAGATGGTGCCGGCCTGGTCGCTGCCCGGCCATGTCAAATTCAATGCGGCGGTGAAAGCCGGCGCCGGCATCGCCTTCAAACCGGCCAAGATGGAGGCCGGCGACGTTGCCTTCCTGCAATATACCGGCGGAACCACGGGGATTTCCAAAGGTGCTGTGCTGCTGCACTCCAATGTGCTGTCCAATGTCGCGCAGAACACGCTGTGGCTGCAGGACGCCTATGCGATCAAGCCGAAACCGGCGCATCTCAACTTCATCTGCGCACTGCCGCTCTACCATATCTTCGCGCTGACGGTGAACGCGCTGATGGGCATGCAGCAGGGCGCCCAGAACGTGCTCGTTCCCAACCCGCGCGACATTCCCGGCTTCGTCAAGGAGCTGCAGAAATACCCGATGCACATTTTCCCCGGCCTCAACACGCTGTTCAACGCGCTGCTCAACAACGAGGATTTCCGCAAGCTCGACTTCAAGCCGCTGATCATGACGCTGGGTGGCGGCATGGCGGTGCAGAGGGGGGTTGCCGAGCGCTGGAAGGCGCTGACCGGCAATTCGATCACCGAGGGCTACGGGCTGTCTGAGACCTCGCCCGTGGCCACCGCCAACAAGTTCAGCGACGGCAATTTCACCGGTACGATCGGCCTGCCGCTGCCGTCGACCGAGATCGTCATCCGCGACGATGACGGCAACAACCTGCCGCTGGGCGAAGTCGGCGAGATCTGCATCCGCGGGCCGCAAGTCATGGCCGGTTACTGGAACCGGCCGGACGAGACCGCCAAGGTGATGACCAAGGACGGGTTTTTCAAATCCGGCGACATGGGCTTCATGGACGAGCGCGGCTACACCAAGATCGTCGACCGCAAGAAGGACATGATCCTGGTCTCCGGCTTCAACGTCTATCCCAACGAACTCGAGGAAGTCGTCGCCCAGCATCTGGGCGTGCTCGAAGTAGCGGCGATCGGCGTGCCGGACGAGCATTCGGGCGAGGTGCCGAAGCTGTTCGTGGTCAAGAAGGACCCGACGCTGACCGTCGAGGCGCTGACCGCCTATTGCCGCGAGAACCTGACCGGCTACAAGCGGCCTAAATACATCGAGTTCAGGACCGAGCTGCCGAAGACTCCGGTGGGCAAGATCTTGCGCCGGGCGCTGCGGGAATAAATTTGAACGGCGAGCCTGGCGACGGCGGGATAGCGGACGATAGTCGGCGTCCCGATGCAGTAGTGTTCATCAAGGCGAACCTGCGGCTTGCGCCCGTTCCCGCACTTCCTGAAATCCAGCTCTATACGGCTCATCCCGGCAGCGGCCTGAGGCGGCTTGTCGAGTGGCGAGCTCATGGACCGGAAGACGGCAGCCAGACCGAGGAGCACGAAGCTGAGCCGCAGCCGCCCTACTGGGCCTATGCCTGGGCCGGCGGCGCCGTGCTTGCGCGCTATGTACTCGACCATCCGCAAAGCGTGGCCGGCCGCCGCGTGCTCGACCTCGGCGCCGGCGCGGGCCTCGTCGGCATCGCCGCCGCCAAGGCCGGCGCCAGCGCGGTGGTCGCGGCGGAGATCGACCGCAACGGCGTCGCCGCGATCGGCCTCAACGCGTTGGCCAACGGCGTCGAGATCACCATTGTCGACCAGGATATCACCACGGGCCCGCCGCCAGCGGTCGACCTCGTGCTTGCCGGCGACGTGTTCTACGGCCGCGAGGTTGCTCTGCGGGTGATCCCGTTCCTCGACCGCTGCCTGGCAGCCGGCATCGAGGTGCTGGTCGGCGATCCCCGCCGCGCCGATCTGCCGCTGTCGCGGCTACGATTGGTTGCGGAATATCAAGTGCCGGACTTCGGTGACGCGAAGGGCGCTGCGGGCAGGCTGAGCGGTGTGTTTTGGTTCGAGCCGGAAGATTTGCTAGCGCGACGCGGCAAAGCCCAGTCGCTCTGAATGGCCGGATTCTACTCATTGTGGACAAACCTCAAGGGGCAGAAAATAGATTCGATTAGCCGTTGATAGGAGAAGTCGAATGGCGTGGATTAAAGTTGTTCAACGTATCGGTTTCACAGTTTGCCCAAAGTGCGAAAATCGCGGCTTCGACCTTCAGCCGGGCGAAGACATCGATAACGCAAGCGCCAAGATCAGGTGCGGCAAATGCGGGTACGTTTGCTCTGCTGATGAGTGGCCCACTGTGTCCGAAAACAAACCAGAAGCTCCATAGTTTTCATGGGCTGCTTCGCCCAACTCGGCCATTGGCGGGAAATCTCGAGTCGAATTGAGTTTGCCCCAGGCCCCCTTCAGACCGTCTCCTTGACCCGCGCCGAGAGAAAGTCTGGCAAGTCGGCAACCGAATCCAGCACGACGTCGGCGATCGCCGACAGCGATTCACGCGTGCCGGTGCCGGAGAGCACGCCGACCGCCAGGCCGCAGCCGCCAGCACGCGCCATCTCCAGGTCGTGGCGGTTGTCGCCGACCATGGCGATCTCGGACGCCTTCAACCCGGTCAGGTCGCAAAAGGCGACGATCGTGTCCGGCGCCGGTTTCGGATTGGCGACCGCGTCATAGCCATAGGCGGCGGTGAACAGCTGGGCGACGCCGAGCGTGACCATGGTCTTTTCGGCACCGGCAGTCGAATCGTTGGTGGCGACGCCGAGCCGGTAGGATCGCTTGTGCAGAGCCGTCAGCGCCGCGACGATGCCGGGCAGGGCCACCGCCATCGATGAGCCTTGCACCGAGGTGATCTCGTTGAAGCGGGCGACGGCCAGCATCTGGTCCTCGTCGGACAGGCGCGGGAACCATAGTTCGACGACATCCATGTTGGTGCCCGAGGCGAAGATGGAATCCGGCTTGAAACGCTTGGCGACAAAATCGAAGCCCGCCGCCGAAAGCAGCCTGTCGGCTTTCCAGCGATCGCCCTCGGCGGCGTCCATGGCCATGAAATCGGCGATGCCGAGCCAGGTCGCGTTGAAATCGACAAGCGTGCCGTCCTTGTCGAACAAGATGCCCTTGATGTCGGCCGGATTTTTCATTGAGCCCCCCGCAGTTGCTGGATGCGCGCCACCAGCCCGACCGTCGATGCGTCGCGCTTGGCGGCGCTCTCCTTGCCTTCCACGACTGGCAACAGGCCGGTCGCCAGCTCCTTGCCGAGCTCGACGCCCCATTGGTCGAAGGAATTGATGTTGAACAGAGTGCCTTCGACGAAGACGCGGTGCTCGTAAAGCGCGATCAGCCGGCCGAAGGTGCGCGGGTCGAGCTTGCGGTAGAGGATCGTCACCGAGGGGCGGTTGCCGGAGAAGACGCGGTGCGGGGCTATTCTGTCGACATCGGCCGGCTTCATGCCCTTGGCCAGCATCTGCGCGCGCGCCTCGTCCAGCGTGCGGCCCTTCATCAACGCTTCCGATTGGGCCAGGCAATTGGCAAGCAGTAGATCGTGTTGGTGCTTGAGATCAGGCTCATGGCCGACGGCAGCGGCAAGGAACTCGACCGGGATGAAATCGGTGCCCTGGTGCAGCAGCTGGAAGAAGGCGTGCTGGCCATTGGTGCCGGGCTCGCCCCAGACCAGCGGTCCGGTCGGCGTCGTCACCGGCGTGCCGTCGAGGGTGACGCCCTTGCCGTTCGATTCCATGTCGAGCTGCTGCAGATAGGCCGGCAGCCTGGAAAGGCGCTGGTCATAAGGGATGACCGCACGCGCCGGATAACCGCAGATCACGCGATGCCACCAGCCGACCAGCCCCAGCAGCGCCGGCAGGTTCTTCTGCAGGGGTGCGGTGCGGAAGTGCTCGTCCATCTCATGCGCGCCATCGAGGAAGGCGCGGAAGTTGCGCGGGCCGATGGCGATCATCACCGGCAGGCCGATGGCGCCCCACAGCGAATAGCGGCCGCCGACCCAGTCCCAGAAGCCGAACACGCGATCCGCTTCGATGCCGAACTTGGAAACCAGGTCGAGCGCGGTCGAGACGGCGGCGAAATGCTTGCCGACTGCTTCCTTGCCGAGCGCCTTCTGCACCCATTCGCGTGCCGTCTCGGCATTGGTCATCGTCTCAACCGTGGTGAAGGTCTTCGAGGCGATGATGAACAGGGTGGTTTCGGCCGACAGGCCCTTCAGCGTGTCGTGGATATGGGCGCCGTCGATGTTGGAGACGTAGTGCGCGCGCGGGCCGTCGTGATAGGGCGCCAGCGCCAGCGTCGCCATGGCCGGGCCGAGATCGGAGCCGCCAATGCCGATGTTGACGATGTCGGTGATTTTCTTGCCGGTGGCGCCGGCGGCCTTGCCGGAGCGAATGGCATCGGCGAAAGCGCCCATGGCGTCGAGCACGGACAGCACATCCGCCTTGACGTCCTGGCCATCGCCCGGGCCGCCCGGGCCCGAGCGGGTCCGGAGCGCGGGGGGCAGCACGGCGCGATCCTCGGTGATGTTGATCTTCTTGCCGGAAAACATTGCGGCCCGGCGACCTTCGAGATCGGCGGCGGCGGCGAGCTTCTCGAGCAGTTCCATCGTGCGCTGGTCGACCGCGCATTTCGACCAGTCGAGCAAAAGGTCGCCGTCGCTGGCCGAAAATGTCTCGAAGCGCTTGGGGTCCGCGGCAAACGCCTCGCGCATCGTGCCCGATGCCGCCGCGCGCGCAGCACGCAAGGCGACAAGCTGTTTGTCGAAGGAGGAATGATCCACTGCCGGCTCCTGATCGTTTTTCACGACATCTTATCAGACCGGATGTTTCCGGCGCGTGTCGTCGCGCTGATCTTATTGAGCCGAATTCCCCATGTTTCAATGCGTGGGGATGACGCAGTGCAGCATAGTGCGATGTGATGGAGCTACGACGCTGCGCGTCGCGCTGGATGATGTGATGGGAGTAGCGACGACGCTTCGCATCGCGCTGGGAATAATGAGGCGCGACGACGCTGCGCGTCGCGCGGGCGTCGCGCTGCGGGATGACGCAAGCGTCACCCGGGGATGCGACGACGCTGCGCGTCGCGCATAGATCACTGGCATAAATCCCAGCGATCAGAAAAATTGATTGGCGCAACCCCTTGTGCCACGGTTACCTTCCGCTGGTCCAGCCAAGCAAAAAAGACTGGCCATCGAGGAACACCTTCCATGCCACAGCGTAACGACACGGCCATATGGTCCGGCCTGTTCCGGATTTCGGCGGAATCGGGCCAGACCCTGCAGGCGCAGATCCGTCAGGCGATCGTCGCCGCCATTCTCGACCGGCAGATCGCCGCTTCGATGCCGCTTCCGTCCTGCCGCATCCTGGCTGAAAAACTCGGCGTCGCACGCGGCACTGTGGTGCTGGCGTTCCAGCAATTGGTCGACCAAGGTTTCCTGGTGGCGCGCGAACGGCGCGGCCATTTCGTCAATCCGGATGTGCTGGCCACCCCCGCCAAGCCGCACCAGAAGGCGCCGGACCAGCAAAACGAGATCGACTGGAAGGCACGAAGGCAGATCGCCGCCAGCGACATGCCGCCACCGGCCAAGCACGACAACTGGATCAAGTCCTCCTACCCCTTCGTCTACGGCCAGTTCGACCCGGCGCTGTTCCCGACAGCCGAGTGGCGTGAGTGCAACCGCATGGCGCTGGCCGTGCTCGAAATCCGCAACTGGGCCTCCGACATGGTCGATCGCGACGATCCGCTCTTGATCGAGCAGATCCAGGCGCGGCTGTTGCCGCGGCGCGGCATCTTCGCCAATCCGGACGAGATCATCGTTACGCTGGGCGCCCAGAACGCGCTCTATATGCTGGCGACACTGCTGATGACAAAGGGCTCCAAGGTCGCGATGGAAGACCCGGGATACCCCGACGCGCGCTCGATCTTCCGCCTGGCAGGCGCCGAAATCCAGCCGGTTCCGGTCGATCAGTCCGGCATCGTCACCTCGTCCATCCCCAACGATTCCGGCTTTGTCTTCGTCACCCCCAGCCACCATTGCCCGACCATGGTGCCGCTGTCGGCAGAGCGGCGGCAGGACCTTCTGGCGCGCGCCAACCGCCACAACCAGATCATCATCGAGGACGGCTATGACAGCCAGCTTCTCGACGAGGCGCCGCAGCAGGCGCTGAAGAGCCTCGATCGCTCGGGTCGCGTCGTCTATGTCGGCTCGATGTCGAAGACGCTGGCTCCGGGCCTGCGGCTTGGCTACATCGTCGCTTCGGCTGGACTAATCTCCGAGCTTAGGGCGCTGCGCCGCTTCATGCTCAGGCACCCGCCGGCCAACAACCAGCGCGCGGTAGCGCTGTTCCTGTCGCTCGGCCATCACGAGGCGCTGGTGCGGCGGCTGTCGTCGGCCTTCGACGAGCGGCGCAAGCGTCTGGTCCATGCGATTTCCGCATTCCTGCCGGAATGGCGCTCGACCGATTCGGCCGGCGGCACATCGCTCTGGCTGGAAGGCCCGCGCGGCACCGATTCACGTGGACTGGCCGAGGCCGCGGCCTCGCGCAGCGTCATCATCGAGCCGGGCGACCGCTTCTTCGATCGCACCGAAAAGCCGTCGCGTTTCATGCGCTTGGGCATTTCCTCGATCGCACTGCAGCACATCGAGCCGGGTATTCGCGAGCTCGCGACCGCCGCCGGACGCAGGCCCGCTGCAGCCTGATTTGCCTGTGCCGGGGCTTTGAACAGCCCCGGCCCTAGGCATGATCACCAACATTCTGCACTAGCTCTCTGGCATACTCGGCTGCGTTGACTGGCCCATAGGCTGGGCCAATGGCAACGGCATAGTCGGCTGACAGAGGGACGAAGCAAGCCGACGGTGGACCAATCATCGCGTCGTGTTTCGCAAGCTAAAGGTGGAGTGCCCCCCCATGTCAGTGGCTGTTGAGAAGCAGGATGCGGCTCCTAAAGATGCATCAGCCGACCAGCGTTCGCGCCGATCCGGCGGGCGCGAAGCGCGCCGCGCCATGCGGGCCGCACCGCTTGCCGACGATATCCGGCCGGTGCGCGCCGGCCTCGAAGGCGGCAGCTACGGGCCGCTCAACCAGAACGACCAGGAACGCATCCATGAAGCGGTGCTGACGCTACTGGAGACCGTCGGCTTCGCCAATGCCATTCCCTCCTGCATCGAGGCTCTGACCGGGGTCGGCGCCGTCTATGGCGATGACGGCCGCGTCCGTTTCCCACGTGGGCTTGTGATGGACACGATCAGACGAGCCGCGCGAAATTTTACGCTGCACGGCCAAGACCCCAGGCATGACATGCTGATCCAGGGCAAGCGCGTGCATTACGGCACGGCGGGTGCGGCGGTGCATCTGGTCGATGTCGAAAAGCGCGAATACCGAGAGTCGCTGGTGCAGGACATTTACGACGCCGCCCGCCTCGTCGAAGGGCTCGACAACATCCATTTCTTCCAGCGGCCCATGGTGCCGCGCGACATTCCCGATCCGCTCGAAATGGACTTCAACACGCTCTACGCCTGCGTGATGGGGACGTCGAAGCATGTCGGCACCTCGTTTACGGTGCGCGAGAACGTGCAGCCGGCGCTGGAAATGCTTTATGCGATCGCCGGCGGCGAGGAGAATTTCCGCGCCCGGCCGTTCGTGTCGAACTCCAATTGCTTCGTCGTGCCGCCGATGAAGTTTGCCGAGGACGCCTGCGGCGTGCTCGAAGCCTGTGTCGAAGGCGGCATCCCGATCCTGCTGCTATCGGCCGGCCAGGCCGGCGCCACCGCTCCGGCGGCAATTGCCGGCGCTGTGGTGCAAGCGGTGGCCGAAGTGCTTGTCGGCCTCATCTACGTCAACGCCATTAAGCCCGGGCACCCGGCGATCTTCGGCACATGGCCGTTCGTCTCCGACCTCAGGACCGGTGCGATGTCGGGCGGCTCGGCCGAGCAGGCAGTGCTGACTTCGGCCTGTGCGCAGATGGCGCAGTTCTACGATCTGCCGGGCGGTTCGGCCGCCGGCATGACGGATTCGAAACTGCCCGACATCCAGTCCGGCTATGAAAAGGGGATCACCGATGTGATGGCCGGCCTTGCCGGCCTCAATCTGGTCTATGAATCGGCGGGCATGCACGCCTCGCTGCTCGGCTTTTGCCTGGAGAGCCTGATCATAGACAATGACATGCTGGGCCACTGCCTGCGCTGCGTGCGGGGCATCGAAGTGACCGACGAAGCGCTGTCGATCGACACCATCACCGAAGTCTGCATGAATGGCCCAGGCCACTATCTCGGCAACGAGCAGACGCTGCGCCTGATGCAGACCGAGTATTTTTATCCGGCCGTCGGCGACCGCTTTTCGCCCAAGGAATGGAACGAGAAGGGCCGGCCCGACATCTTGCAGCGGGCGATCATCGAAAAGAAGCGCGTGCTTGCCGAGCGCTTCCCGCGCCATGTGCCGAAGCTGCTCGACGACAAATTGCGTGCCCACTTCGGCGAGATGATCAAGCTGCCACGCAGCGGCATGGGCGGGTAAGCTTCACCTTACGAAGGTCAGTCCGCACTTAGCCCAAAGCGCTCGACGACTTCGGCGCTGATCAGCTTGCCATGCAGCGCCATCAACACGATCTGGGCATCCAGGCTGTCGCCGGTTTCAAGCGCAGCCTCGATGCGGCGCTCAGCCTCCAGCCGCCGCTCCGGCCCATTGGCCTGCTCGAAGGTTTGTGGGCCCGCGATGCAAAAGCCGAACAGCTGCGCCACGGACCGGTAGGCGTCGGGCGGCGGCTCGTCCGGCCAACGATCCTTCATCAAATTGACGATGGTGAGCTTTACCCCCTCGGGAACAATCGCCGGATGAAGATCGGCGCCGCGCAGCGCGTTGTCCAGTTCCCGCAAGTCACCCGAGCGGCCGAACATGCCGAGGAAACCGAGGGAAGAGCGCCGCTTCGTCATTGATGGGTGTTATCCCTCGTGCAGGACCTGTCGAGACGACGTATCTGTAGACTTGGCCCAATCGATACAAGAGCGTTGCCATGAGAAAAGGCGGCCTACCCGATGGCAAGCCGCCTTCGATTTCACCAAACTTGCAACGCTTAGTGGTTGTCCCTCGGCACGCCGCTGGTATGGGCGACGTCCTGGTATTTCACCGCCGGCTTCAGCACCATGCCCTCCGAGAACTGGTCGACCATGGAGCGCTGGATTTCCTGCCATGGCGTCTGGTGCTTGGGATAGTGATAGCCGCCATCGTCCTGCAGTTCGGCACGGCGCCGCGTGATTTCCTCGTCGGAGACGAGGATGTTGGCAGTGCCTTTGCGTAAGTCGATGCGCACACGGTCGCCGGTCTTGAGCAGCGCCAGGCCGCCGCCAATGGCGGCTTCCGGGGAAGCGTTGAGGATAGAGGGCGACCCCGATGTGCCCGACTGGCGGCCATCGCCGATGCAGGCCAGCGCGTGAATGCCCTTCTTGATGAGATAAGCGGGCGGCTGCATGTTGACGACCTCGGCGCCGCCGGGATAGCCGATCGGGCCGGCGCCGCGCATGAATAGGATGGTGTGCTCGTCGATGCCTTGCGCCGGATCGTCGATGCGGGCGTGGTAGTCCTCCGGCCCGTCAAAGACCATGGCGTTGCCTTCGAAGGCTTCCGGGTCGTTCGGGTTGGAGAGATAGCGCTCGCGGAATTCCGGCGAGATGCCACTCATCTTCATGATTGCGGAATCGAACAGATTGCCGCTGAGATTGATGAAGCCGGCATTGGCCTTCAGCGGCTCGGCGACGGTGCGGATGACGTCGGTGTTCTCGTTGGCGACACCCTTGCAATTGTCACCGATAGTCTTGCCATTGACGGTCATCGCTTCGGGATAAGGCAGCAGCTTGGCCTTCATCAACTCGGCCACCACAGCCGGCACGCCGCCGGCATGGTGATAGTCTTCGCCGAGATATTCGCCCGATGGCTGCAGATTGACGATGAGCGGCACATGGAGGCCGACCGTCTGCCAGTCATCATTGGTGAGCGGCACGCCGAGATGACGGGCAATCGCGTTGAGGTGGATCGGGGCATTGGTCGAGCCGCCAATCGCCGAATTGACGACAATGGCGTTCTCGAAGGCCTTGCGCGTCATGATGTCGGACGGCTTCAGATCCTCATGCACCATCTCGACGATGCGCTTGCCGGTCTCATAGGAGATCTGGCCGCGCTCGCGGTAGGGTGCGGGAATGGCGGCCGAACCCGGCAATTGCATGCCGAGCGCCTCTGCCAGCGAGTTCATCGTGGTGGCGGTGCCCATGGTGTTGCAATAGCCGGTCGACGGCGCCGATGAGGCGACGATGTCCATGAACTCGTCATAGTCGATCTCGCCGGCGGAGAGCCGCTGGCGCGATTCCCAGACGATGGTGCCGGATCCCGTGCGCTTGCCTTTGTGCCAGCCATTGAGCATCGGTCCGACCGAAAGTGCTATGGCCGGAATATTGACGGTGGCCGCCGCCATCAGCAGCGCCGGCGTGGTTTTGTCGCAGCCGATGGTCAGCACGACGCCGTCGAGCGGATAGCCGTAAAGCACTTCGACCAGGCCGAGATAGGCAAGGTTGCGGTCGAGTGCCGCGGTCGGGCGCTTGCCGGTCTCCTGGATCGGATGGCACGGGAATTCGAAGGGGATGCCGCCCATCGAGACGATGCCGTCGCGCACGCGCTTGGCGAGTTCGATATGGTGGCGGTTGCACGGCGACAGATCCGAGCCGGTCTGGGCGATGCCGATCAGCGGCTTGCCCGACATCAACTCGGCCCGCGTCAGGCCGTAGTTCAGGTAGCGCTCGAGGTAGAGCGCGGTCATGCCTGGATTGTCGGGATTGTCGAACCACTCCTGCGAGCGAAATTTCTTCTTTCCGGTGGGGGCGCCTGCCATCATGGTCTCCGTATTTGTAAGACAAATCGATATGGCAACGCGCGGAAGCAGGCAAGAGGGCGCACCGTCGCAACCGGACTTTGGTGCGATAGACACAGACCAGACCGTGCGTTAGGCCTTCGAAGTCTGTCCGGGAGGTGTCGATGGCTTTGGTGATCGAAGGCGAGGAACGCATTGTCGCCCCCCTGCAGAAAGTGTGGGACGCGCTGAACGATCCGAAGGTTTTGCAGGCGACCATTCCCGGCTGCCAGCACCTGGACATGAAATCGCCGACCGAAATGGCGGCGACGGTGGTGTTGAAGATCGGACCGATCAAGGCGACATTCAACGGCGAGGTGACGTTGAAGAACCTGAAGCCGCCGCACTCCTACACCATCCAGGGCGAGGGCAAGGGCGGTATTGCCGGCTTCGCCAAGGGTGGCGCCGACGTGACGCTGACGGCGGACGGGCCGGATGCGACGGTCCTCAAATACGCGGCCAAAGCCGAAGTCGGCGGCAAGATCGCCCAACTCGGCAGCCGGCTGATCGAATCGACTTCGAAGAAGCTGGCCGGGCAGTTCTTTTCAAGCTTTGGCGAGAAGGTGGGTTCCCCTCCCCCTTGAGGGGAGGGTGCCTCGTGAAGCGAGGCGGGTGGGGTCGCCTCAACTGCCTCAACGTGAGTTGAGCTGCCTCGACTTGTAAAGAAATAGCGTCGAGCGTGTCACCGCGGACCCCACCCGGCCCTTCGGGCCACCCTCCCCTCAAGGGGGAGGGACCATCCGAGCTACTCGAACACGATGTTCGGCACCGCCGCTTCGGCCGCGCCGCGTTCTTCGTTGACCCGGTCCCAGACCTTCGAAGCAATGCCGCGATAGATCTTCGCCTCGGCGCTGTCTGGCTTCGACGCCACCACCGGAGCACCTTCATCAGAACTTTCGCGAATGCCCATTTCCAGCGGCACTTCGCCGAGGAAGGTCACGCCGAGTCGCTCGGCCTCGCGCCGCGCCCCGCCATGGCCAAAGATGTCGTAGCGCTTGCCGGTATCGGGGGCTATGAAATAGCTCATGTTCTCGACGATGCCGAGCAGCGGCACGTCGACCTTCTTGAACATATTCAATCCCTTGCGGGCGTCGATCAGCGCCAGGTCCTGCGGCGTCGAGACGATGACGGCGCCGGCCAGCGGCACCTGCTGGGCCATGGTCAGCTGCGCGTCGCCGGTGCCGGGCGGCATGTCGACGACGAGCACGTCGAGGCGGCCCCATTCGACCTCGCGCAGCATCTGCGTCAGCGCCGACATCACCATCGGACCGCGCCAGATCATCGGCGTCTCCTCGTCGACGAGGAAGCCCATCGACATCACCTTAAGGCCGTAATTCTCCATCGGTTTCAGGATCTTGCCGTCGACGGTCTGCGGCCGGCCATGGATGTTGAGCAGCCTGGGCATGGACGGGCCATAAATATCGGCATCGAGCACGCCGACACGCAAACCGTTGGCGGCGAGGCCAAGCGCGATGTTGACAGCGGTGGTCGACTTGCCGACGCCGCCCTTGCCGGACGCCACCGCGATGATCGCCTCGATGCCGGGCACGCCGCGCTTGCCCGAGCTTTGCGAGGCCGGGGCGTGCGGGGCTGGGGAGTGTGGAGCTGGGCGCGGCGCGGCGGGCGCGGCCGTCGGTGCCGGCCTGGGCGCGGGGCGCGACGCAACCGGAGCCTCCATGCCGCCGCCCTTCTTCTCCGCCGTCAGCGCGACGACGGCGCCGGCGACACCAGGGATCGCCTTGACGACACGCTCGGCTGCAGCGCGCAGCGGCTCCATCTCCTGTGCGCGGGCGGCGGGAACGGTGATCGAGAAAAACACTTTCGAATCGGCGATGAAAATCTCCGAAACCATGCCGAGGTCGACGATGTTGCCGGTGAAGTCCGGCCCGTTGACCGTCTTTAGACGCTCGGTGACGATTTCCTTGGTGACGGACATGCATTATTCCCTAAGGCGTTTGGCTGCGGCTCAGATAGTGCAGATTGGCAGCGACTCCAAGCACCACGGTGTCCGCCTCACCTTGCCAGGCCAACCGCAAGGTAGGTGAGCGCCGAAATTGCAGCCGTGGCCGGCAAGGTGACGATCCAGGCGATGACGATGTTGCCGGCAATGCCCCAGCGCACGGCCGAGACGCGGCGGGCGGCGCCGACACCGATGATGGCCCCGGTGATGGTATGGGTGGTCGACACGGGGACGCCGAGCCAGGTGGCGGCAAACAGGGTGATGGCGCCGCCGGTCTCGGCGCAGAAGCCCTGCATCGGATTCAGCCGGGTGATCTTCGAGCCCATCGTGTGAACGATGCGCCAGCCGCCGAACAAAGTGCCGAGCGCCAGTGCTGTCTGACAGGTGAGGACGACCCACAGCGGCACGTAGAACGTCCCGCCGAGCATACCTTGCGAATAGAGCAGCACGGCGATGATGCCCATGGTTTTCTGGGCGTCGTTGCCGCCGTGCCCTAGCGAATAAAGCGAGGCCGAAAAGAACTGCATGACGCGGAAGGTGCTGTCGACGGCGAACGGTGTCTGGCGCACGAACAGCCAGGAAACGGCCAGGATCAGGACCAGCGCCAGAACAAACCCTGTCGCCGGCGACACGACGATTGCGGCGACCGTCTTGCCAAGCCCGGTCCAGACGATGGCGCCGGGCCCAGCCTTTGCAACGCCGGCGCCGACGAGCCCGCCGATCAGGGCATGCGAACTGCTGGACGGGATGCCGGCAATCCAGGTGACGATGTTCCAGACGATGGCGCCGACGAGCGCCGAGAAGATCACCGCCGGCGTGACGATGCTGACGTCGACGATACCTTTTCCCACGGTTTCAGCCACGTGAAGGCCGAAGAACATGAAGGCGATGAAATTGAAGAAAGCCGCCCACAGGACCGCATATTGTGGTCTCAGCACGCGGGTGGAGACGATGGTGGCGATGGAGTTCGCCGCATCGTGCAGGCCGTTGAGAAAATCGAAAAACAGCGCGACGGCGACAAGGCCGATCAGCACGGGAAAGGCGATGGTGGCTTCCATTGCCTAAACGTTCTCGATGACGATGCCGCTGATCTCGTTGGCGACGTCCTCAAAGCGGTCGACCACCTTCTCCAGCTGGCCGTAGATCTCCGAGCCGATCAGGTAGGCCATCGGATCGCTGCGGCCATGCCGCTTGAACAGGTCCTTCAATCCCTGCTCATGCAGATCGTCGGCGCGGCTTTCGACGCGCATCACCTCTTCGGCGATGGCGTTGAGGCGTACCGTGTGCGTGCCGACCTTGCTGAGCAGCGGGATTGCTTCGGCAACCAGCCTGGAGGCGGCAACGATGACGCCGCCCATCTCCTGCATCAGCGGGTCGAATTCCTTCTTTTCGAACAGCTTCACCGTCTTGACGGTCTTGTGCATCATGTCGATGGCGTCATCCATCGACTGGATCAGGTCCTTGATGTCGCCGCGATCGAAGGGCGTGATGAAGGAACGCCGCACCGCCAGCAGCACTTCGGCCGTGATATGATCGGCCTCGTCCTCGAGATCGATGATCTTCTGGCACCAACGATCGATGTCCTTGCCCTGCAGGAGCTGCTCCAGCGCCTCGGCGCCGCCGACCACGGTGCGGGAATGCCGTTCAAAGAGGTCGAAGAAGCGATCTTCGCGCGGCAAAAGCTTGCGGAACCAGCCCAGCATGTCCGATCTCCTCGTATTCCATCCAACCACATAGCGCCGTGTTCGGCCGGGGGAAACAGCCAGCCGGCCCAAAGATGTGGATGCATGGCCAATTGCGGGTAGAGCTTGCGGCGAAAGGCAATTTCCCCGACCTTGCGCGCAACGAACGGACGGATGGTATGATCGACAAGCTCGAATTCTTCATCGCGCTGGCCAAGGAGGAGCATTTCGGCCGGGCGGCGGAAGCGTGCGGCGTCACGCAGCCGACCTTGTCGGCCGGGATCAAGCAGCTGGAGGGCCAGCTCGGCGTCATGCTGGTCAATCGCGGTTCGCGCTTTCAGGGGCTGACGCCGGAAGGCAAGCAGGTGCTGGTGTGGGCGCGTCGCATCGTCGGCGATTCCAGGACCATGCGCGAAGAGATGCGGGCGGCGCGACATGGCCTGTCCGGGCGTATCCGTATTGCCGCCATCCCAACCGCCCTCGCCATGGTGGCGCGGCTTACGACGCCATTTCGCGAGAAGCATCCGGGCGTCACCTTCTCTATCCTGTCGCGCACCTCGATCGAGGTGTTGTCGCTGCTCGGCAATTTCGACGTCGATGCCGGCATCACCTATCTCGACAACGAGCCTCTCGGACGGGTGACCAGCGTGCCGCTCTATGACGAGCGCTACCAGCTGATCACGGCGGTCGGAAATCCCTATTCGGATCGCGACAAAGTGACATGGGCCGAAATCAGCCAGCTGCCGCTCTGCTTGTTGACGCCGGACATGCAGAACCGCCGCATCATCGACCAGCATCTGGCCGAGGCCGGCGTGCAGGTGCGGCCGACACTGGAATCCAACTCGATGATCGTGCTGTTCTCCCACATACGGACAGGCAAATGGTCGTCGATCATGCCGCTCAACCTGGCGGAAACATTCGGTTTTTCCGAACCGATCCGGGCCATTCCGATCGTCGAACCGGATGCCAGCCACACTGTCGGGCTGGTCGCCGCGCCGCGCGAACCGCACACGCCGCTGGTGCAGGCGCTGCTGGACGAGGCGATGGCGCTGGCAGACGATTTCCGCGCCAATCGCTGAGCTAGTCATAACTGGTCAATCGGCGCGATAGAAATTTTCTATCGTGCAACGAAACCGCTTTATTGATTTCAGAGGTTTTCTCTGATTTCTTAAGCACTTAGCGATTAAGCGGCGTAGGCATGTCGTTGTTCCAAAACTGCTTCATGCTTTTGGACGATTATATGCATCGGTCGCTACGATAGGGAGGGCGCTGCGTGACGATGCAGCCTGCAAGTACCGAGATACAGTCGCGCACGGCGGCGATCATCCAGGAGTTGAAGGGCCTCGAAGGCCCCCTGCTGCCGATCCTGCACGAGATCCAGGAAGAATTTGGCCACGTGCCGCAGGACGCCGTGCCCGTCATCGCCGATGGGCTGAACCTGTCGAGGGCCGAAGTGCATGGCGTCGTGACCTTCTATCATGATTTCCGTGCCCGGCCGGCTGGCCGGCATGTGCTCAAGCTTTGCCAGGCGGAAGCCTGCCAGTCGATGGGTTCGGATGCGATCGCCGCAAAGGTCAAGCAGTTGCTCGGCATCGATTTCCATGAGACCACCCGCGACGGATCGGTTACGCTTGAGCCTGTCTATTGCCTCGGGCTGTGCGCCTGTTCACCGTCGGCGATGCTGGATGGTGAGGTGATCGGGCGGCTCGATGACGAGAAGATCGAAGAGATCGTCGCGGAGGTACGCTCATGATCCCGCGCATCTACATTCCAGGTGACTCCGGCGCGCTGGCGCTCGGCGCCGAAAAAGTCGCCAAGGCTGTTCGTGCGGAACTGGCCGAACGGGGTGTCGAGGCCAAGATCGTCCGCAACGGCTCGCGCGGCGCCTATTTCCTCGAACCGATGGTCGAGGTCGCGACCGAAAAGGGCCGCGTCGCTTACGGGCCGGTCAAGCCATCGGACGTCAAGAGCCTGTTCGACAGCGGCTTTCTCACCGGCGGGCATCACAAGCGCTGGCTGGGCGCGCCCGACAAAATCCCGTTCCTGGCCAAGCAGACGCGCCTGACCTTTGCGCGTTGCGGCATCAACGACCCGCTATCGCTCGATGCCTACAAGTCACTGGGCGGGCTCAAGGGCCTGCAGAACGCGGTGGCCATGGCGCCGCTCGACATCGTCAAACAGGTCACGGAATCGGGCTTGCGCGGCCGAGGCGGCGCCGGCTTCCCGACCGGCATCAAGTGGAAGACGGTGCTCGATACGACATCTGACCGCAAATACATCGTCTGCAATGCCGACGAGGGCGACAGCGCCACCTTTGCCGACCGCATGATTATGGAGGGCGACCCCTTCGTGCTCATCGAAGGCATGACGATTGCCGGCATCGCCACCGGCGCGACCAAGGGGTTCGTCTATATCCGCTCGGAATATCCGCATGCGGTGGCTGTCATGAACAAGGCTGTCGAGGTCGCCCGCAAGGCAGGCGTGCTCGGCGTCAGCGTGCTGGGTTCGCCCAACGCCTTCGACATGGAAATCCGCGTCGGCGCCGGCGCCTATGTCTGCGGCGAGGAAACTTCGCTGCTGAACAGCCTTGAAGGCAAGCGCGGCGTGGTGCGAGCCAAGCCACCGCTGCCGGCAATCCAGGGTCTGTTCGGCAAGCCGACGGTGATCAACAACGTCATCAGCCTAGCCTCCGTGCCCATCATCATGGACAAGGGTGCTGCCTTCTACAAGGATTTCGGCATGGGCCGCTCGCGCGGCACGATCCCGATACAGATCGCCGGCAACGTCAAGTTCGGCGGCCTGTTCGAGGCGGCGTTCGGCATGACGCTGGGCGAGATCGTCGACGATATCGGCGGCGGTACGGCCACTGGTCGCCCGGTGAAGGCGGTGCAGGTCGGCGGCCCGCTCGGCGCCTATTTCCCGCGCGGCCTGTTCGACACGCCGTTCGACTACGAAGAGTTCGCGAAGCGCGACGGACTGATCGGCCATGCCGGCATCACCGTGTTCGACGACACGGCCGACATGCTGAAGCAGGCGCGCTTTGCCATGGAGTTCTGCGCCATCGAAAGCTGCGGCAAGTGCACGCCCTGCCGCATCGGCTCGATACGCGGGGTGGAGACCATCGACCGGCTTGCCGCCGGCATCGAGCCGGAGAAGAACCTGGCACTGGTCACCGATCTCTGCAACACGATGAAGTTCGGATCGCTCTGCGCGCTGGGCGGCTTCACGCCCTATCCGGTGATGAGCTCGATCACCCATTTCCCCGAAGATTTCAAGCCCGCGCCGGCGCGCGTGGCTGCTGAATAGGAGCTGGCAGATGAATATCAAGGCCGACTTCCCGACACTCATCGAAGAACTCGATTACGGAACCCCGGAATCGAAGGCGCAAAAGCAGGTTACGCTGATCGTCGACGGCCGCAGCATCAGCGTGCCGGAGGGTACGTCGATCATGCGCGCGGCGATGGAAGGCGGGGTCGAGATCCCAAAACTCTGCGCTACCGACATGCTGGACTCGTTCGGCTCCTGCCGCGTCTGCCTGGTCGAGATCGACGGGCGCGGCGGCACGCCGGCATCCTGCACGACGCCCGTCGGCGAAGGCATGGTGGTGCGCACGCAATCCGAGCGGCTCGACGCCATCCGCCGCGGTGTCATGGAGCTTTACGTCTCCGACCACCCGACCGGCTGGAACGAGAAGGCCGGCACCGGCGCCAGCGAGTTCGACGTTGTGGCGAAATCGGTCGGCCTGACCGAGAACCGCTTCGGCATTGAGGGCCGCAACCACGTCAAGCAGGAAAACGGCGTCGCGCCCGGCCATGGCTCGCTGGCGGTCGACTACATCGCCCGCGACGAGTCCAACCCATATTTCACCTACGATCCGGCGCAATGTATCGTCTGCTCGCGCTGCGTGCGGGCCTGCGAGGAGGTGCAGGGCACCTTCGCGCTGACGATCGAGGGCCGCGGTTTCGAATCGCGCATGGTCGCCGGCATGCACGAGGATTTCATCGCCTCCGAATGCGTGTCCTGCGGCGCCTGCGTGCAGGCCTGTCCGACCGATGCGCTGCGTGAAAAGACCGTGCTTGAGAAAGGCATGCCCGAGCGCTCCGCCGTCACCACCTGCGCCTATTGCGGCGTCGGCTGCTCGTTCAAGGCCGAAGTGAAGGACGACGAAGTCATTCGCATGATGCCCTACAAGGACGGCAAGGCGAACCACGGCCACTCCTGCGTGAAGGGCCGTTTCGCCTATGGATATGCCACCCACAAGGACCGCATCCTGTCGCCTATGATCCGGGAAAAGGTCAGCGATCCCTGGCGCGAGGTGAGCTGGGAAGAGGCCATCGCCCATACGGCCAAGGAATTCCGCCGTATCCAGTATCAATACGGCCGCACCTCGATCGGCGGTATCACGTCCTCGCGCTGCACGAATGAAGAGACCTATCTCGTCCAGAAGCTGGTGCGCCAAGGCTTCCGCAACAACAATGTCGACACTTGCGCGCGCGTCTGCCACTCGCCGACCGGCTACGGCCTCGGCCAGACCTATGGCACCTCGGCCGGCACGCAGGATTTCGATTCCGTCGATTTCACCGACGTCGCCGTCATCATCGGCGCCAATCCGGCTTCCGCGCACCCGGTGTTCGCCTCGCGGCTGAAGAAGCGGCTGCGCCAGGGCGCCAAGCTGATCGTGCTCGATCCGCGCCGAACCGAAATGGTCAAGTCGGCGCATATTGAGGCCGACTATCACCTGCCGCTGAAGCCGGGCACCAACGTGGCGGTGCTGACGGCGCTGGCGCATGTCATCGTTACCGAAGGGCTTTTCGACGAAGCCTTCATCCGCGATCGCTGCGACTGGGCGGAGTTCCAGGATTGGGCTTCTTTCGTCGCCTTGCCGGAAAACAACCCCGAAATCGTGGGCAAGCTGTCCGGCGTCGATCCCGAACTGATCCGAGGTGCTGCGCGGCTCTATGCCAAGGGCGGCAATGGCGCGATTTATTATGGCCTTGGCGTCACCGAACACAGCCAGGGTTCGACCACGGTTATGGCTATCGCCAACCTTGCCATGGCGACGGGCAATATCGGCCGTCCCGGCGTCGGCGTGAACCCGCTGCGCGGCCAGAACAACGTGCAGGGTTCCTGCGACATGGGCTCGTTCCCGCATGAACTGCCGGGCTACCGCCACATCTCCGGCGAGGCGGTGCGCGACATCTATGAGACGTTGTGGGGGGTGAAGCTCGACGACGAACCGGGCCTGCGCATCCCCAACATGCTGGATGCCGCCGTCGACGGCTCCTTCAAGGGCATCTACATCCAGGGCGAGGACATCCTGCAGTCGGACCCTGATACCAAGCATGTCGCGGCCGGCCTGGCGGCGATGGAATGCGTGGTCGTGCACGACCTGTTCCTCAACGAGACCGCCAACTACGCGCATGTCTTCCTGCCGGGCTCGACCTTCCTGGAGAAGGACGGCACTTTCACCAATGCCGAGCGCCGCATCAACATGGTGCGCAAGGTTCTGGAGCCGAAGGCGCGCTACGCCGACTGGGAAGCGACACAGGAGCTTGCCCGTGCGATCGGGCTGGACTGGAACTATCAGCATCCCTCCGAGATCATGGACGAGGTTGCAAAATCGACGCCGAGCTTCGCCGGCGTGTCCTTCGAGCTGCTCGACCGTGTCGGATCCGTGCAATGGCCCTGCAACGAGAAGGCGCCGCTCGGCACACCGATCATGCATATGGATGGCTTCGTGCGTGGCAAGGGCAAGTTCATCCGCACTGAATATGTCGCGACCGACGAGCGGACCGGGCCGCGTTTCCCGTTGCTGCTGACCACCGGCCGCATTCTCAGCCAGTACAATGTCGGTGCACAGACAAGGCGCACCGAAAACGTCATGTGGCACTCGGAAGATCGGTTGGAGATCCATCCGCACGACGCCGAGAACCGCGGCCTGCGCGATGGCGACTGGGTGCGGCTGACCAGCCGTTCGGGCGAGACGACGCTGCGTGCGCTGATCACCGACCGGGTGTCGCCGGGCGTGGTCTACACCACCTTCCACCATCCGGACACGCAGGCCAACGTCATCACCACCGACTTCTCCGACTGGGCGACCAATTGTCCGGAGTACAAGGTGACCGCAGTGCAGGTCGGCGCGTCGAACGGACCTTCGGACTGGCAGCGCGACTATAACGAGCAGGCCGAGCAGAGCCGCCGCATCGCTCCGCTACAGGCGGCGGAGTAGTCTGGGTAGACTCGCCGCCGGAGGAAACAAGAGTGACTCAAAAGGAAGCCTACGAAACGCTTCTGCGCCTATGTGAGAAGCAAGGCGCCGACCTGAACCAGTTTTTGTTCGATATCCAGGGACATGCTTCCGAGGAGGATTTCAACAACCTTCGCCGCATTGTCGCGTACATAATGGGCTACGGGCATCATAAGGCCTATGAATCCATCGCGCGCGATGTTCCGGAACTGACACCGGATTGGATGAAGGGACCCTGATGCGCTCCCGCCAGCCAATCAGCCAGATCTCTCGCCTCGCCCACCGTGCAAGTGGCACCGCGGCGGCCAACCGCATGGTGCCGGAGGAGACGCCGGTGGCGTTCTCGTTTGCCGGCACCACCCATGCGGTGATGATGGCGAGCCCGGCCGACTTCGAGGATTTCGCGCTCGGCTTCTCGCTGACCGAAGGCATCATCGGTTTGCCTGACGAGATCGAGGCGATCGAGGTCGAGGACCATGGCGCCGGCATCGATATCCAGATCCGGCTGAAGGACCAGGCCAATACGCGCTTCGAGGCGCGGCGGCGGCGGCTCGCCGGCCCGGTCGGCTGTGGGCTGTGCGGCATCGAATCCATCGAGGAAGCGATGCGCTCGGTCGATAAGGTTGGTGCGTCCAAGCTTACGCTTGAAGCCGACGACATCACCCGTTCGGTAAAGCTTTTGTCCAAGGTGCAGCCTCTGCATTCAGAAACCGGCGCCGTGCATGCAGCGGGCTTCTACATTCCCGGCAAAGGCATCGTCATGGCGCGCGAGGATGTCGGCCGGCACAATGCGCTGGACAAACTGGCCGGCGCGCTGGCCAAGGCCGGCATTGACGGTGCATCGGGCGCGGTGGTGGTGACATCACGCGTCTCAGTGGAGATGGTGCAGAAAACGGCGGCGATCGGCTCCGCCTTCATCATCGCCGTGTCGGCGCCGACAGCCCTTGCCATCCGCACCGCCGAAGAGGCCGGCATGACGCTGGTGGCGCTGGTGCGCGGCGACGATTTCGATGTTTTCACCCACCCGGAACGGGTGGTCTTGGGAGTTGCCCAGCATGTCGCATGACGAAGAACACATCACGAGCACCGGGGAAAAGCTGGTGCGCATGGCCAACCAGATCGCCGCCTTCTTCCATTCAAGGCCCCGCGAGGAAGGTGTGGCGGGCGTGGCCGAGCACATCAACAAGTTCTGGGAGCCCAGGATGCGCCGGCAGTTCTTCGAGATGCTGGACAGTGGCGGCGAAGGTTTTGACGAACTCGTCGTCGTGGCCTCGGCCAGGATCAAGCGGCCGAAGACCGAGGAGCAGGCCGATGTGAGCATCGGCTACGTCCAACCCACGGGTGCAGAGAGCGCCGCTCCCCAGAAATAGCCTCCCCCAGAAATGGCGGGCGAACACGGTTCGCCGCGGGCTATATTCCTGTCTTCTAAAGTTTGGCTGCCGCATCCGCCAGGCGTCTGCTATGGTCGGCGATCAGAAATCGTCTGGCCGGGCGGGATAGCAACGTGAGGCCGATCGAGACGCGATATGCCCTCAGCGGCGACGTGCGGATCGCCTATCAGGTGGTCGGCCAGGGATCGTTCGACCTGGTTTTCGTGCCCGGCTTCATCTCCAATCTCGACCTGCATTGGGAAGACGAGGGCTACGCCAGGCTCTTGAAACGGCTCTCGGCGTTCTCGCGGCTGATCCTGTTCGACAAGCGCGGCACCGGCCTGTCCGACCGCGTCGACCCACGCCACCTGCCCAGCCTTGAAACCCGCATGGACGATGTGCGCGCGGTGATGGATGCCACCGGCAGCGGCCGCGCGGCCTTGCTCGGCGCTTCGGAAGGCGCGCCGATGGCAATGTTGTTTGCCGCCACCTATCCGGAACGGACACGAGCGCTGGCGCTCTATGGCGGTTATGCGCATTTCCACAAATGGGTGATGTCGCCGGAGCGCCTCGAGGCCTTCATCGCGACGGCCGGCACGGAATGGGGCACGGGCGCCACACTGCCCAACTTCGCTCCCGGCCGGGTAGATGATGCGCATTTCACCCAGTGGTGGGGCCGCTTCGAGCGGCTGTCGGCCAGTCCGACGGCAGCGGCAGCCCTTGCCCGGATGAATGCCGGAATCGATGTGCGCGGCGTGCTTTCGGCGATCGGCGCACCGACACTGCTCATTCATCGCCGCAACGACGCGCGGGTCGACCCGGACGCCAGCCGCTTCCTGGCGAAAGAGATCGCCAATGCGCGATTGGTCGAGGTCCCCGGGCGCGACCACCCGATCTGGACCGGCGATGTCGACCGGGTGGCCGACCTGATCGAGGAATTCCTGACCGGCGAGCGTGCCGTGGCCGAAGCGGAGCGCGTGCTTGCCGCTCTTCTGGCGACACGCATCTACGACACGGCGCGGGTTGGCGACCGCATGTGGAGCGAACGTAGCGAGCGCTTCCAGGAGAGCTGGCAGCAGCTGGTCGGCCGTCATGGCGGACGCGTCGCCGGCATCCATGGCGAATTGATGATCTCGCGCTTCGACGGGCCGGCGCGGGCCATACGCTGCGCGGCGGCACTGCGCGATGCGGCGCAACATATGGGCATTGCAAGCGCCCAGGGCGCCCATGTCGGTGAGGTCGAAATGCGCGGGCCGCCGGTGGGGCTGATGGCACGGGTGACGATGCAGATCGCCGCCCATGCCGGGCGCGGCGATATTCTGGCGTCGCGGCTGGCCGCCGATCTGGCGGCGGGGTCCGGCCTGCATTTCATCGATGCCGGGCGTGTCACGGTGGATGAGCTGGACGAGCCGCTGGCGCTGGTCCAGGCAACGTCGGAACAGCACCTGGAGCCGGCCTGCCGCCCCAAGGCGAAACCCGCCGAGCCGGCTCAACTGACGGCGCGCGAAAGCGAGGTGGTGATCCTGATCGCCGACGGCAAGAGCAATGCCGCGATCGCCGCCGAGCTGAGGCTCAGCGAGCATACGGTCAAGCGTCATGTCGCCAACATATTGCTGAAGCTCGATTTGCCGTCACGGGCGGCGGCAGCGGCATTTTCCGCCAGGCAGGCTGGCCCGGACGGGCCATAGGGACCATGGCGCTTTCGGGCGAAGCGGCCAGGTGGGTCGAGGCGTACCAATCTCTCCATGCAGGCCAGGCGGATGTCGCCGGGAAAGGCACTGCGGATGGAGGATGCAATGCTGAAGTCAAACAGGTCGATCAAATCGCTGGTGATAGCGGCAGGCGTTGGCGCGCTGTTCACGATCGCTCCCGCCAGAGCCGAGGATGCCTCGGCGGCCGCCGCCTACAAGGACATCGAGGCGACGCTCGGCTCAGTGCCGGACATGTTCAAGACGCTGCCCGATGTCGCGGTTGCCGGCGCCTGGGCCGAGATCAAGGGTGTGCAGCTCAACCCCAAGACCGCGCTCGACGGCAAGACCAAGGAACTGCTGGGGCTGGCCGTCGCCTCGCAGATCCCCTGCCAGTACTGCATCTATTTCCACACCGAGGCCGCCAAGCTCAATGGCGCGACCGATGAGGAGATCAAGGAGGCGATCGCGATGGCGGCCATCGTGCGCCACTGGTCGACGATGCTCAACGGCAGCCAGGTCGATTTCGCGACCTTCAAACAACAGACCGACGGGGTGTTCGCAGCCGTCAAAGCCAAGTCGCAGTGAAAGAAAATGCCGGGCGGTGCGCCGGGCATTGCTTGTGATCATTCAACCGCCCGATCAACGGGCCATGGAGGAGAAGATGCTGACCAAGACGCAGAGCGTGGACGGCGCGGCGATCAAGAAAGCGATCGAAGGACGGGACGGCAGGATGCTCGCTAGCTTCTATGCCGACGACGCACTGGTGCGGGTGATCGACCGCAACAATCCGCCGAGCAAGCCGCGCGAGATCCGCGGCCGGGCGGCGATCAGCACCTTCTGGGACGACATCTGCAGCCGGGCGATGACCCACAAGGTCGACACCACCATCGCCGATGGCGACAATCTCGCCTTCACCCAGGCCTGCGCCTATCCGGACGGAACGAAAGTGTTCTGCGCGGCGATGCTGGAGCTGAAGAATGGGCGGATTGCACGACAGACCGTCGTGCAGGCCTGGGACGAGTAGTTCCACCGCGGAAAGATCAACCGCGGTTTGGGCCGCAAAACTGGAGGAGACAAAAATGTTCAGCGCCAGATGGCAGATCGACGCCAAGTTCGGGCACAAGCAGACCGTGCTCGACCTGTTGAAGAAATGGGAACGCGAGATCGGCTCTCAGGTCGGCATTGCCGATCTCGAGTTCCAGATCATGACCGGTTCGGTCGGAGCTCGGGAAGCGACGGTCGAATCGCATCATCAGGTCGAAAGCCTTGCCCAGCTGGAGGGATTCTTCGCGAGGATCGGCAAGATCGACGCGCACGCCAAATGGGGCAAGGAGATGGAGCCCTACGTCGTTTCAGGCACCAGCCTTTGGAACATCTACCGCATCGTGGAGTAGCCGTGGCAGGTGCAGCAGTTTTCGGCCATCAGTTGCGGCGGCCGAAACTCGTCCGCTGCCCGGAAAACCGCCCTTCCCTGGCCGATCCGGCAGCCGCGACACGTGCCGGCTGATTGGGCAGTGTGGCCTGCTTGGCCAGGGCCGCCGCTATCAAGGCGTCGGCCTGGCGCGCGCGCTGGTCCGCGCCGGCATCTCCGGCAGGGTTGCCCGCCACGGCGGAGGTCGACATCCGCCGGCGGGGTTTGAAAGCAAGATAGAGAAGCAACGCGCCGAGCAGTCCAGCCCCAATGACGATCGTCAAACGCGTGCCGGTCATGCCGGTGCGTTCGATCTGGGTGGGGTTGGCGGGGTTCTGGACGACGGTGAGCTTGTCGCCGACCTGCGGTTCGCGGGCACCGTTCTTGTTCAGCTCCATCGTGGCCTCGACGGCGTCGGCGCCGGTGCCGACGCGCAAGGTGCCGGTGAATTTCTGGGTCACCTTCCACTCTTTGTCAGCATGAACCGTCTTGAACGCATCCACCAGTTCGCACGGCATCGTGGCGGTGCTGACGGTCTTGTAGACAATCTTGTGGGCGGTCGATTCCATGTCGCATTCGACATTGACCGCGAGGATTTCAGCAGGCGCCTCGGGCCAGCCGCTCTTCTTGATCATGTCCTTGCCGCCGAACACAGCGATCAGCAGACAGAAGCCGCCAATGAGTACCAGCTTGATCTTGGTCGTGTTCATGCGCAAACCCCTCGCCGCTCGGTTTCCCGGCAAGAGGCTGCTCGTTCAGGTTGAATATTCAGTAAATCGTGAACTCCCGCCGTACCGCAAAAGTAACTCTCAGAAAACGGGTTGGCGAATATCTTAGAGATAGTGGCGGCCTCTACCCATGCGCCACCATCACATGACGAACGGCGGTATAATCCTCCAGCGCATAGAGAGACATGTCCTTGCCGTAGCCAGACTGCTTCAGCCCGCCATGCGGCATCTCGTTGGTCAGCATGAAATGGGTGTTGATCCAGGTGCAGCCATATTGCAGACGGGCGGCCGTCGCCATGGCGCGCGAGACGTTCTTGGTCCACACCGAGGATGCCAGGCCGTAGTCGCTGTCATTGGCCCAGTTCACGGCTTCATCGACTTCGGAGAAGCGGGTGATGGAGACGACCGGACCGAACACTTCGCGGCGCACGATCTCGTCTTCCTGCAGCGCGCCGGCAACCACCGTCGGCTGGTAATAGAAGCCGGAGCCTTCGCCCGGCTTGCCGCCGGTGGTGATCTCGATGTGCTTCAGTTCCGAAGCGCGCTCGACGAAGCTCGAGACTCGATCGCGCTGGCGGCGCGAGATCAGCGGCCCGATCTCGTTTTCGGTGTCGTCGGGCTGGTTGTATTTGATGGTCGAGACGGCAGATGAGAGATCGGCGACGAGCTTGTCGTAGATCTTCTTGCCGGCATAGATGCGGCAGGCGGCTGTACAATCCTGCCCGGCATTGTAGTAGCCGAAAGCGCGCAGGCCGTTGACCACGGCGCCGAGGTCGGCATCGTCGAAAACGATGACCGGCGCCTTGCCGCCGAGTTCCAGATGCGTGCGCTTGACCGACTTGGCGGCGGCCTGCAGCACCTTCTTGCCCGTGGCGACGTCGCCGGTGATCGAAATCATGTTGACCTTGGCGTGATTAATCAGCGTGTTGCCGACGCTGTCGCCGCGGCCGAGCACGACATTGACGACGCCCTCGGGCAGCACCTCGGCCAGGATCCTGGCCAGCTTCAGCGCCGTCAGCGGCGTCTGCTCCGACGGCTTGAAGACGACGGTGTTGCCGCCGGCAATGGCCGGCGCCAGCTTCCAGGCCATCATCATCAGTGGATAGTTCCACGGCGCGATGGAAGCGACGATGCCGATCGGGTCGCGCCGCACCATCGAGGTGTGGCCGGGCAGATATTCGCCGGCGACCACGCCCGGCATCGAACGTACCGCGCCGCCAAAGAAGCGATAGCAGTCGACGATCGCCGGGATTTCGTCATTGAGCACGGCGTTGATCGGCTTGCCGCAATTCAGCGCCTCGAGCGCCGCGAACTCCCGCGCGTTGGCCTCGATGCGGTCGGCGATCTTGAGGAGATAGCCGGAGCGCTGCGCCGGCGTTGTGCGTGACCACAAGACGAACGCTCGCTCGGCGGCAGTAACAGCCGCCTCGATCTGCGCCTGGCTGGCTTCAGGCAGGTTGAGAATGGTCGCCCCGGTCTTTGGATTCAGAATCGGCTCCTCGGTCTCGGTGCCGTTCTCGAAGCTCGAGCCGATCAGCATCTGGGTGTCCATGCAGGTTCTCCTCGGTCAGGAGCGAGTAGCGAATAGCGAGTAGCGAATAGGGCTGGTCGTGCAATCTCCCCTATTCGCTATTCGCTACTCCCTATTCGCTGTTCTTCATTTGCCCGAACCGGCGATCTGGTCGCCGTCGCGGGTCAGGTAATAGGCGGCAAGGATGGGCAGCAGCGTCACCAGCACCACGACCATGGCGACGACATTGGTGACCGGACGCTGGCGTGGGCGGATCAGCTCTTCCAGCATCCAGATCGGCACGGTCTGCTGCTGGCCGGCGGTGAAGGTGGTGACGATGACCTCGTCGAAGGACAGCGCGAAGGCGAGCATCCCCCCGGCAAGCAGAGCGGTGGCGATGTTGGGCAGCACGACGTGCCGGAAGGTCTGGAAGCCGTCGGCGCCGAGATCCATCGAGGCCTCGATCATTGAGCCGGAAGTGCGGCGGAAACGGGCGACCGCATTGTTGTAGACGACGACAACGCAGAAGGTGGCGTGGCCGAGCACGATCGTCCAGAACGAGAACGGGATGTCGGCTAGCGAGAAGGCCGAGCGCAACGCGATGCCGGTGATGATGCCGGGCAGCGCGATCGGCAGGATGACGAGCAGCGAGATCGTCTCGCGGCCGAAGAATTTCGTCCGTGACACGGCGGCGGCGCACAGCGTGCCCAGTATCAAGGCAATCGCGGTCGAGATTGCGGCGACGCGGACCGAAAGCGACAGCGCCTGCCAGACATCCGGCCGGTTCCAGGTGACGGCGAACCATTGTGTGGTCAGCCCCGGCGGCGGCCAGACGAAGCTCTTCTCTTCCGTGGTGAAGGCATAGACGAAGATCAGCAGGATCGGCAGGTGCAGGAAGAGCAGGCCGCAAGCGGCTGCGATCTTGAGGCCGAGCGGGGCGGATTGCGAACCGTCAGAGCGCATCGAAGGCCCCCATGCGCTTGGCGCCCCAGAGATAGAAACCCATGATGACGATGGGCACGACGGTGAAGGCGGCGGCGAGCGGGATGTTGCCGGCGGTGCCCTGCTGCGAATAGACGGCCTGGCCGATAAACAGCCGCGACGTGCCGATGATCTGCGGGATGATGTAGTCGCCCAGCGTCAGCGAGAAGGTGAAGATCGAGCCGGCGACGATGCCGGGCAGCGCCAGCGGGAACAGCACGTTGCGGAAGGTCTGGCCCGGCGATGCGCCGAGATCGGAGGACGCCTCGACCAGATTGCCGGGCACGCGCTCCAATGCCGCCTGCACCGGCAGGATCATGAACGGCAGCCAGACATAGACGAAGGCGATGAAGGTGCCGGTGGCGGAGACCGACAGCGAGTTGCCGCCGACGACCGGCAGCGACAGCCAGCCGTCGAGCACCCAGAGCAGATGCAATTTGGCCAGCAGCCAGGTCAGAATGCCTTCCTTGGCGAGGATCAACTTCCAGGCGTAGATTTTCACCAGATAACTCGACCACAGCGGCAGCATGATTCCGAGATAAAACAGCGCCTTCCAGCGGCCCCGGGCATAGCGCGCCGCATAATAGGCGATCGGGAAGGCGATGGCGGCGGAGGCCAGCGTGACCAGCACCGCCATCGTCACCGTGCGCAGGATGATGTCGAGATTGGCGGGCTGGAACAGGTCGCCATAGGTCTTCAGCGTGAACTCATGGTTGATGAGGCCGGAAAATTCGTCGATCGAGAAGAAACTCTGTGCCAAGAGCGCGAACAGCGAACCGATATAGACGACGCCGAGCCACAGCACCGGCGGCGCCAACATGAGGAACAGCAGCAGTTGCGGCTTGCGCCAGAACAGGTCGGACAGCGCACCGCGCACGCCGCCGCTGCCGGGCAGGATGGCGGGGGCGGAGGTTGAGTTGAGCGCGGCGATGGTCATGGGGAGACCGCGTGCTGAAGGAACCCTGAGAAGCCGGGTTCCTTCACACGCCCCTCTGTCCTGCCGGACATCTCCCCCTCAAGGGGGGAGATCAGCAGTTTCGCTGCCTCGCCAAATCCCCAACGTTGAAGATTGGCGAAACCGGGAGGAACAGCCAATCTCCCCGCTTGAGGGGGAGATGTCCGGCAGGACAGAGGGGGGTGCTTGGCGCAAACCTCAATCATGCCGGCTCGTCCATCAAATGCAAATGCTCGCGGTTGAACGTCAGCACCACCGCTTCGCCTTCCGCCGGCAGCTTTGTCCCGGCCGGCACGATGGCGTGCAGCCTCAAGCCGTCGGCGTCGAGCGCCAGCCTGGTCGTGGCGCCGAGATAGTTGGTTCCGACCAGGCGCGCGGCAACCCCTTCGCCTTTCGCAATGCTGCCGATGCGGATCGATTCGGGGCGCAGGCTGCCCCAGCGGTCCTGGCCGGAATAACGCTGGACGAAATCCGGCGGCAACACATTGGAGGAGCCGACGAAATCGGCGACGAAGCGTGTCCTGGGCCGCTGGTAGATGTCTTCCGGCGTGCCGATCTGCATGATCTTGCCGTCATTGAAGACGGCAACGCGGTCGGCCATCGACAGCGCTTCGCCCTGATCATGGGTGACGAAGACGAAGGTGATGCCGAGCGCCTTCTGCAGCGACTTCAGCTCTTCCTGCATGTTCTCGCGCAGCTTGAGGTCGAGCGCGCCGAGCGGCTCGTCGAGCAAAAGCACCTTGGGCTGGTTGACCAGCGCACGGGCCAGCGCGACGCGCTGGCGTTGGCCGCCGGAGAGCTGGCCGGGACGGCGGGCGCCATAGCCGGGAAGCCGCACCAGTGACAATGCCTCTTCCGCCGCCTTCTGCCGCTGCGGCTTGGCGATGCCCTTGACCATCAGCCCGTAGGCGACATTGTCCAGCACGTTCAAATGCGGGAACAGCGCGTAGTCCTGGAACACCGTGTTGACGTTGCGGCGATAGGGCGGCACGCCCTCGGCGCGGTCGCCGAAGATCGAGATCGAGCCCGATGTCGGCTGCTCGAAGCCGGCGATGAGGCGCAGGCAGGTCGTCTTGCCGGACCCCGACGGACCAAGCATGGCGAAGAACTCGCCCGGCACGATGTCGAGATCGACCGCATCGACGGCGCGCACGCTGCCGAAATGGCGAGAGACTTTCTGGAAGGAAACGGCCGAGGTCATGGGCTGTCCTGATCTGTTGCCGGTTTGTGGTTCGTCGAAATAGCTCTTGCCGCCACCAATCAGGCCAGCGGGCACGGCACTTCACCTCCCCCTCGATGGGGAGGTCGCGGCGCAGCCGCGGGGGGGGGTGACTAGCACCGGACGTCAGCGCTGCCCCCACCCCGACGCTGCGCGTCGACCCTCCCCACAAGGGGGTGGGTTAAAGGGAGCTCAACGCCCGCCGATGACGCCGATATAGTCGGACACCCAGCGGTAGTAAGGCACGCACTGGTCGTTCTGGGTTGCGCACTTGGAGACCGGGGTCTTCCAGAACTTGATCTTGTCGAAGTTCTCGTAGCCGTTGGTCTTGCAGCCTTCCTCGCCGAGCAGCTCGTTGCCCTTGCAGGCAGCGGGCACCACGGGGAGCGAGCCGAACCAGGCCGAGACATCGCCCTGGACCTTGGGCGACAGCGAATGCTCAAGCCACATATAGGCGCAGTTGGGATGCGCGGCGTCGGCCTCCATCATGGTGGTGTCGGCCCAGCCGGTGACGCCTTCTTCCGGCACGGTCGAGGCGACCGGCTTCTTGGCGGCAACCAGCGTGTTGACCTGGTAAGGCCACGAACCGGAAGCGACGACGCCTTCGTTCTGGAAATCGTCGACCTGGATGGCGGCGTCATGCCAGTAGCGGCCGACCAGCGTCCGCTGAACACGCAGCAGCTCGAGCGCTGCCTTGTACTGGTCTTCGTTCAATTCGTACGGGTCCTTAATGCCGAGTTCCGGCTTGTGGAACATCAAATAGTTGGCGGCGTCGGCGATGTGGATCGGGCCGTCATAGGCCTGGACGCGGCCCTTGTTGGACTTGCCGTCCGGCAGGTTCATTTCCTCGAAGACGACGTTCCAGCTCTTGGGCGCTTCCTTGAAGACATCGGTGTTGTACATCAGGATGTTCGGGCCCCACTGATAGGGAACGCCGTAATGCACCTTGTCGACGGTGAACCAGGGCGCATCCTTCAGACGGTCGTCTACCGCCTTCCAGCTCGGGATGAGATCGGTGTTGATCGGCTGCACGCGCTTGCCGGCAACGAGGCGCAGCGATGCGTCACCCGAAGCGGTGACTAGATCGAACCCACCCTCATTCATCAGCGAGACCATCTCGTCGGAGGTGTTCGCGGTCTTGACGTTGACCTTGCAGCCGCTCTCCTTCTCGAAGGAGGTCACCCAGTCATAGCCCTTGTCGGTTTCGCCGCGCTCGATGTACCCCGGCCAGGCAACGATGCTGACCTCCCCTTCGCCCTTGCCAAGTTCCTTGACCTGGGCGACAGCCTGACCGGAAAAGGTCAGCGCGACCATCAAGGCGGTGCACGTCTTCAGGAATGAATTCATCGTCAATCTCCCATTTGGCGCCTGACTGCGAAGCGAGTCGCCGCCGCGGTCAGCCGCAGGCTGAAAAGCGTCAGTTCATCCGATGGCACGTTGCCGCTCTGATGGCGGCTTTCGTCCCTGACATGAAAAGTGCTCGGAAAATTCCGGTTTCGCAAATTCATTTATCAGAAACGCGATATCGGTTTTTCCGATAGATAACCACGCACCCTATCAACGCTGCTGGCGGACCATACGCTGCGACTGGGCAAGGCCGATGAAGTCGCGCGACGCCTGCGGCAGACCGGAGCCGCGGCGCCAGACGATGCCGACCTGGACGACCGGCAGGGAACCCGAAATGTCGCGCGATTCGATGCGGTCGCCTTCCAGCGACCACGGCCGGTAGACTAGGTCGGGCAGCAACGCCACGCCCGCACCTGTGGCGACGAGGCTGCGAACGGCTTCGACCGAGCGGGTGCGAAAGGCGACATGCGGCCTGGCGCCGATCGCCGCCAGAAGCTTGCCGGTGTTCTCCTCGATCTCGTCGACGGTCAGCATGATCAGCGGCTCGCCGGCAATGTCGCCTATGCCGATAATGTCGGCGCTGGCCAGCTTGTGGCCGAGCGGGACCCACAGCCGGTAGGCCGAGACCTCGAGGATTTCCGACTGCAGCGCGGTGCGGTCGCGCAAATTGGAGGTGACCATGACGGCAATGTCGAGCTTGCCGCCGATCAGCAGATGTTCGAGATAGTCGCCATTGTCCTCGATGGCCGAGACATCGACGCCGGGATAGGCGCGGCGGTAGCGCGCCAGCAGATCGGACAGCACATAGCCCGCGACCAGCGAGGTGACGCCGAGCTGCAGGCGCCCGCCGGCCACCACCTGGTCGTCGGAGAAAGCGCGGCGCGCATCGGAGACGTCGGCCAGGATCTTGGTCGCATGGCGCAGGAACTGGTGGCCTTTGTGAGTAATGTTGAGGCCACGCGGATGGCGCTCGAACAATTCGACGCCGAGATCGCTCTCCAGCTCCTTGATCGCCTCGGTGACCGAGGATTGCGAGATGGAGAGGTTTTGTGCGGCGCCCGACACCGTGCCTTGCTCGGCGACGGCAATGAAGAACTGCAGCTGACGGATGGTGAAAGCCATGGCCGGACTAAACACCGGCGCGACGGGGAAGGAAAGCCGAAGGCGGAGCTTATACCCATACGGCTTGAGGCGCCTCCTGGTCAGCCGAACCCGAGGCGCCGCCGGCAGGCAGGACCGTAGCGAAGCGCGAGCATGAACGCCGTCTCCAGCGCCAGGACGATGACGATGATGCGAAAGCCGATGGCATAGGAATCCCGGCCGCTGCCGCGCATAAGGTAGCCGGTGACGAGGAAGCCGGTGTTCCATAGCGTGGCGCCGAGCAGCGTCGCCGCCGCGAAGGGCAAGAGTGGAAGACGGAGCGCGCCGGCCGCGATCGGCAGATAGTTGCGAACCGTCGGGATGAACTGCGCCAGCAAGGAGACCCGGACATGATGGCGGCGGTAGGCCTGACCAAACTTGCTGTAGGTCGCATAGCGCAAGCAGACATATTTGCCGAAACGCTCGACCAGCCTGTCGGCACGATCCAATCCAATCCTACGGCCCACACTATACCAGACAAGGCAGCCTGTGATGGCGGACAGCGTCGTCACCAGAAGCAGGATCGCCAGCGCCAGGAGATCGGAGGCTGCCGTCATGCCGAGGAACAGCAGCAGCACATGCGAGGGCGGCAGCGGCAGGATCTTTTCAGTGAAGGCGAGACAGCCGACACCAAGCAGGCCGAAGCCCAGGATCGCCGACAGTGGATCAGTCATGCGAAGCGCCAGTCATAGGTTTTGAGGTTCTTGATCCTGGACACCTTATACACCGTCATACACCGTCGCCGGCGGAAAGTTGCGGAATGTCCGGCCAAGCCGGGTCCGCTTCCAGGTCGGAGCGCGCAAGCGTCCAGGAAAGACAAGGCATCGTTTGCAGCATGGTGGCCTCATTGCTGATGCGGGCGATTCGCCCGGCCCGCATTTCGACGAGGCGCTGTTTGCGGCTGCCAAGTTGCATGGACATTGCGAAGAGCGGGATGATTGAAAAACAATTTTTCACCAGAACGACATCTTATGCGGCCGGCGACGCGGCGCGCATGATGCACAACATCGCCTTCGTGGTATCGGGTGGCGGCATGGGCCGGGATCGCGGCGCGCCAGTCGCTGGTGTTTGGCTAGGCCGCAGCGATGCTGAGGCGCGCTCCAGCCTCGGCAAGTGCCGAGGCAATGTCGCGCGGCGGCGGCTGGTCGGTGGCGAGTTCGGAAAAACCGTCGAAGCCGCAGACCTGGACCAGACCCTGGCGACCGAACTTGGTGTGGTCGGTGATGACCAGCGAGCGCTGGCCGCGCGACAGCACCATGCGGGCGAACTCCGCCTCTTCCAGATCGTAGTCGGCAAGGCCTGCGGCGGCATCGACGGCGCCGATCGAAATCACCGCATGGCTGACCGAGAAGCGGCTGACGAAATCGATCGCCGAGGCGCCGAAGGCGGCCCCGGAATCGCTGCGCAATTCGCCCCCGGCCATATAGACCTTGTTGCCGTTGACGGTGGCCAGCGTGCGGGCGATGTCGGATGAATTGGTGACGACCGTCAGCCGCCGGTGGCCGAGCAGTTCGCGGGCCAGGAACGAGGTCGTGGTGCCGGTGTCCAGCATGACCGATTCACCGTCGCGAATGGTGGCAGCGACCATGCGGGCGATCAGACGCTTGGCCTCGGCATTGTCGCGCATGCGCCGCTCGAAGGGCGCTTCGCCGGCCATCGACGGCAGGCCGATGGCGCCATGCATCTTGAGCACCGAGCCATTGCCGGTCAGTGGCTTGACATCCCGGCGCACCGTTTCAAGCGAAACCCCCAGCCGGTCGGCGAGGCTGGCAATGGTGACGGTGCCCTCTTCCTTGAGGAGGCGGAGGATTTCGCCATGCCGTTTCGAATGGATCATCTGGCTTCCTCAATTTGCGGCCTGCCCGGTTTTAGGGCAATGCCGCCGTTTTTAAAGGAATTGCTCGTGGTTTCGGGCAAAACACCCAAAAAAAGTCGCAACATTTCATTGACAGTTAGGTAGCACTGGCGTGACATTGACGGCGTGACAGCTTCGGAACTGCCACGGGAGGGTGATGGCAGAGCCGCAATTCACGGACCGGACCGTCTGGCCAGACCGTCTGGGTTTGAACTGGCACAAAAGTTTCTCAAATCCGCGGGGGCGGAGACCGGGTATCAAAACCTGGCCAGAGGGGCTCGTCGGTGCGGCGCGGGATAGGAGTTCCTGCGTCCCGCACCGACGAGATTTTTTGCGTTTCCCAACGCTCGTTGCGCGGCGCATGGCGCCCAGGAAAGCTCCGCAAAAGTCAGGGATGGCCCCGTGACTGCTGAAGACCGCATCCGGGCCTTGCCTTGCTGGAATGGCAGCATCGACATTGCGCCGCTGCCGGGCGGCCTCAGCAACGCCAACTATCTGGTCAAGGACGCGGCCGGGCGGCATGTCGTGCGCTTCGGCCAGGACTATCCATTTCACCACGTCTTTCGCGACCGCGAGGTGATGACGGCCCGCGCGGCGCACGCCGCAGGCTTCGCGCCGGCGGTCCACCATTCCGAACCCGGCATCATGGTCACGGAATTTCTCGGCGCGAAAACCTATGTTGCCGAGGACGTGCGCGCCAATATCGGCCGCGTCGCGGCCCTTATGCGCGGGTTCCATCGCGAGATGCCCAATCACATCTCCGGCGCCGGCTTCATGTTCTGGGTCTTCCATGTCATCCGCGACTATGCGCGAACGCTGAGCGAAGGCGGCAGCCGCAAGCGCGACGAGCTGCCCAGGCTGCTGGCTCTGGCCGACGAGTTGGAGCGGGCCCAGAAACTGCTGCCGATCGTCTTCGGCCACAATGATCTTTTGCCGGCAAATATTCTCGACGATGGCGACAGGTTGTGGCTCATCGATTTCGAATATGCCGGTTTCAACACCGCGATGTTCGATCTTGCCGGCGTTGCCTCCAACGCCGAGATGAGCGACGCGGAGTCCTTCACTTTCCTCACGGCGTATTTCATGCGCGAGCCGGATGAGGCGATCCGCCGCTCGCACGCGGCCATGCAATGCGCCTCGCTGCTGCGCGAGGCGATGTGGAGCATGGTTTCCGAACTTTACCTAGACGCGCCCGGCATCGACTACGTCGCCTACACCGCAGAGAACCTGACGCGGCTTGACGCGGCGCTGGGCAATTACCGCACGAAGTACGGGACCCAGTCATGACATTGCCCACACATGCCGGCATCGTCGTCATCGGCGGCGGCATTATGGGCTGTTCGACGGCCTATCACCTGGCGCGCGACCACAAGGCCGATGTCGTGCTGCTGGAACAGGGCAAGCTGACCTCGGGCTCGACCTGGCATGCGGCCGGGCTGGTCGGCCAGCTGCGCTCGTCGGCCTCGATCACCCGCGTGCTCAAATATTCGGTCGAGCTCTACAAGGGACTGGAAGCCGAAACCGGGCTCGCTACCGGCTGGAAGATGACCGGGTGCCTCAGGCTTGCGACCAATGCCGACCGCTGGACCGAATATAAACGGCTGGCGACGACGGCCAGGAGCTTCGGCATGGACATGCAGTTGCTGTCGCCGGGGGAGGTCAAAAAGATGTGGCCGCTGCTGGAGACCGGCGACCTCGTCGGCGCCTCCTGGCTGCCGACCGATGGGCAGGCCAGCCCCTCCGACATCACGCAGTCGCTGGCCAAGGGCGCGCGCATGCATGGCGCCAAGCTGTTCGAGGACGTCCGCGTTACCGGCTTTGACGTGACGGACGGGCACATCACCGCGGTGAAGACCAACAAGGGCGATATTGCTTGCGACAAGGTGGTGAACTGCGCCGGGCAATGGTCACGCCAGGTCGGCGCGATGGCCGGCATTTGCGTGCCGCTGCAACCGGTCAAGCACCAGTACATCATCACCGAGAAGGTCGACGGGCTGGCGACCGACGCGCCGACAATCCGCGATCCCGACCGCCGTACCTATTTCAAGGAAGAGGTCGGCGGGCTGGTGATGGGCGGCTATGAGCCGAACCCGCAGGCCTGGGCGACCGGCCTGCCCGGCGGCGATGTCCCCGATGACTGGGAGTTCCGCCTGTTCGACGACGACTACGATCATTTCGAACAGCATATGAGCCAGGCGATCGCGCGCGTGCCGGCGCTGGAGACGGTCGGCGTCAAGCAGATGATCAACGGGCCGGAGAGTTTTACGCCGGACGGCAATTTCATCCTCGGTGTCGCGCCCGAATGCGCCAACATGTTCGTCGGCGCCGGCTTCAACGCCTTCGGCATCGCTTCCGGCGGCGGCGCCGGCTGGGTGCTGGCGCAATGGGTTGTCGATGGTGAAGCGCCGCTCGACCTTTGGGTGGTCGACATCAGGCGCTTTTCCAATTTGCACCGCGACCGGCAATGGGTCAGCGATCGCACGCTGGAAGCCTATGGCAAGCATTACACGATCGGCTTTCCGCATGAGGAGTACGTCTCGGGCCGGCCGCGCATCGTCTCGCCGCTCTACGAGCGGCTGAAAGCGCACCGCGCGGTGTTCGGCTCCAAGCTCGGCTGGGAACGGCCGAACTGGTTCGCGCCGCAGGGCGCCACATCCGAAGACATTTATTCCATGGGCCGGCAGAACTGGTTTGGCCCGGTCGGCGAAGAGCATCGCCATGTGCGCGAGAAGGTCGGCATCTTCGACCAGTCGTCCTTCGCCAAATACGAAATGACGGGTTCGGATGCGGCTAAGGCGCTGGACTGGATCTGCGCCAACGATGTCGCCAAGCCGGTGGGACGGCTGACCTACACGCAGCTTCTCAACACGCGCGGCGGCATCGAGGCCGATTTGACGGTGGCCAGGCTCGCCGAAGACAAATTCTACATCGTGACCGGCACCGGCTTCCGCACGCATGATCTCTCCTGGATCGGCGACCATGTCGGCAAGGGCCTCGACGTGACGTTGAAAGATGTCACCGAGGATTTCGGCACGCTGTCGCTGATGGGGCCGCGCGCCCGCGATGTGCTTTCGGCCGTCACCGACGCGGATGTCTCGAATGTCGCCTTCCCGTTCGGCCATGTCAGCGAGATCGCCATTGCCGGTCATACGGTTCGGGCGCTGCGCGTCACCTATGTCGGCGAGCTTGGTTGGGAATTGCATGTGCCGATCGCCGCCACCGGCGAGATTTTCGACACGGTGATGGCGGCAGGCAAGCCGCACGGCATCCGGCCGATCGGCTACCGGGCGCTGGAATCACTTCGGCTGGAGAAAGGCTACCGCGCCTGGGCCTCCGACATCACCCCCAACGACACGCCTCAGGAGGCCGGCCTCGGCTGGGCGGTGAAGCTGAGAAAGAACACGGATTTCGTCGGCCGGCGGGCGCTCGAAAAGATCAGCGGCGCCGACCTGAAGAAACGCTTTGCCGGCTTCACGGTCGACGATCCCGATATCGTGCTGGTCGGGCGCGAGACGATTTTGCGCAATGGCGAACCGGTCGGCTATCTCACCAGCGGCGGTTATGGCTACACGCTGGCTAAGAACATCGGCTATGGCTATGTCCGCAACGCCGATGGCGTCAGCGACGATTTTCTCAGCTCAGGCGACTATGAGCTGGTGGTGGCGATGGAACGGACGCCGGCCAAGATCCATCTCGAGCCGATGTACGATCCTTCGATGAGCAGGATCAAGGCATAGCCCGAGCCCGGATTTGAGGTCAAAGGATTCAGCTCACGCGCAGCACAAGGCCGCGGCTGGGCACGGTATCCGCCTCGCCCGGCATCGAGACATAGGGCGCCGTCTCCTCGGCGGGGACAACCCTGCCCTCAGCTTCGAGTACAGCGATGCGTTCGGCGAAGCCGGCGTTCCACAGCGTGTTCTTGATGGTCAGCACGATGACGCCACCGGGACGGCAGACGCGGATCAGTTCGTCCAGCCCCTCGGCGCCGACATGGCCGGAGGTGAAAACGCCGGCCGAGACGATGCCGGCATAGGCATTGTCGGCAAAGGGCAGTGGCCCGCCGAGCGCCAGGCAATGCAGCGCCGAATAGACGCCCTTTGCCGCCGCTTTAGACAGCATGCCTTGCGAAATATCGAGCGCTTCGACCTGGGGATAGCCGGTGATGGCTAGCCACTCGCCGATCAGCCCGGTGCCGGCGCCGGCGTCGAGAAGCGGTGCGGCGCCGCGCGGCAGATGCCGTGCGAGCAGGGCCAGGCAGATCGTCGGATGGCGGTAGCCGGCGGCCGACATGTCGGCATCGTAGGTTTCCGACCAACTGTCATAGATCGCGGCGACGTCCTCGGGCCGTTGCGCCGCATAGGCGGCGCCAAGCCCGCCATGATCCTTGTTGCCCGCCATGGCTGTTTCTCCGCCAGCTCGCTGCTCACCCTCGATCGGATGATAGCCAAACGGCGAAAACTGTGGAACCGTTGTCGCAAGAAATAACACGCCAGGGGCAACAGGCATGGGGACCGACGAGGCACGCGCAACACTTGCGGCAATTCCGGCATTAGCGGGCTACGACGGACCGCTGGAGCGGCTGGGCGGGATGACCAATCTCGTCTTTCGGGCCGGCGATATCTGCCTGCGTATCCCCGGCAAAGGCACCGAGGAGTATATCAACCGCGCTAATGAGGCGGTGGCGGCGCGTGAGGCGGCCAAAGCGGGCGTCAGTCCCGAGGTGCTGCATGTCGACCCCGCGACAGGCGTGCTGGCGAGCCGCTTCGTTGCCGGCGCCGTGACGATGTCGCCGGAAAAGTTCAAGCTGCGCGCCGGCAGCCCGGCCCGCGCCGGCGAAGCCTTCCGCAGGCTGCACGCGTCCGGTGCGGTGTTTCCGTTCCGCTTCGAGCTGTTTGCGATGATCGACGACTATCTCAAGGTCTTATCGACCAAGGACGTCGCCTTGCCGCCGGGCTACCACGACGTGGTGCGCGAATCCGACACCGTGCGTGCCGCCCTTGCCGCGCATAGACTGCCGCTTGCGGCCTGCCATTGCGATCCGCTGTGCGAGAATTTTCTCGATACGGGCGAGCGGATGTGGATCGTCGACTGGGAATATTCGGGGATGAACGATCCGCTCTGGGACCTCGGCGACCTCTCGGTCGAAGGCCGGTTCGACACCGCGCAAGAGGAAGAGATGATGCGCGCCTATTTCGGCGGCGAGGCGAAACCGGCCGAGCGCGGCCGCGTCGTTATCTACAAGGCGATGTGCGACCTGTTGTGGACGTTGTGGGGGCTGATCCAGCTTGCCAACAACAACCCGGTCGAGGACTTCCGCGCCTATGCCGACGGCCGCTTCGCCCGTTGCAAGGCGCTGATGGAAACGCCTGAGTTTTCACGGCATCTGGCGGCGGTGCGCCAAGGTGAGGTCAATTCACGCCTTTCGGCACGTTCTCCGGCGGCACGACTGTTTCGACCACCTTCTGGCGGTGGAAGATGAACAGGCCGGCGAGCACGACGATGGCCGAGCCGATCAGGATGCGCGGTCCCGGCACGTCGCCGAAGAATGCCAGGCCGAAGATCACCGCCCATAGAAGCAGGCTGTAGTGCAGCGGCGCCAGCGTCGAGGCAGGGGCCAGTTTCAGCGCCCTGGTAATCATCAGATGCGCGCTGCAGGAGACGATGCCGAGCAGGAGCATGGCGCCGAAATCGAGTGCCGAGGGCGTCTGCCAGGCGCCTATGGTCATCACGCCGCCGACCAGCAGCGTGCCGATAGTCTGCCAGGTGACCAGCGTTGTGTCGCTGGTGCCGCGCAGGCGGCGGCTGAGGATGATGGCAAAGGCGAAGGCGATGCTGCCGACCAGCGCGAACAGCGAGGACTGCGAAAACGCCGCCGAAGAGGGTTTCAAGATGATCAGCACGCCGCAGAAGCCGACCAGGATGGCGGCCCAGCGACGCCAGCCGACCTTTTCGCCGAGCAGGAAATGCGACAGCGCCGCCACATAGATCGGCCCGGCCATGTAGAAGCTCATCACATCGGCCAGCGGCAGATAGACGACGGCCGCGTAAAACAAGGCTGTGTCCACCGTGGTCGCCAGCACGCGAAGAATCTGGAGGACCGGCCGCTCCATCTGGAACAGTCTGCCGGCGCCCTGGTTGGCGATCATCGGGCCGAGCACGATGAAGGCCCCGATCGATCGGATCAGCACCACCTGGCCGACCGAGAAGCTGGCGACCAGCCATTTGCCCATCGCGTCGTTCAGCGCGAACATGAAGTCGCCGGCCAGCATCAAAAGGATGCCGGCCAGAAGCGCGTTCCTGATGGTAAAGGTGCGGACGAGCGACTGGGCCATGCGGCTCCCTAGCTGCAAGCGGCCGCTTTGACGAGGCAAATCGGTAAGACCAGCGGCGGAAATCGGCTGTTTCTACGCAGTTTTGTGCCGCCGGTTCACCTGTCCGGGACGGCCGGCGATCGACAGCCGTGTCTCCTGTTTCGTGCGCTCGGCCACCACCTTGCCCCTGGCGACGACGCACAGCCGTTCGGCACGCAGCCTCAAGGCCTCGATCGGGTTGCCTGCATCGAGGATGACGAAGCTGGCGCGCTTGCCCACGGCAAGGCCGAGATGATCGAGGCCCATGATGGCGGCGTTGACATTGGTGACCATGTCGAAGCAGCGTGCCATGTCGGCAGGGCTCGACATCTGAGCGACGTGAAGCCCCATGAAGGCGACGTCGAGCATGTCGGCGGTGCCCAGCGAATACCAGGGGTCGAGAACGCAATCCTGGCCCCAACCGACGCGGATGCCGAGCGCCAGCATCTCCTTCACCCGGGTCATTCCGCGGCGTTTGGGAAACGTGTCGTGGCGGCCCTGCAGCATGATGTTGATCAACGGATTGGGGATCGCCGACACACCGGCCTCGGCAATCAGCGGCAGGAGCTTGGAGACGTAATAATTGTCCATCGAGTGCATTGAAGTCAGATGCGAGCCGGCCACCTTGCCCTGAAGGCCAAGGCGCTGCGTCTCACAGGCAAGCTGCTCGATGTGGCGCGACAGCGGATCGTCGGTCTCGTCGCAATGCAGGTCGACCATCAGCCCGCGCTTCGCCGCGATTTCGCACAATTCGGTCACCGAGCGCGTGCCGTCGACCATGGTGCGTTCGAAATGCGGGATGCCGCCGACGATGTCGACGCCCATGTCGAGCGCGCGCAGCGTGTTCTGGCGCGCCGTCGGCGAACGGTAGAAGCCATCCTGCGGGAAAGCGACCAGTTGCAGATCGATATAGGGCGCGACAATCTTCTTGACGTCGAGCAGCGCCTCGACCGCCAGCAGCCGGTCGTCGCAGACATCGACATGGGTACGGATGGCGAGCAGGCCCATCGAGACCGCCCAGTCGCAATAGGCGAGCGCCCGCTCGCGAACCGCGTTATGGGTCAACAGCGGCTTCAGTTCGCCCCACAGCGAAATGCCTTCCAGCAGCGTACCCGAAGCGTTGATGCGTGGAATGCCGTAGGACAGCGTCGCATCCATATGGAAATGCGGATCGACGAAGGGAGGCGAGATCAGATTGCCACGGGCGTCGATCGCCGTGCCGGCGCTGACATGCAGTTCGGGCTCGATGGCGACGATCGTCTCGCCGATGATGCCGAGGTCGGCGACGGTGCCGTCGGGCAGCGTTCCGCCGCGCACAACAAGGTCGAAATCCATCTGTCGTCATCTCCCTGAAGCTCGAACGCCGCAATCGTGGCGCAAAAGACACCGTGCCGCAGCCGATTGTCTCCGCGACAGCGAAAGGTTCCATCCGGCCACAACTCGCTCTATAAGCCGCCTTTCGCCCTGGTGGCGAATCCGAAATTCGTCAGTCAGGCATGGGATCGGCCATTTGTTTCGCTTCTTCCGTTCGACGGAAAACCAGCGCCTTATCGCAAGGCTTTTGCGGGAATCCTTTCACGCGCATAGATTTGGCTACGCTGCGGCCATTCTGTCGATGCTGGTTGTGGCGGCAACGACAGCAGCCAGCGCCTATATGCTGCGCGAAATCACCAATGAATTCGTGGTTTATAAGAGGATTGGGCAGGTCAATCTGATCGCGGCGGCGACCGGAGCGATTTTCATTCTCAAGGGCTTCGCAAACTTCATCCAGGCCTACTTCATGAGCAGGGTCGGCAATGCCATCATCGCCGACCGGCAGCGCAAGATCTATGACAGCATTCTCGCGCAAGGCATCGAATTCTATCATTCGACATCTTCGTCCGAACTGATTTCGCGCATGACGAACAATGCCCAGGCCGCGCGCAGCGTGCTCGACCAAATCGTCACGTCCTATGTTCGCGACCTGGTGACGCTGGCTGCGCTGGTGGGGGTGATGGTCTGGCAGCAGCCGGCGCTGTCCCTGATCTGTCTGGTGATCGGGCCGATCGCCATTTACGGCGTCAATCGTATCCTGAAGCGCGTCCGAAAAATTGCCTCGCAAGAATTCCGTTCGCTCGGCCAGATCGTGCAGGTGATGCAGGAAACTGCGATCGGCGTGCGCGTCGTCAAATCCTTCGGCCTCGAAGGCGCCATGCGGAAGCGCATGTACAAGGCCGTGTCGGACGTGGAGAGCCGCGCCAACAACATCGCCACGCTGGAGGCCGCCACCAGCCCGGTTATGGAAACGCTTGCGGGGCTGGCCATCGCTGGCGCCGTTTTTGTCAGCGGCTTCCTGGTTCTGGGCGGCGGCGGTCAGATGCCGGGCAACATCATGGCCTTCATCGCGGCGCTGCTGTTGGCCTATGAGCCGGCCAAGCGCCTGGCCCGCGTACGCATCTCGCTTGAAACCGGCATTGTCGGCGTGCGCATGATGTTCCAGCTCGCCGACCGGCCGCTGACGCTGGCCGAAAAGCCGGATGCAAAGCCGCTGCGGGCCGGGCCGGGCGAGATCCATTTCGACAATGTCAGCTTCGCCTACCCCGAAAGCTCGCCGGTGTTCGAGGGACTGGACCTGACGCTTGCCGCCGGCAAAATGACGGCGCTGGTCGGACCCTCGGGCAGCGGCAAGTCGACCATCCTCAACCTGATCATGCGCATGTACGACCCGCAGGTCGGCAGGGTGATGTTCGACGGGCAGGACATTTCTTGTGCCACGCTCACCTCGGTCAGGGAAAAGATCGCCTATGTCAGCCAGGACACGTTCCTGTTTGCCGGCACGATCATGCACAACATCAGGCTCGGGCGCGAGGGCGCCACGGACGAGGAAGTAATGGCCGCCGCAAGGGCCGCCAATGCACATGACTTCATCAGCGCCCAGGCGAAAGGGTACGACACGGATGTCGGCGAGAATGGCGCGCTGCTGTCAGGCGGCCAGCGCCAGCGCATCTCGATCGCGCGCGCCATGCTGCGCAATGCCGAAATCCTGCTGCTAGACGAGGCGACCAGCGCGCTCGACGCCGAATCCGAGGCGCTTTTCCGCGACGCGCTGCAGCAGCTGACGGTCGGGCGCACCACCATCGTCATTGCCCACCGCCTGTCGACCGTGCACCAGGCCGACACGATCGTGGTGCTGGAGGCCGGCAAGGTGGTGGAAAGCGGCGCGCATCGCACGCTGCTCAACCAAGGCGGGCTGTATCAGAAGCTTTATGAATATCAGTTGATGCCATAACGGAGTGCGAGTATGCGCGCTGCTCGGTTCATGTCCTTTCTACGATCCGTCTTGTTGGGCACCTTTGCCGCGCAATCTCCTGCCATGGCTCTCGACTACGACAAGGCGCATCACCTCGACGCGGAGAACCTCGCCGAACAAGGAATCGCAAAGACCTACCAAGAAGTTTTGCCCGAGCTTCGGCAATATGTGAAAGACCCAATCGCAATCGAGGAAAGCGTAGACATGTACGCTTCACGATATGCCGTGCGCTCGGCTGGCCAGGAGTTCGTGATATACGCCCCGGATAGTGTGGGCAGCGAAGACAAAAGCTGGGGCACGGCCACTTATGTCTTCTTCAAAATCATCAATGACCAACTCACCCATTCGGGCGTGCGATACTACGCGCTCAACGGTGGAAACGACCTGTTCGGCATCTTCTTGACACCATCACAGGCGGAAGACGCAAAGCGATCGCTGCCAACCCGCACGGATTGGCCCTATCTTCCCGATCCGAAATCGCCTTGGTACGGCCAGTACCACTAGCCGGGCTGGATCACTCCGGCACGTGCCGCACCGCGCCCTTGTCGGCGCTGGTGGCGAAGGCGGCGTAAGCGCGCAGCGCGGTCGTCACCTTGCGCTTGCGCTTTTCCTCGGGCTTCCAGGCCATGGCGCCCTTTGCCTCCATGGCCGCGCGGCGCGCGTCGAGTTCAGCGTCGCTGACAGCAAGCCGGATCGTGCGGTTGGGGATGTCGATCTCGATCGTATCGCCTTCCTGCACCAGTCCGATCGTGCCGCCTTCCGCTGCTTCGGGCGAGGCATGGCCGATCGACAGGCCTGATGTGCCGCCGGAGAAGCGGCCGTCGGTGACCAGCGCGCAGGCTTTGCCGAGGCCTTTCGACTTCAGATAGCTCGTGGGGTAGAGCATTTCCTGCATGCCGGGGCCGCCACGCGGCCCTTCATAGCGGATGACGACGACATCGCCGGCCTTGATCTCGTTGGACAGGATCGCTTTGACGGAAGCGTCCTGGCTTTCGAACACGCGGGCCGGGCCGGTGAACTTCAGGATCGACTCGTCGACGCCGGCCGTCTTCACGATGCAGCCGTCGAGCGCCAGATTGCCTTTCAGCACGGCAAGGCCGCCGTCTCTCGAGAACGGCGTCTCGGCTGAGCGGATGACGCCCTTCTCGCGGTCGAGGTCGAGCTCGTCCCAGCGGCGGTCCTGGCTGAAGGCGACCTGTGTCGGCACGCCACCCGGAGCGGCGAGAAAGAAGTCGCGGACGCTCTGGCTTGAGGTGCGGGAAATGTCCCAATGGTCGAGCGCTTCGCCGAGGCTTGCCGTATGCACCGTCGGCAGGTTGCGGTTGAGCAGCCCGGCATTGTCGAGCTGGCCGAGGATCGCCATGATGCCGCCGGCACGATGGACATCTTCCATATGCACGTCGGACTTGGCCGGTGCGACCTTGCACAGCACCGGAACGCGGCGTGACAGCCGGTCGATGTCTTCCATGGTGAAATCGACCTCGCCCTCATGGGCGGCGGCCAGGATATGCAGCACGGTGTTGGTCGAGCCGCCCATGGCGATATCGAGCGTCATGGCGTTCTCGAAGGCGCCTTTGGAGGCGATGCTGCGCGGCAGTGCCGACTCATCATCCTGCTCGTAGTAGCGCTGGGCGAGATCGACGATGAGATGGCCGGCCTCGACGAACAGCCGCTTGCGGTCGGCGTGGGTTGCCAGGGTCGAGCCGTTGCCGGGTAGCGACAGGCCGAGCGCCTCGGTCAGGCAATTCATCGAATTGGCGGTGAACATGCCGGAGCACGAGCCGCAGGTCGGGCAGGCCGAGCGTTCGATGACCTTGACGTCCTCGTCGGAGATCTTGTCGTCGGCGGCGGCAACCATGGCGTCGACCAGGTCGAGCGCTTGTGTCTTGCCGGCGAGCACCACCTTGCCGGCTTCCATCGGCCCCCCGGAGACGAAGACGCTTGGGATATTGAGGCGCAAGGAGGCCATCAGCATGCCGGGCGTGATCTTGTCGCAATTGGAGATGCAGACCATGGCATCGGCGCAATGCGCGTTGACCATATATTCGACCGAGTCCGCGATCAGCTCGCGCGACGGCAGCGAATAGAGCATGCCGTCATGGCCCATGGCGATGCCGTCATCGACGGCGATGGTGTTGAATTCCTTGGCGACGCCGCCGGCCTTCTCGATCTCGCGCGCCACCAGCTGGCCAAGGTCTTTCAGATGGACATGACCCGGCACGAACTGGGTGAAGGAATTGACCACCGCGATGATCGGCTTGCCGAAATCCGAATCCTTCATGCCGGTGGCGCGCCACAGGCCGCGGGCGCCGGCCATGTTGCGGCCGTGGGTGGTGGTGCGGGAGCGATAGGCAGGCATGAATTTTCCTTGGCTGGCTGGCTGCGCCCGGTGCGGAGCGTGGCGGCGCGGAACTTGGATCGCAGGGTTTATAGACCGGCAAGTATGGTCTGGCCACTTTTTTGCAATGCGCCAGAGTCTCGCTGAAAATCAGGGTTTCGAAAAAGATTGCCGGCCAGTGTCGGATCGCTAGCCCGGCATCCGTCCTTGGACGACGGCAAGGGAATGGCACCATTTCTATAAGTCAGCAGCTTCACCTGTAACCGCAACCAAACACCCGAGGAGCATGACATGCAAAAGATCACCACCTGCCTGTGGTTCGATGGCCAGGCCGAAGAGGCGATGAATTTCTACGTCTCCATCTTCAAGAATTCGAAGGTGCTGAGCGTGCTGCGTTGGCCCGAAGGCCAAGCCGATGCCGGCAAGGCGCTGGTGACCACGTTCGAACTCGACGGCGTGCAGTTCCAGGCACTCAACGGCGGACCGCAATTCAAGTTCAACGAGGCGATGTCACAGTCGATCGACTGCAAGACCCAGGAAGAGGTCGATTATTTCTGGGACAAGCTCATCGAAGGCGGCGGCGAACCGTCGCAATGCAGCTGGCTGAAGGACAAGTTCGGCGTCTCCTGGCAAGTCGTGCCGGAGCAACTGCCGCGCCTGCTTCTGGATCCGGACCGGGCCAAGGCCGGGCGGGTGATGTCGGCGATGATGCAGATGAGCAAGATCGATATCGCCAAGATCGAGGAAGCTGCCAAAGGCTGAGTGAAGCCCTCAACGCCTCGCTGCCCCTCATCCGCGCTTCGGGCACCTTCTCCCAGTGAACGGGGAGAAGGCAAGATGGCGCCTTACGCCGCCTTGTCGCGGACCTGGTAGTCCTTGACGGTTGCGAAGCGGATCGCCTTCCAGCGTTCGGCTTCGTAGTTCAGCGAGAAGGCGTGCTGGGCCAGAAACACAGGGTCGTTGTCGAGGTCGCGGGCGATGTCGCCGCGATGCGCTTCGATGAAGCGAAGCGTCTCGCCCTTGTCGTCGGCCGAGATCCAGCGGCAGACCGAGAAGCGCGACATTTCGAATTCGACCGGCAGCGTGTATTCGAAATTCAGCCGCTCCTTCAAGACGTCGAGCTGCAACGCGCCGACGACACCGACGATGGCCGGCGAGCCGTCTTCCGGCGAAAACAGCTGCACGACGCCTTCCTCGGCCATCTGGTGCAGCGCTTCCTTGAGTTTTTTCGCCTTCATCGCGTCGCCGAGGCGCACACGGCGCAGGATTTCCGGCGCGAAGTTGGGTACGCCGCGGAACAGTATCTCCTCGCCTTCGGTCAGCGTATCGCCGATACGCAGCGTGCCGTGGTTGGGAATGCCGACGACATCGCCGGCAAACGCTTCGTCGGCGGTGACGCGGGTGCGGGCAAAGAAGAACTGCGGCGCCGACAGGCTCATCGGCTTGCCGGTGCGCACCAGCTTGGCCTTCATGCCGCGCTCGAGCTTGCCCGAACAGACGCGCACGAAGGCGATGCGGTCGCGATGGTTGGGGTCCATATTGGCCTGGATCTTGAACACGAAGGACGTCATCTTCTCCTCCGTCGCCTCGACCTTGCGGGTGTCTGCGTCCTGCGCACGCGGCGGCGGGCCGAAGGCGCCGAGCGCCTCGATCAGGTCGCGCACGCCGTAATTGCGCAGCGCCGAGCCGAAATAGACCGGTGTCAGATGGCCTTCGCGGAAGGCGTCGATGTCGAGCGGGCGGCAAGCTTCGCGCGCGAGCTCCAGCTCCTCGATGAAGGCCTCGCGCTCGTTTTCCGGCAGCAGGCCGGCGACGCGGTTGGAGTCGGGGCCGTTGACCGGCGTGCGCTCTTTCTCGGCATCGCCCCTGCGCACAGCGTTGAGCGCCAGGTGGTAGGTGCCGGCAAAAGTCTTGCCGCGGCCGATCGGCCAGGTGATGGGGGCAGTGTCCAGCGCCAACTTCTGCTCGATCTCGTCGAGAATTTCGAACGGGTCGCGGCTTTCGCGGTCCATCTTGTTGATGAAGGTGATGATCGGGATGTCGCGCAGCCGGCAGACTTCGAACAGTTTCAGCGTGCGCGGCTCGATACCCTTGGCGGCGTCGATGACCATGACGGCGCTATCGACCGCCGACAGGGTGCGGTAGGTGTCGTCGGCAAAATCCTCGTGGCCGGGCGTATCGAGCAGGTTGAAGACATTGTCCTCATATTCGAAGGTCATCACCGAGGTGACGACCGAAATGCCGCGCTCGCGCTCGATCTTCATCCAGTCGGACCGGGTCTGGATGCGGTCCTTCTTGGCCTTGACCTCGCCGGCAAGCTGGATGGCGCCGCCGAACAGCAGCAGCTTTTCGGTGAGCGTCGTCTTGCCGGCGTCGGGGTGGGCGATGATCGCGAAAGTGCGGCGGCGCGATACCGCCTGTTCGATGTCTTCAGCCAATTTCTGGAATCCTGTCTGTGGCGCGGGCTTCTAGCAGCGCATTGCCAGCCTGTCGACCGTTTCGGGCCGGCAGGCCTCGACCGCCCTTGAGCTTAACCCGCTGCGGTGGCATCAGAGGAGCCCATTTTGAGAGGTCCGGTATGAGCAGCGCTAAAGAAGTCATCGTCATCGGCGCCGGCATTGTCGGCGCTTCCATCGCCTGGCACCTGACCAAGGCTGGCGCGCGGGTGACGGTGGTTTCGGAGAGCGGCGCCGGTGGCGTCGCGACGCCCAATTCCTTTGCCTGGATCAACGCCAGCTGGGGTAACCCCGAAATCTATTTCCGGCTGCGCACCCGCGCCATGGCCGAGTGGAAGCGGCTGGCAGACGAGTTGCCTGGACTGCCGCTCGCCTGGTGCGGCGGCTTGTGCTGGGATTTGCCGGCCGACCGGCTCGAAGCCTACGCGGCTGAGCACGCTTCCTGGGGTTACGGCATCGAACGCGTCGACGCCGGGCGGGCAGCGCAAATCGAGCCCAATCTCGTCGAGCCGCCGGAATTCGCTGTCTATGTCGCGGAAGAAGGCGTGGCCGAACCGGTCGCAGCGGCCAAGGCGCTGCTGGCCGACGCAGAACGGCAAGGTGCGCGCGTTCTCTCCAGTTCTGTAACCGCACTTGTCCAGACCGATGGCAGGATTGCCGGTGTCGATACATCGCATGGGCTGATGCCAGCCGAAGAGGTGGTGATCGCAGCCGGTGTCGGGGCGCCCGATATTGCCGCTACCGCCGGCATCAAGCTGCCGATCGAGACGCCGCCCGGTCTGATCGTCCACTCGCAGCCCTACAAGAAGCTCCTCACCGGGCTGGTGCATGCCGAGAGGCTGCATATGCGCCAGACGGCGGAGGGCCGCATCATCGCCGGCTCGGATTTCGCGGGGAGCGATCCCGGTGAGAATCCCGACGCCACGGCGCGCGAGCTGTTTGCAGCAATGAAGGCGGCTTTGCGCGGCGCCGACGAACTGGAATTCGATTTCCACACGGTTGGCTACCGGCCGACGCCGATCGACGGCTTTCCGATCATCGGCCGCGCCGAGGGCGCCGACGGCCTCTATGTCGCCGTCATGCATTCCGGCATCACGCTGGCGCCCGCGGTCGGGCTGTTCGCCACGCGCGAAATTCTCGACGGCGAGCGTGATCCGCTGCTGACGCCTTATGGGTTGGGTCGGTTTGCTCAGTAGCCCGGCGGACGCTTGAAGCCGCCGGTCAGCGCTTCGATCGCCTTGGCGATGCCGAGCAGCCGCGATTCCGACCAGCGCTTGCCGACCAGTTGCAGGCCGATAGGCAGGCCGTCGCGGTCTTGCCCGCAGGGCAGCGAGAGTGCCGGATGGCCGGAATAATTGAAGACCGCGCCATAGGCCGGTAGCATCCAATAGCTTTGCTCCTTGCCGTCGACTTCGATCGGCGTGCCGGGCTCACAATGCGCGAAGGCCGTGGTCATGGCGACCGGGCACAGCAAGGCATCGCAGGTTTCGAAGAACCTGTCCCAGGCCAGGATCGAGCGGTCGCGGCGAGCGAGCGCCTCGAACCAATTGGTGATCGGCGTTGGCTGCTCCGGCGGTTCGGGCTGCGCTGCCTCCAGCATCATGCCGATCAGATCGCCGCCCTGCTCCAGATCGTCATGCAGATCGATCTCAGGCAAGTTCGCTTCTTCCACAATCACCCCTGCTGATTGCAACCGCTTGGCCAGGCTTTCGGCGGCGACAGCGATTTCGCCAGCCACCGGAAAGCCGGGGAAGGACGGCGCGACGGCGATGCGCAATGTCTTGAGGTCGAGCCTGGGCATGGCCTCTACGGGCACCGGCGCGAGGTCGGTGTCTGCTCCGTCCGGGCCGGCGATGATTTTGTAGATCAGCGCAAGATCGTCCACGCTGCGCGCCAGCGGGCCGAGGCAGGACATCAACCGCACGCTTCGCGCCGCGCCGTTCGGATCGGGGAAGGCGCCGGCCAGCGACACGCGGTGCTCGGTCGGTTTCAACCCGTAGACACCGCAAAAAGCCGACGGCAGGCGGATCGAATCCTGCATGTCGGTTCCCACATCGAACGGCGTCATGCCGGTCGCCACCGCTGCCGCGGCGCCACCGCTGGACCCGCCTGACGTGCGCGAGCGGTTCCACGGATTGCTGGTGCGACCGAACAGCGGATTGTCCGACTGCCAGTCGCCCAGCATGGTCGCGACATTGGTCTTTCCAATCAGGATGCCGCCTGCGGCTTTCAATCGGGAGACGACCGGGCTGTCCGATTTTGCCGTATGGTTGGCGAAAGGCGGGAAACCGACCGTGGTCTCCATGTCGGCCGTTTCGTGCGTATCCTTCAGGGTGAAGGGCACGCCATGCAGCGGGCCGAGCGCATCGCCATGCGCCAATGCCACGTCGGCGTTTTCAGCGCGCTCACGGGCGCCTTCGCGGTCGAGATTGACGATGGCGTTGACGGCCTCGTTGTGTCGGTCGATTTGGACCAGATGGGCGTCCAGAGCTTCGACGGCGGAGATCTTTCGCGCCGCGATTGCGGCGGCGAGATCGATGGTCGAGGAAAAGGCGAGGTCCATGATTGCTCCGGCTGCTGCCAAACGTATCGCGGTTTGAAACCAAGTTCAGCATTCGGAGATCATCGGCGCTTGATCAAAATTGCGCTTGCCGGTCGGTTGAGGTTGGCGCTCTACGGCGCCCCCTCTGTCCTGCCGGACATCTCCCCCACTTTGGGGGGAGATTGGCAGCTTTGGCTTCGGCGCCCCTTTTCCTGCGTTGAAAATTGGCGAAGGCCGCCGTGACCTCCAATCTCCCCCCTCGTGGGGGAGATGTCCGGCAGGACAGAGGGGGGCGCGAAGGAATGCGGCTTAGACTAGGGCCTAGACGACCAGTGCCAGCCTTGCCACAGCCGGCACGAACGGCCGAATGCTCATCCCATCGCCAGTGATCGTGACAAAACTCGCCGGCGGGATCGCCTGCCAGTCGCCGCCTTCGCGGTCGAAGGGTTCGGACACGATGCAACGACCGCCGTTGCGGAGCGACGTGTACAGCGTCGGTGCGTGGGCATCGCTTGCGTAGCGCACGGCATAGAGCGCGCGCCCATCCGAAAGGGCCGCAGTGAGTTTCAAGGCCGGTTCGAGACCGGCGTGGCGTGACGCCTCCAGAACCCGAGCGGTGGCGCGCGATACTGCCCCTTGCGGGTCGCCAGCAAGACCCTCGTCGATCATCAGCAGGAAAAACAATTCGGAATCGGTGGTGCCCTCGCGCTGGTCGAAGACGGCGTCAGAGAGCGAGTTCTCCAGCGCGCGGCGGATCTTTTCGAAGCCGCCGATCTGGCCGTTGTGCATGAACGACCAGTTGCCGGAGATGAAGGGATGGCAGTTCATGCGGCTGGTGGCGCCGCCGGTCGACGCCCTGACATGGGCGAGGAACAGGCCGGATTTGATCTGCCGGCATAGGCTTTTCAGATTGGGATCCGACCAGGCCGGCAGGATGTCGCGGTAGAGGCCGGGCTCGGGCCGGTCGCCATACCAGGCAAGGCCGAAACCGTCGCCATTGGTCGGCGACTTGGCTTCCTGGGCGCAATGGCTCTGGGCGATCAGCGAGTGGCAAGGTGCGGTGACGACGTCTTCGAGGAAGACCGCTTCACCCAGATAGGCCGCCCATCGGCACATGGCTTCTAACCAATCCTAGGCGCGATCCAAGAGAGCCTGGGGCTCCTTGACCGCGTGCGAGCCTCTGTTGTGCGTCCGCTCGTAGAGTTCGCGAACGATTCGGCTTGCCGTAGTTTCGAAGAGAAACGGCAAGAAAGCGTGAACGAGTGCCGCACCAGCGGCCATCAGGAGGCGCGAGCAGAACCAGGCGGCAAAGGCCATATGGCTGAAATAGGTCTCGCCCACCTTGGCCGGGTGAGAGGTGAACAGGTTCGAAAACAGCGTCGTCATGGTGATCCCTCCTGCCGGGATAAGCCCCGATGTGGGTATCCTGCCACGGGGTAAAGGTTCATCGGTCTCAATTTGTCCTTGTCTAACGCCGTGGTTCGGGACATTCATCCCACATGGCGCTTGAATTTGATGAAATCGACCGAAGATTGCTGGCCGAGCTGCAACGCGACGGCACACTATCGGTCGATCAGCTCTCCGAAAAAGTGTCGCTGTCGCGCAACGCCTGCTGGCGCCGGGTCAAGCGGCTGGAAGGGGACGGCGTCATCACCGGACGGGTGGCGCTGGTCGATGCCGACAAGCTCGGGCTCGGGCTTTCGGTGTTCATCCTGATCCGCACGTCCAATCATGACCCGGACTGGCTGCAGAAGTTTCGGGCGGCGGTGACCGGTTTTCCCGAGATCACCGGAGTCTATCGCATGTCCGGCGATCTCGACTACGTGCTGCGCGCCCGCGTCGCTGACATGAAGGCCTATGACCGGCTCTATCAGCGGCTGATCGCCAAGGTGGCGCTGTCGGACGTTTCGGCCTCCTTCGTCATGGAGGAGATCAAGGAGACGACGGTCGTTCCGGTGGAATTGCGCTAGGTCACACTGACGCCCGAAAGAAAGCCGTTGATAGGCCTGCGGACGAGTTGACCGAATCGCCGTTCGCGCCGATAGGATCGATTTTATGCGCGCAGCCCTCCACAATTCCTCCGTCATCGGTCCAACCGTCGGCTTCGTCAGGTTGCCGCATGGCGATGGACTTCCCCTTCCCTCTTACGAAAGCACCGGCGCCGCCGGCATGGATCTGCGCGCCGCGGTGCCGGAAGACCGGCCGCTGCTGATCCTGCCTGGCAAGCGCGCCTTGGTGCCGACCGGTCTGATCCTGGAAATTCCCGAAGGAATGGAAGGCCAGGTGCGGCCGCGCTCCGGCCTTGCCTTCAAGCATGGGCTGACCGTCCTCAATTCACCAGGCACGGTCGACAGCGACTATCGCGGCGAGGTTAAGGTGCTGCTGGTCAACCTCGGCGACGAGGATTTCGCGGTGACGCGCGGCATGCGCATTGCCCAGATCGTCTTTGCCGCGGTGACGCAGGTGACGGTTGAGGAGCGCTCGCTGGCCGGCGCCACGACGCGCGGCGCGGGCGGGTTCGGATCGACCGGCACCGCCTGAATGAGCATACCGAAACTGGTCATCTTCGACTGCGACGGAATCCTGGTCGACACCGAGAACCTTGCCAACCGGCGGCTTGCCGAGTGGTTTGTTGCCGCCGGTTATCCCACCACATTCGAATATTGCCGCAAATATTTTTCCGGCCGCAGCATGGCTTCGGTGCAGAAGGAAATCGAAGAGACGACCACGGTGCGGCTCGGCGCCGATTTCGTCGATCGCTGGAATGCCGGCCTGCCCGATCTGTTTGCGCATGGCGTCGAGGCGATCCCCTATGTGCGCGACTTCATCGAGGCGGTTCGCGCGGCCGGCATTCCCTATTGCGTAGCCACTTCCGCGCGTATCTCGAAGATGCACATCACGCTCGGCCAGACCGGGCTGCTGCCTTTGTTCGAGCACGCCATGTTCTCTTCGACCATGGTCGGCCGCGGCAAGCCGTTCCCGGACCTGTTCCTGCATGCGGCAAAGACCATGGGCTTTGCGCCCGCCGACTGCATCGTCATCGAGGACAGCGTTGCCGGCACGCAGGCCGGCATTGCCGCGGGCATGCGTGTCTATTCCTATCATGGCGATCCCTATTCCGACCGCGATGGCCTGGCCGGCGCCGGCGGCGTCCTGTTCGACGACATGCGCGGACTTGCCGGGCTGGTGCCGATCCACTGAAGCTGTGTTAGGTTCCGCGCGGCCAGCCTGAGGCACCCATGCCAACGAACCTGCTTCGCTCCATCCTAAAGCGTTTCACCGTTTCATGGAAACGGCGAACCGCTCTATCTTTTTGTTTTGTCGCAATTTCCGGCCGGAAAACTGCACACACTTTTCCTGAAATTGCTCTAGCGCTTGTGCTGCTGCCGTGGCTTTGGACCGCAGCCGGCGCGCAAGCCGTCAGCTTCCCGGAATTCGGCAGCGCCATCCCCGGCCACATGGATGTGACCTATCTGGACCTCGCAAGGATGGTCATTCCCGGCCTCGCAGGTGACAGCAACGGTTTCTACCGGGGTGGATTGCCGATCGAGATGCGCCACATCGAGGGACCGGATGGCGGCGGTTCGCCGCCTGAGACATCGGGCCTCTCCAACGCCGGCGTGCTCGCCATCAAGGCCGGGGGTAAGGACCGGCTGGCGATGCTCTACGACCTCGGCGACTCTCCCGACAGCGCCGAAGGCTATGCCGTGCTGGCGCTCTACGACATCACAGACAAGCCGAAGCTGCTCGACGCCGTCAATGTCGCGCTCGACCGCGGCACCTATTTCCGTGAACCGGGCAAGCTTTCCGTTGGGCCGAACGACGACATCGTGATCACCATGAGCGCGCATTTCAATTCAAGCCAAAACTACGCGATCACGCCGCTGATCATGGTGCGCGACGACAAATTCCAACTGATCGACATGATCTTCACCTTCGATGAGAACCTGTGCGCCTACAGCCGCAAGCAGGACGTTGCTTTCCAGACGATCGCTGACGGGCAGCCTTATGCCGCAGTCAAAGTGACGGTGACCGACGCCACGGTGCTCAACGGCGAGAGCTGCGACGGCCAGCCGCCCAAGCCTGAAGCCCACGCAATTTCCGTTGCCTATCATTGGGACAAGAAGACGTTGCACTACGTCAAGGATTCCGACGCGCTGGACAGATTGGCAGGAGAGAACGCCAAACGCTTCTGAGCCAACCGCATTCGTTTGCCCGGTGCATTTCTGCACGATAGAATCTGCCGATATTCCGCATCTGAAGGGAGCACTCATGGACAAGGGCAAGATCTTTCGCGACCTGCACGCCTCGACCTTCGTCATGCCAAACCCCTGGGATGTCGGCACGACCAAGCTCCTGGCCTCCTTCGGCTTCAAGGCGCTGGCGACGACCAGCGCCGGTTTTGCCTTCTCGCGCGGCCTGCCCGATGGCGCAGTGACCTTCGAGGCGATGATCCACCATTGCCGCGAGCTGACGGCGGCAACCAGCCTGCCGGTGTCGGCCGATCTCGAGAAAGGCAAGGGCGACAGCGCGACGAGTGCCGCCGAGACGGTTTTTGCGGCCGAAGCGGCAGGTCTCGCCGGCTGCTCGATCGAGGACCATACCGGCGATCCCGACAAGCCCATCTATGAGTTTTCACACGCCGTCGAGCGCGTTGCAGCTGCTGCTGAAGCCGCACGGGCGCTCAAGCATGATTTCGTCTTCACCGCACGGGCCGAGAATTTCCTTTGGGGCAAACCGGATCTCGACGACACGATCAAGCGGCTGCAGGCCTTCGAAAAGGCCGGCGCCGATGTGCTCTATGCGCCCGGCCTCAAAGATGTCGAGACCATCCAGAAAGTCTGCTCGGCGGTGAGCAGGCCGGTCAATGTCATGGCACTCCCGGCCTTCACCATCGCCGACCTTGCCATGGCCGGGGTCAAGCGCATCTCGCTCGGTCCGTGGCTGACCAATTTCGCCTTCGGCATGCTGGAAACCGCGGCGCGCGAGATCCAGCAGGACGGCACGTTCGGCTTCACCCGGGCCGCCATCCCGTTCGGCAAATTGCAGGCGCTGTTTTCCAAATCCTCAGGCTAGGGGGTCCCGGCGCATGACGCTCACCGTCGTCGACATGCACACCGGCGGCGAGCCGCTCAGGATCGTCACCGACGGCTATCCAGACATTCCCAAAGGCACGATCCTGGAAAAGCGCGCCTATGTGCGCGACCACCTCGACCATTTGCGCAAGCTGCTGATCTTCGAGCCGCGCGGCCACTACGACATGTATGGCGCGCTGCTGGTGGAGCCCGACCTGCCCGGCGCCGAGCTGGCCGTGCTGTTTATGCACAACGAGGGCTATTCGACGATGTGCGGCCACGCCATCATTGCGCTTGGCCGCTACGCCGTCGACGAAGGGCTGGTGGTCAAGCAGGAGCCAATCACCACCGTCAACATCGAGGCGCCGTGCGGCATGGTCGTCGCCTCGGTGGAGGTCAGGGACGGCAAAGCGGGATCGGTGTCGTTCGAAAGCGTGCCGGCCTTTCTGTTTGCCCATGACCAACAAATCGAATTGGGGGGATACGGCAAGATTGCGTTCGACATCGCCTATGGCGGCGCCTTCTACGCGCTGGCCGGCTGCCATCAATTCGGCCTGGAGTTCGGCCGCAGCCGGGTGCGCGATTTCGTCGACGCGGCAACCGCGCTGACCGAGCGGCTGAAGGCGGCGTTCCCTCTATCGCATCCTGACCATGCCGATCTCGCTTTCCTCTACGGCACCATCCTCACCGATGGACACGATGCGTTCTCCGGCGAGGCAACAAAAAACATCTGCGTCTTTGCCGATGCCGAGGTCGACCGCTCGCCGACCGGCTCCGGCGTCACCGCGCGGCTGGCGGCAATGCATGCCAAGGGTGAGATCAACCCTGGTCAGGAGCGGTCCTTCGAAAGCATCGCCGGCTCGCGCTTTTCCGGAGCGGTGGCGCGCACGACCATGGCCGGCCCGCATGATGCGATCATCGCCCGCGTCGGCGGCCGCGCCTACTATTCGGGCCGGGCGGAATTCACCGTCGAGCCGGATGACGAATTGGGACGCGGTTTTCTTCTGCGTTGATAGGCCTATCGCCCGGCGCTCTCCCGCGCGCCGACCGCCTTGTGCAGATGCACCATCATGGCGGCGGCAAAGAGCGGCGTAAGCAGGTTGAGCAGCGGCACGGCGAGAAAGGCGGCAATGAGCAGCCCGGCCAGAAACACGGTGCCGGCATGTTTCCGGCGCAACGCCCTCGCCTCATCTTCCGGGCGGAAGCGCATGGCGGCGAATTCGAAGAATTCACGTCCGAGCAGATAGCCGTTGACGATGAAGAAGGCGGCGATGTTGACGCCTGGAACCAACAGAAGGAGCAAGGCGACGATGTTGCCCAGGATGACGACGCCGAAGAATTTCACCGACAACACGAGCGAGCGCAGCGCCGGCATGGCGCGTCCGACGGGATCGGCCGGATAGTCGGTGCGCTCGACCACTTCGGCGATGTCGTCGAGAAACAGGCCCGCCACGATTGCCGTCACCGGCGCGATCAGCAGCGCCATCCCGAAGGCAAGCGCGATGGCAGCGATGATGCCGCTCAGCCATCCGGCCCAGGACGGCAGGCCGGGCAGCAAGGAGTGAACCCATGGCAGGGCCAGCCAATCGACAAGCCCGGTCAAGACGAACCACAAGGCGACCAGCGCCAGGACGGTCAAGCCCAGCGTCTTCAGGAAAACCGCGCGGAATTCGGGAGAAAACAGCCGGCTGAAGGCGGCGCGGGCAGCGTTGGAGATCACGGCGTTTCCACCCCCAGGAACAAACGGATATCTCCGACATAGGCGGAGACCCTGTCAGCCGCAAGCCTGCTGGAGCGGGCGCAATTCCGGACGGGAACTAGAGCATGATCCCAAAAAGTGGGTACCGGTTTTTGGAAAAGATCATGCTCCAACAAAGGGTAAGATCATGATGAGATTTCAACCAAATCTCATCACGATCTAGCGCGCCAGCGCCCGGGAGCGGGCGGGGATGGTCATTGCCGCAACGCCGGCGACGACGCAGCCCATGCCCCAGAAAGCTGTCGGCCCAAGGCTCTCGCCGAGGAACACGACGCCGATGCCGACGCCGATCGGCACGCGCAGATAGGCCTGCGACGTCGTGCCGACCGAACCAAGCGTGTGGATGAGGCGGAAAAAGATGCAGAAGGCCAGCGCCGTGGAGAACACCGACAATGCCAACAAGGCCAGTATCGACGCCATTGAAGGCGACAGGGTCCACGGGCGGTCTAAGGCCAGGCTCAAGGGGACGAGGATGACTGCGCCGCACAGCATCGAGCCGGCGGCCGGCAGCATCGGGTCGAGTCCCCTGAAGCCGCGGCCGAAAATGGCGGCGCCGGCATAGCAGACCGTGGCGGCAATGACGGCAAGCTGCGCCCACAATTGATGGCCGAGCCCGCCAAGCGCCTGGGTGCCGACGATCAGGCAAATACCGGCGATGCCGGCACCGACGCCGAACAGCTTGCGTGCGGTCACGGATTCGTGGCGGGTGATCAGCGCGGTCAGCAGAAAGGTGAAGATCGGCGAGGTCGCGTTGAGAATGGTGGCCAGGCCGGCATCGATGGAACGCTCGGCGGCGGCGATCAGCGTGAACGGCACGACGCTGTTGAGGCAGGCCTGGACCATGAACCGCCACAAGGTCGCGCTGTCCTTGGGCATGGCGAGGCCGCGCCAGCGGATCAGCGCGAGCAGGATGGCGCCGGCAATCAAGGTGCGGGCAGCGATGAAGGATATCGGCGGGATCGTCTCGACACCGATCTTGATGAAGGTATAGGACGCGCCCCACAGGGCGGCCAGCACGCCAAGCAGCGCCAGTTCGGTGGTCATGTCGGTCTTTGCTTGCATGCGGGTGCTTCCAGCGCTTGATTTGAGGCCAAGCTTGTAGGCGACCCGGCGGTCAGATGCTTCGGCCACGGTCGAACTGTGATGGAGCCTCGTCCCAGGCGCGCGCGCCGGCTTGGGCCGGCAAAGGATGGAAATCGGTTGCCATTTTTCGGGGTGATGCTGTAGACCCGCCCGGGCGCGGCAGAAAGCCGGCAGGTTCCGAGGCGGAGACATTGATGCCGGATTTTGACGTGCTTTGCATCGGCAATGCCATTGTCGACATCATCGCCCAGTGCGACGACGCTTTTCTCGAGACCAACGGCATCATCAAGGGTGCGATGAACCTCATCGACACCAAGCGCGCCGAGCTGCTCTACAGCCGCATGGGGCCGGCGATCGAGGCCTCGGGCGGCAGCGCCGGCAACACGGCGGCGGGCGTCGCCAGCTTCGGCGGCCGCGCCGCCTTCTTCGGCAAGGTGTCGAACGATCCGCTCGGCGAAATCTACGCCCATGACATCCATGCCCAGGGCGTTGCCTTCGACACCAGGCCGCTTGAGGGACAGCCGCCGACGGCGCGCTCGATGATATTCGTCACCCCCGATGGCGAGCGTTCGATGAACACCTATCTCGGCGCCTGCGTCGAACTCGGCCCGGAAGACGTCGAGGCCGACAAGGCATCCGGCGCCAAGGTTACCTATTTCGAGGGCTATCTGTGGGATCCGCCGCGCGCCAAGGAGGCGATCCGGCAGACGGCGAAGCTCGCACACGAGGCCGGGCGCGAAGTGTCGATGACGTTGTCGGATTCGTTCTGCGTCGACCGCTACCGGGACGAGTTCCTCGAGCTGATGCGCTCGGGCACTGTCGACATCGTCTTTGCCAACAGCCACGAGATCAAGTCGCTCTACCAGACAAAATCCTTCGACGAGGCGCTGGCGGCTATCCGCAAAGACTGCAAGATTGCCGCCGTCACCCGCTCCGAAAAAGGCTCAGTGATCGTGCGCGGCGACGAGACCGTCACCATTCAGGCGACGACGATCCGCGAACTGGTCGACACCACCGGCGCCGGCGACCTCTATGCCGCCGGTTTCCTCTACGGCTACACCTCGGGGCGCAGCCTGAAGGATTGCGGCGATCTCGGCTCGCTGGCCGCCGGGCTGGTGATCCAGCAGCTCGGACCGCGGCCACGGCAGAATCTGCGCAGCGCTGCCCAACTGGCGGGGTTGCTGTAGGGCCGTCTTTCGGCGCGCAGCGCCCAGCCAGATGAGGGGTGCCCGCCGGTTCAGGCTGTCCGGCGCTCCGCTCAGGCGGTGCGGCGAAGGTCGTCGGACGTAGGCCCAGGTTCCAACGCCCCGGCGGTGACCAGCCGGTTGCGGCCGCTCTTTTTGCCGATGTACATCAGTCGGTCGGCGAGCGTTATCAGCGCCTCCGAATCGGACGCTTCCGCCGGGTAGATGGCGACGCCAACGGTGCAACCAACATGGATGGCACCATTCGGCGTCGGCACCTTGATCCGCAACTTTTCCAGGATACGTTCGGCGACGCCCACGGCCTTCTGTCGGGCCCGGCCAGCCTCTCCTGAAAACAGGAATGCGAACTCGTCTCCACCGAGCCGCGCCACGAAATCAGCGCTGCGCAGGATGGTGCGAAGCTGACCCGCCACCTCCTGCAGCAGCGCGTCGCCGGCCTCATGGCCGAGCGTGTCGTTGACCTTCTTGAACCTATCGAGGTCGATGAACAGCAGGCCGGCCGCCTGGCCGGTGCTGTCGCAGCGGTCGATCACCGACCTCAGCTCATTGTGAAAGGCGCGCCGGTTGGGCAGGCCGGTCAATGCATCGTGGTTGGCCGAGTGGTCGCTATGCTGCTTGGCCAGCTCGATCTCGCGCTTTTGTACGGAGAGTTCCTCATTGGCGGCCTTGAGTTCGAGCAGCAGCTCGGCATTGAGATCCTCGACTACCTTACGGTCGCTGATGTCGACGACGAAACCTTCCAGGAATTCCAGTTCGCCGGCCTCGTCCCAGACGCCGCCGCCGATCTCGCGGACCCAGAGCGGCTCGCCGACCTGCGGCACGATGCGGTAGTCGACGTTCCAGTTGCAGCGCGCCTCGAGCGCGGTATCGACGGCGGCATAGACGGCAGCGAGATCATCCGGGTGGATGGCCGAGACATAGTCGCGCACGACATTTTGAATGAAGTCGCTCGGCCGATAACCGCTGACGGTGAAAATGCCGTCGCTGATGTAGAGCATGGTGTAGGACGCATCGTTGCGGCAACGGTAGAGATAACCGTCCATGCGGCCGGTGATGCTGAGCAGCGCATCCAGGCGCTCGTCGTGATAGACCCCCTGGCCGACCACAGATGCCGTGTCATGCTTCATGGCCGCACCCCCGTTTTGGCGGTCTGAGCGCGCCGCCAATGCCATAAGGGCATAGGGGGCGAGAACGTTCCCTATAGCAGCCGAATATTATCAATCTCTTATGGGTTGGCTATTTTGCCGCCAATCAGGCTCCCGCGCTATAGGCCGCGATCGCAGCCATGTTGACGATGTCCGAATCCTTGGCGTTGAGCGAGACGATCTGGACCGGTTTGTTCAAGCCGACCAGCAGCGGGCCGATGACGGTGGAGCCGCCGAGTTCCTGCAGCATCTTGGTCGAGATCGAGGCCGAGTGGAACGCCGGCATGATCAGCACATTGGCCGGGCCGGTCAGGCGAATGAATGGATACTGGGCCATGGCGCGGGCATTGAGCGCCACGTCGGCGGCCATCTCGCCATCATATTCGAAATCGACGCGGCGCTTGTCGAGGATGCGTACCGCTTCCTGGACGCGTTCCGAGCGCTCGCCCTGCGGGTGGCCGAAAGTCGAATAGGCCAGCATGGCGAGCCTCGGCTCGTAGCCCATGCGGCGGGCGAAGCCCGCCGCCTCCTCGGCGATATCGGCGATCTGCTCGGCATTGGGCATATCGTGCACGGCGGTGTCGGCGACGAGCACGGTCTTGCCCCGGGCGAGCACGATCGAGACGCCGATGACGCGGTGGCCGGGCTTGGCGTCGATGACGCGGCGGATATCGTCAAGCGCCGTGGAATAGTTGCGAGTGACGCCGGTGACGATGCCGTCGGCATCGCCCAGCGCCACCATGCAGGCAGCGAAATGGTTGCGGTCGTTGTTGATCAGCCGCTGGCAGTCGCGGAACAGGAAGCCTTTGCGCTGCATGCGCTCGTAGAGATAATCGGTATAGATGCCGTTGCGGCGCGACAGCCTGGCATTGATGATCTCGATGCCTTGCTTGTTGAGGTCGATGCCGGCGTGCCTGGCGTTTTCCTTGATGACATCGTCGCGGCCGAGCAGGATCGCGGTGCCGAGCTTCTGGTTCACATAGGAGACGGCGGCGCGCATCACCTGTTCTTCCTCGCCCTCGGCAAAGACGATGCGCTTGGGCTGGCGGCGGACGCGATCGTAGATGCGCTGCAAGGTCGAGGCGATCGGGTCGCGGCGGGCCGACAGCTCCTGCGCGTAGCGGTCGAGGTCGAGGATAGGCTTGCGGGCGACGCCCGACTCCATCGCCGCCTTGGCCACCGCGAGCGGGATGGCCGAGATCAGGCGCGGATCGAACGGCACCGGGATGATGTAGTTCGGGCCGAATTTCGGCCGGTTGCCCTGATAGGCGGCGGCGACATCATCGGGCACGTCCTTGCGCGCCAGGTCGGCCAGCGCTCTCGCTGCGGCGATCTTCATGTCGTCATTGATGGTGGTGGCCCTGACATCCAGCGCACCGCGGAAGATGTAGGGAAAGCCCAGCACATTGTTGACCTGGTTGGGGTAGTCGGAACGCCCGGTGGCCATGATGGCGTCGGTGCGGATTTCGGCCACTTCCTCCGGCGTGATCTCCGGGTCGGGATTGGCCATGGCGAAGATGATCGGGTTCTTGGCCATCGATTGCACCATCCTGGTGGTCAATGCGCCCTTGGCCGACAGGCCGAGGAAGACGTCGGCGCCATCCAGCGCCTCGGCCAGGCTGCGCGTGTCGGTTTTGACCGCATGCGCCGACTTCCACTGGTTCATGCCTTCGGTGCGACCCTGGTAGACGACACCCTTGGTGTCGCACAGGATGATGTTCTCGGGCGCAAAGCCCATCGCCTTCATCAGTTCGATGCACGCGATGCCGGCGGCACCGGCGCCGTTGCAGACCATTTTCGTGGTCTTCATGTCGCGGCCGGTGATCTCCAGCGCGTTGATCAGCCCGGCGGCCGAGATGATGGCGGTGCCGTGCTGGTCGTCGTGGAAGACCGGGATGTCCATCAATTCACGCAGGCGCTGCTCGATGATGAAGCATTCCGGCGCCTTGATGTCTTCCAGGTTGATGCCGCCGAAGGACGGGCCGAGAAAGCGCACACAATTGATGAACTCGTCGGCATCCTCGGTGTCGACTTCGAGGTCGATGGAATCGACATCGGCGAAGCGCTTGAACAGCACCGCCTTGCCTTCCATCACCGGCTTGGAGGCCAACGCGCCGAGATTGCCGAGGCCGAGAATGGCGGTGCCGTTGGAGATGACGGCGACCATGTTGCCGCGCGTCGTGTAGTCGAAAGCGCGGCTGGGGTCTTCGGCGATGGCCAGCACAGGAACCGCCACACCCGGCGAATAGGCGAGGCTCAGATCGCGCTGCGTCGCCATCGGCTTGGTGGCGACGATCTCCAGCTTGCCGGGGCGGCCCATGGCGTGGAATTCCAGCGCCTCCTCGGCGCTGACGGAGGGGCCGCTGTTTTCGGTTTTCTTGGCCATGATGCTTTTGATTTCCTCGCCGGTGTCGCCCCCTTGAGACGGGTGCGTGTTTTTGAAACTTCTGGATCAAGGCTACACGCCACCGCTGTAAATCGCCAAGCGATCTTCACGCCCGCAGCGAAATCTCCCGAGGGTCGGATGGCGTCACGTCGGCTCTGGCTCGCTCACGAAGGCAGCGATTTCGCGCACCGTTCCCCGTCGCATCATGCCGTCTGTGCCGGGGAAAGGCCACGTCTCGATGAGTGGCCCACGGCTCCCCTTGCGCCGCAGCAATGCAGTCAGGAACGCCATGAATTCGATGCGCTGGGTACCGACCTTCTCCAGTGTCCGGCGGCGGATCTCCTCGCGCGGTATAGCGCGGTCGAGCAGCGTTTCGACAGCGCGGCGAATGGCAGCCCGTTCCGGCTCGGCGACGATGCAATAATCCGGATCGAAATAGACGTCGCGACCGCCAAGGCTCGGCGTACTGACAATCGGCAGACCGGCCATCAGATATTCCATCGAGGAGTACATCGCTCCTTCCACGGCCGACAGGCACAGCCCGACGGCGGCCTGGTTGTAGACGCGGTTGACCTGTTGGGCCGTCAGCTTGCCCGGCCAGCCGTCGACGAGCGGATTGGCGATTTTGTGGAGCGGCGATTGCGCCTGCAGTCGCCGGACAAAGGCGCGGGCGGCAACCGGCGGCAATTCGCCGATCGAATAGGTGATGTGGGCCAGCCGCTCTATGTCGAAGGCGAGGTGATGGCGTTTGATCGGCGAGATGCGGCCATTGTAGACGGCGTCGAATTCGACCGGCACGTCCGGCAGTGGCCGGAAGATCTCCTCCGATACCATCAGATTGTGGTTGGAGAAGATGGCATTGCCGCCCGCAGCGGCGATGAGACGGCGCTCTTCCTCGGTGTTGCACAGGAAGATGATTTCGTGCAGCGGAAACCGGCCGGCATACCAGGCGAGATCGCGGCCCATCCGGGCGATGACAGCCGGCCGCTCCATGGTCCACGTCTGCATCGTTAGAAAGGTGACGCGGCGCGCCGCCAGGCGCCGGCCGAGCGCTGCCAGCGGATAGAGCGGCCGCGCCCCGCCAATCGGGACATAGAGCACCAGCGGGTCGCGGCTGAGCACATGCAGCGACATGTCGATGCCGCCATCGACATCGGACAGCGGCCCGCGTGTCGGCAGGAGGAAGGGGATGCGCTTGCGCACTGTCCCCCTAAGCTTGCTTTTGGTGCGGTGGACGCGCCGCGCCGCCAACAGCAGCAGGCGCTCACGCGCCGATCCAGCCGGACCGACCAGCTCTTCGAACGCCTCCTGTTTGTCCTGATCCATGCCGCTTATCCCCGCCATGGCGATCATAGGGTCTGGTTGGCGCCCGAAGCAACCAACGGCTTCACCCGGCGTAGAAGGAGCACAAGCCGCCGTCGAGGCCGGTCGTCCCCTGCTTTTCGGGCCGCCGGCATTAAACCCCGCACCCACATCTGCTAGCGTGCGGGCATGAACATGCACACTTCAGCAGAAACCGACGCCCCCGAGGTGACACCGCCTGCGCCCGTCGGCAGCGTCACGCCGATGATGGAGCAATATATCGAGATCAAGGCGGCGAACCCGGATTCGCTGCTGTTCTACCGCATGGGCGATTTTTACGAGCTGTTCTTCGACGACGCCGAGAAGGCGAGCCGGGCGCTGGGCATCGTCCTGACCAAGCGCGGCAAGCATCAGGGCCATGACATTCCGATGTGCGGCGTTCCGGTGCATGCGGCCGACGACTATCTGCAAAAGCTGATCGGCCAGGGTTTTCGCGTTGCCGTCTGCGAGCAGATCGAGGACCCGGCGGAAGCCAGGAAGCGCGGCGGCAAATCGGTCGTACGCCGTGACGTGGTGCGCCTGGTGACGCCAGGCACCATCACCGAGGATAAATTGCTGGCGCCGTCGGAATCGAGCTTCCTGATGGCGCTAGGGCGGGTGAAGGGCGGCAACAGCGGTGACGCCTTCGCCCTGGCCTGGATCGAGATCTCGACCGGCGTCTTCCGCGTCGCCGAAACCACGGCCGACCGCCTGCTGGCCGATGTCTTCCGCGTCGACCCGCGCGAGCTGATCGTCGCCGAGCCGGTGTTTTACGATCCCGAGCTGAAGCCGGTGTTCGACGTCATCGGCCGCGTCGCCAGCCCGCAGCCGCCGTCGCTTTTCGATTCGGCTTCGGCAGCGGGGCGGATCGCGCGCTTCTTCGACGTGGCGACGCCGGACAGTTTCGGTGCCTTCTCGCGCGCCGAATTGTCGGCGATCTCGGGCGCCATCGCCTATGTCGAAAAGACGCAGAAGGCCGAGCGGCCGCCTTTGTCGCGTCCCGAACGCGAGGAGCAGGGCTCGACGCTGTTCATCGATCCTGCGACACGCGGCAATCTGGAACTGTTGCGCACGCTGTCGGGCAGCCGCGACGGCTCGCTGTTCAAGGCTATAGACCGCACGGTCACCGGCGGCGGCGCCAGGCTGCTCGCCGACCGGCTGATGGCGCCGCTAACCGATCCGGCGGCGATTGCTGCCCGGCTTGATTCGGTATCGTTCTTCCGCACCGAGACGCGGCTCTGCCAAGCTGTGCGGTCAAGCCTGAAGAGCGTCGCCGACATGCCGCGAGCGCTGTCGCGGTTGGCGCTCAACCGCGGCGGCCCGCGCGACCTCGGCGCGCTGCGTGCCGGCTTTGAAGCGGCGGGCGCCATTGCCGAAATCTTCGCCGCAACAGCGCTGCCCCATGAATTGACGGAAGCACTTGCCGCGATAAAGGCGCTGCCGCGTGCGCTGGCCAAGCATCTGGCCCAGGCTCTTGGCGAGGAACTGCCGCTGCTGAGGCGCGACGGCGGCTTCGTGCGTGGCGGCTACCATGCCGAACTCGACGAAATGCGGGCGCTGCGCGACGAATCGCGCAAGGTGATCGCCGGACTGGAGCGCTCGCTGATCGAGGAGACCGGCATCCGCTCGCTGAAAATCCGGCACAACAATGTGCTGGGTTACTACATCGAGGTGACCGCCAACCACCATTCGATCATGACCGGAAGCGACGGCGCCAAGGCGCGCTTCATCCACCGCCAGACCATGGCCAATGCCATGCGTTTCACCACGACCGAACTTGCCGAACTCGAGACCAAGATCGCCAATGCCGCCGACCGGGCGCTGAGCATCGAGCTTGCCGCTTTCGATACGCTGACGGCTGAGGCGGTCGGCGAGGCGCAGAAGATCCGCGCCGGCGCCGATGCGCTCGCCGTGCTCGACGTGTCGGCGGCGCTCGCGCTGTTGTCGGAGAGCGAAGCCTGGTGCCGGCCGCTGGTCGATTCCAGCCTCGCCTTCGATATCTCGGGCGGACGCCATCCGGTGGTGGAACAGGCGCTGCGGCGCTCGGGCGAAGGGCCGTTCGTCGCCAATGATTGCGATCTGTCGCCGCAAGACGGGGCCAAGGCCGGCGCGATCTGGCTGCTCACCGGTCCGAATATGGGCGGTAAGTCGACCTTCCTGCGGCAAAACGCACTGATCGCCATCCTCGCCCAAACCGGTTCCTTCGTGCCGGCGACATCGGCCCATATCGGCGTCGTCGACCGGTTGTTCTCGCGGGTCGGCGCCTCGGACGATCTGGCGCGTGGCCGCTCCACCTTTATGGTCGAGATGGTCGAGACGGCGGCGATCCTCAACCAGGCCGGTGAGCGGGCGCTGGTGATCCTCGACGAAATCGGCCGCGGCACCGCCACTTTCGATGGCCTGTCGATCGCCTGGGCGGCGGTCGAGTACCTGCACGAGAAGAACCGCTGCCGGGCGATCTTTGCCACCCATTTCCACGAGATGACGGCGCTGTCCGGCAAACTGCCGCGCCTTTCCAACGTCACCATGCGGGTCAAGGAATGGGAAGGCGACGTCGTCTTCCTGCACGAGGTCGGCAAGGGTGCCGCCGATCGCTCCTATGGCGTTCAGGTCGCTCGCCTTGCCGGTCTGCCGGAAGCGGTGGTCGGCCGCGCCAAAGAGGTGCTGCATCAGCTCGAGGAAGGCGATGTCTCCGGCAAGGCCAACCGGCTGGTCGACGATCTGCCGCTGTTTTCGGTGGCAATGAAGCGGGAAGCGGCAAAGCCTGCGAAGAGCGACGCATTGGGCGCAGCGCTGGGTGAGATCAATCCAGACGAGATGACGCCGCGCGAGGCGCTGGAAGCGCTCTACCGGCTGAAGGGGCTGGCGGGGAAAACCTAGCCCGATTTCGGCCTTGACCAATTGTACCGATTGGTACAATGCTCGCCATCGCCTTTGCCGATGGGAGAATGACATGAGCCGTCCGCCGCTGCCGCCCTTCACCGCCGAGACCGCCGCGCAGAAGGCTCGGCTTGCCGAAGACGCCTGGAACAGCCGCGATCCCGAACGGGTTTCGCTCGCCTATACGCAGGACAGCACCTGGCGCAACCGCGCCGAGTTCGTCTCGGGCAGAAATGAGATCGTCTCCTTCCTCACGCGCAAATGGGCTCGCGAGCTCGACTACCGCCTGATCAAGGAGGTCTGGACCTGGAACGACAACCGCATCGCGGTGCGCTTTGCCTATGAATGGCGCGACGACAGTGGCCACTGGTTCCGCTCCTACGGCAATGAGAATTGGGAATTCGACGCGGCCGGGCTGATGCGTAGGCGCGTCGCCAGCATCAACGACCTGCCGATCGCCGAGGGTGAGCGCAAATATCACTGGCCGCTCGGCCGCCGGCCGGACGACCATCCCGGCCTGTCCGAACTCGGACTTTAGAATATGATCCCTAGAGCTGTGTCGCGGTTTTCGGCAAAGATCATGCTCAAGCGGAAAAACTAGCGCATGCGCAGGATCGCGCCCGATCGCGCCGATTTGCTCTCCATCATCGGCGAGGTTTTCCGCGAACACGGCTATGAAGGGGCGAGCCTGGCGCGGATCGGTGCGGCGACCGGCCTAGGCAAAGGCAGCCTTTACCACTTCTTCCCGGGCGGCAAGGAAGAGATGGCGGCGGCTGTCATTGCCCATATAGATGGCTGGTTCGAGGAGAATGTCTTCGTGCCGTTGCTGGACAGGGCCGACCCTCGCACGGGCATCGACCGGATGTTCGAAGCGACCGAGAGCTATTTCCGGTCGGGCCGCCAGGTGTGCCTGATCGGCGCCTTCGCGCTGGACGAATCCCGCGACCTCTTCGCCAAGGCCATCAAAAGCTATTTCGGCCGCTGGGTGGCGCATCTTGCCGAAGCGCTGACCCGAAGCGGGCACAGCGCTGCCAGGGCGGACGAACTCGCCGAAGAAACAGTCGGCGCCATCCAGGGCGCGCTCACGCTGGCGCGCGCCTTCGACGACACCGCAGTGTTTTCGCGCGCGTTGCGACGGGCGCGGGCGGCGCTCGGCTAGAGTGCTACAAGGGCTCGAAGCGGAAAGCCGTCTCGGTTCGAAAAACCCGGCCGACGCCGGGCGAATCAAGATGCGCGCCGGCGACGTAGCAGTCGGTGTTGGCCGCAAGCGCCAGCATTTGCAACCGGCTTTCCCTCGCCTGCTGCTGGTCTGCGTCGAATTCCCACGTGATCTCGGGTCGATCGAATTGAAGCGACGGCACATGTACGATGTCGCCCCAGATCAACAGTGTTTCGCCTGCGCTCACAAAGCGAAAGCAAGTGTGGCCGGCTTCATGGCCAGCGGAGCCGATCGTATCGATGTCAGCGCTGACGCGCTGTCCAGCATCGAGAGGCTGGGCGCGATCGTGGAAGCGTTCCAGCCTCGCCACGTCGCGAAACATGCCGAGCTCAGCGCGCGGGACAAGCAGCCGAGAGAGCTGCGGGAAGCCGTCGCCACCATCGGCAAGGATGAGCCCGTGTATATGGTCGAGATGGGTGTGGGTGAAAGCAACAGTCCGAATCCGCTCGGTGGCGATCTTCGCCTCGCGCAGCGCCTCGGGCAGGTGCCCCATTGTCGGGTGCCAGGCGTTCGAAGCCCCTGTGTCGATCAGCGTGATGTCGTCGCCGTCATCGATGGCGAAGGCGTTGACCGACAGCCTGAGCGCACCGTCGACGAGCGGTACATGCGAGGGCAGGTTGTCACCGAATGTCAGGTCTCCGGGCTGGCGCAGCCGCCTGATTGGCATGTCGACGTAACCGTCGCGCAGCGACGTGACCGTCATGGCTCCGACTCTATACGCCGTATGATGATACCCGGTCGAAACCCGTTCCAATCTAGATCATCTCCAGCCCGCGCTTGCGCGCCGGCGGTGGAAAGGCGCGGTCGAGTTCGGCGAGGTCTTCGGCCGTCAGCTCGATGTCGAGCGCGGCAAAATTCTGGCGGACATGCTCCTGGCTACTCGCCTTCGGGATGGCGATGACACCGGGCTGCGCCATCACCCAGGCAAGCGCGATCTGTGCTGCCGTGGCGTTGTGGCGGGCGGCGATGGTTTCCAGCCTGGAATTGCGCGCCAGCGCGCCCTGCTCGACCGGCGAATAGGCCATCAGCGGGATGCCGCGCTGCCGGCTCCACGGTGCGAGATCGAATTCGGGGCCGCGCCGCGACAGATTGTAGAGCACCTGGTTGGTCTGGACATGATCGCCAGACGACAGGCCGGTCAACTCCTCCATCTCGTCGGTGTCGAAATTGCTGACACCCCAGTGGCGTATCTTGCCGGCCTCCTTCAGCGCCTCGAACGCCTCGACGGTTTCAGATAGAGGCACACTGCCCGGCCAGTGCAGGAGATAGAGATCGATGCGGTCGGTGCGCAGGCGCTTCAAGCTGTTTTCGCAGGCCCGCGCCACGCCGGCGCGCGAGGCATTGGACGGCAATACCTTGGAGACAAGAAAGAGTTCGTCGCGGCGCCCGGCAATGGCTTCCGCTACCACCTCCTCGGCGCCGCCGCTGGCATACATTTCAGCGGTGTCGATCAACGTCATGCCGAGGTCCAGCCCGAGCTTCAGGGCATTGACCTCGCCGGCGCGGCGGCGGGAATCCTCGCCCATCTTCCATGTGCCCTGTCCCAGCACCTGGACGGCCTCGCCCGAAGGCAGTGTGGTGGCTCTTATCGTCGATGGCATGTGGGCTCCTGGCGCCGTGTAATCGATGCGAATGGCATCACAAGCACGGAGAGAAATCCAGAATGAATCTCTCCGGCATGGCCGTTGCTGCCTTACTTCGCCGGATGGGCGGCGAGCCAGACCTGCATCTTGGTGATCTCGGCTTCCTGCGCGTCGATGACATCTTCGGCCAGCTTGCGGATTTCGGGATCCTTGCCATTGGCGAGTTCCACCTTGGCCATGTCGATCGCGCCCCGATGATGCGGGATCATGCCGCGCACGAAATCGACATCGGCATTGCCGGAATATTCGATCATCATGTCGGTGTGCATCTTGTCCATCGCCGCCTTGTAGCCGTCGGTCGAAGGACCTTGCGCGCCCATCGCGCCCATGTCGTGTTTCATCTCTTCGGATTGCGCCGGGACGCTTTCGAGGAAAACGGCAAGCAGCATTCCCGCCGCCATCATCAAAAGCACGATTTTCTTAGCCAAGGTCATCCATGATCTCCTGTTGATTGAAATTCGTATCTGGGGGCTTTGCTCAGAGTTTCAACGTCCGCAGCCGCAATGCGTTGGCGATGACCGAAACCGAAGACAGGCTCATGGCCGCCGCCGCCAGCATCGGCGACAAAAGCGTGCCGGTGAGCGGATATAGCACGCCGGCAGCAACCGGCACGCCAAGCACATTGTAGAGGAAGGCGAAAAACAGATTCTGGCGGATGTTGCGGATCGTCCCCTGCGCGAGCGTTCGCGCCCTGACGATGCCGTTGAGATCGCCCTTGACCAGCGTAATGCCGGCGCTCTCGACAGCGACATCGGCGCCGGTGCCCATGGCGATGCCGACATCGGCGCTGGCCAGGGCCGGCGCATCGTTGACGCCGTCGCCGGCCATGGCGATGCCGGCACCTTTCGCACGCAACTCCTCGACAAGGGCTGCCTTTTGTTCCGGCAGCAGGCCGGCGCGCACCTCGTCAATGCCAAGGCTTTTGGCGATGGCGCGCGCCGTGCGCTCGTTGTCGCCGGTCGCCATGATGATCCGCAAGCCTCTGTCGTGCAGCGCCCTGATCGCCTCGGCTGTCGTTGCCTTGACCGGATCGGCGACCGCGACAATGCCGGCCAGTTTTTTGTCCACCGCAACGAACATCGCCGTCTTGCCTTCTGCCTGCAGCGCCTCGGCCCTGGCCGACAGGGAAGCGGTGTCGATGCCAACATCGGCCATCATAGCGGCGTTGCCGAGCGAAACCTTCCTGCCAGACACCGTGCCGGATACGCCCTTGCCGGTGACGGCGTCGAAGCCGCTGGCCTCAACGAGCGTCAGGCCGCGTACGTCGGCGCCGCCGACAATGGCCTCGGCCAGCGGATGCTCCGAGCCTTTTTCCAGGCCGGCGGCGAGCGCCAGCAATTCATTCTCAGACAGGCCTTCGGCAGCGACGACATCGGTCAAGCGAGGCTTGCCTTCGGTCAAGGTGCCGGTCTTGTCGACGATCAACGTGTCGACCGAAGCGAAGCGCTCGAGCGCGGCCGCGTCCTTGATCAGCACGCCCGCGTGCGCCCCGCGCCCGGTGGCGGTCATGATCGACATCGGCGTCGCCAGGCCGAGCGCGCAGGGGCAGGCGATGATCAGCACCGAGACCGCCGAGACGATGGCAAAGATCAAGCTGGGTTCGGGACCGAAGATCGCCCAGGCGGCAAAGGCCGCGAGCGCGACCAGCACGACGGCCGGCACGAAGTAGAAGGAGACGCGATCGGCTAGACCTTGAATCGGCGCGCGCGAACGCTGCGCCTTTGCGACCAGCTCGACGATGCGCGAAAGCGTCGTTTCGGAGCCGACCTTTTCGGCGCGCATGATCAGCGAACCGTTCTTGTTGAGCGTGCCGCCGGTCAAGGCATCGCCTTTCGTTTTTTCGACCGGCAGCGGCTCGCCCGAGATCATCGATTCGTCGATGGAGGAACGGCCTTCCGTTACGATGCCGTCGACCGGCACGGCGTCGCCTGGACGCAGGCGCAGGTGGTCGCCGGTCCTGACCGCATCGAGCGGCACGTCGGTGTCGGAGCCGTCCTCCCCGATCAGCCGTGCCGTCTTCGGCGCCAGGTCGAGCAGCGCACGGATGGCCGAGCCGGTCTTTTCGCGCGCCCGCAATTCGAGCACCTGACCGAGGAATACCAGCGCGACGATGACGGAAGCTGCCTCGAAATAGACCGGGACGGTGCCGCCATGGCCACGGAACTGATGCGGAAAGATGTCCGGAAACAGTGCGGCGACGACGCTGTAGAGGTAGGCCGCACCCACACCCAGCGAAATCAGCGTCCACATGTTGGGGCTGCGGTTGACCAGCGACTCCCAGCCGCGGTGGAAGAAGGGGAAGGCCGCCCACAGCACCACTGGGCTGGCCAGCGCCAATTCCAGCCAGACCATCGTTCGCCCGTCGACAAACGCCTGGAACGTCAGGCCGAGCATCGGCGCCATGGCAACGATCAGCAGCGGCAGGGACAGCACCGCGCTGACCCAGAACCGTCTGGTGAAGTCTACCAGTTCGGGGTTCGGGCCCTCATCGCCAGTGGGAACGCCCATCGGCTCAAGCGCCATGCCGCAGATCGGGCAGGAGCCGGGCTTGTCTCTTATCACTTCGGGGTGCATCGGGCAGGTGTATTGAGTGCCTTTCGGCACTGGCGACGCCGCCGGCCTATCGCCGAGATAGTTTTGCGGCTCGGCCTCGAACTTCGCCCGGCAGCCGGCCGAGCAGAAATAGAAACCCTGGCCTTCGTGGCGGAAAAAATGCCTGGCGGTAGCGCGGTCGACACTCATGCCACAGACGGGGTCGGTGGCGGTCAGGTATTTTTCAGGCCCGGCGACGAATTTCGTACGGCAACCCTCGCTGCAGAAGTGAAAAAGACGGCCGCCATGCTCGGCCGTCGGCTTGCCGGCTGCCGGATCGACGCTCATGCCGCACACCGGATCGCGCACCACGGCTTCGGCGGCCGGCTCAGCAGCCTTTGCCACACAACAGCTGCCATCGGCCGCGTGGTGGTGATGCTCGGAATGCGCCATCGAAAAGTGCCTTATATCTGTCTGGGTGAGGAGGTAGTGCTTCCAGTAACTGGAAGGTCAAGGGGCGATTTCCACTTTTCGATCGTGGCCGTCATCGCGCACATCGAGGGAAAATCGCTTACGCAACTTCGTTCCCATGCTATGGACGCGCGTCCCACTGCATCGATCCCACCCAAATGAAATGCCTGATTATCAATCTCGATCGGTCCCGCGATCGCCTCGCCCATGTAACGGCGGAGTTCGCCCGCATCGGCATCGCCTTCGAGCGGGTCGCCGCCATCGATGCGCGAGATCGGCCGGATCTGGCCGAAATGCCGCAGGGCAAGAAGCATTTGCGCCTGGCCGACGCCGAGATTGCCTGCCTGCTCAGCCACCAACAGTGTTGGTCGACGATCGCTGCAGGTGAGGATGCTTACGCGGCGATTTTCGAGGACGATGTCGTTTTCCCGGACAAAGCCGGCGCTTTGCTTGCCGATGCGGGCTGGATTCCCGCCGATGCGGACATCGTCAAGTTGGAAACGTTCTTCAACCGGACCGTAATTTCACGCAAGCAAGTTGCCTGCGGCCACGGTTTTTCTGCGAGCAGACTGCACGGGCTCCATATCGGTACGGCGGGATACATCCTGTCCAGACAGGCCGCGCGGGACCTTCTTGCGGCAACGAATGAGATCAGCATTCCCGTCGATCACCTCATCTTCAATCCGCGTTTTGCTACCTCGTCCGACAAGGTCATTTACCAACTCGTCCCAGCATTGTGCCTGCAGGCACAATTCCTCGGCGACAGTCCGGTGAGATTGCCAAGCCTGCTCAAGCAGGAGCGAACAGAGGAATGGGTGGCAAGCGGGATAGGTAAACGGCGCCCCAGGCCAATCACCGCCAAGGTAAGGATCGAGACCAGGCGGTTGACGCGGCAGATCGCCGATCTCTTCCGGCTCCGGCGCGAGATGATCATCCCTTTCTGGTATCGCGGCCGACGCGTCCGTCCGCCCCATACACAGCGCCGTGAAAACGCGCTATAGACGCCGCGCAAAGGCGAGGCCCACCGGCAATCCATGGCAAAAATCTCCCTCAAGCTCGACGCGCTGATCGACAGCGAGGCTTTGCGCCGCGACATGACGGCGCTGATCTCGGCGGCCAGCGGCATCGAGCCCGGCGCGCGCGTCGGTGCGCTCCGGCTGCTGAAGGATCGGCTGACCGAGGGCCGCAAGGTTGCCGAGCGCATGCTGATGGACGATGGCAGCGGCACGGCCTGCGCCGCCCGGCTGTCGCATCTGATGGACGAGATCATCCGCGCCCTCTACGAGTTCGCCGCGACCCACGTCTACCGGGTGAAAAGCCCCTCGACCGCAGAGCGCATGGCGGTCGTTGCCGTCGGCGGCTATGGCCGCGGCACGCTGGCGCCGGGCTCCGACATCGACCTGTTGTTCCTGCTGCCCTACAAGCAGACGCCGTGGGGCGAACAGATCGTCGAATATATGCTCTATATGCTGTGGGACCTCGGGTTGAAGGTTGGCCACGCCACCCGCAACATCGACGAGTGTCTCAGGCTGTCGCGCAGCGATATCACCATCCGCACCACGATCCTGGAAGCGCGGTTCCTGTGGGGCGAACAGAAGCTCTTCGACGAATTGCTCACCCGCTTCGACCATGAAGTGGTGCGCACCACCGGACCGGAATATGTGCAGGCCAAGCTCGCCGAACGCGACGATCGCCATGCCAAGGCCGGCGAAAGCCGCTATCTGGTCGAGCCCAACGTCAAGGACGGCAAGGGCGGCCTGCGCGATTTGCAGACGCTGTTCTGGATCGCCAAGTATTTTTATCGCGTGCGCACCGGCGAGGAATTGGTCGACAAGGCTGTGTTCACCGAGGCCGAATACCGGGAATTCCTCAAGGCCGAGGATTTCCTCTGGGCGGTGCGCTGCCACATGCATTTCCTCACCGGCAAGGCCGAGGAACGGCTGCATTTCGACATCCAGCGCGAGATTGCCGAACGTCTCGGCTACACCACCCATCCCGGTCTGTCGGCGGTCGAGCGCTTCATGAAGCATTACTTCCTCGTCGCCAAGGATGTCGGCGACCTCACCCGCATCTTCTGCGCCGCGCTCGAGGAAGAGCAGGCCAAGCATGTGCCCGGCTTCAACCGCATCTTCCTCACCTTCCAGCGCCGCAAGCGCAAGCTGGCAGGCACGTCGGACTTCATTGTCGACAATCACCGCATCAACGTCGCCGACGACAGCGTGTTCGAGCGCGACCCGGTCAATCTGCTCAGGCTGTTCTGGTTCGCCGACAAGCACGGGCTGGAGTTCCATCCCGATGCGCTGAAGCTGCTCACCCGCTCGCTCGGTCTGGTCAACAAGTCGCTGCGGCGCGACGAGGAGGCCAACCGGCTGTTCCTCGACATCCTGACCTCGGACCGCAATGCCGAGCTTAATTTGCGGCGCATGAACGAGGCCGGCCTGCTCGGCAGGCTGATCCCCGATTTCGGCAGAATAGTCGCCATGATGCAGTTCTCGATGTACCACCACTATACGGTGGACGAGCACCTGATCCGCTGCATCGGCGTCTTGGCCGAGATCGAGCGCGGCGACGGCGAAAAGGTGCATCCGCTCTCGCACACGCTGATGCCGGGGCTAGAGAAGAGCCGCGAGGCGCTCTATGTCGCGGTGCTGCTGCACGACATCGCCAAGGGCCGGCCGGAGGATCACTCAGAGGCCGGCGCCCGGATCGCGCGCCGCATCTGCCCGCATATGGGGCTGTCGGCGGCCGACACCGAGACAGTCGCCTGGCTGGTCGAGAACCATCTCGTGATGTCGATGACGGCGCAGACGCGCGACCTCAACGACCGCAAGACGATCGAGGATTTCGCCTCGATCGTGCAATCGGTCGAGCGGCTGAAAATGCTGTTGATCCTGACCGTCTGCGACATCAGGGGTGTCGGGCCGGGCGTGTGGAACGGCTGGAAGGGCCAGCTCCTGCGCACGCTCTACTACGAGACCGAACTGCTTTTGACCGGCGGCTTCTCGGAAGTGTCGCGCGCCAAGCGGACGGCGGCGGCGCGCGAGCGGCTAGCCGAGGCGCTAGCCGATTGGCCGGACAAGGCCCGCAAGCGCTATGTCGGCCTGCATTACGAGAACTATCTGCTGACGGTCGACCTCCCCGATCAGCTGCGTCATGCCGAATTCATCCGCGAAGCCGACGCGGCAGGCAAGAAGCTCGCCACCGTGGTCAGGACGCACCAATTCGAGGCGGTGACCGAGATCACCGTGCTGGCGCAGGATCATCCGCGCCTGCTTTCGGTTATTGCCGGCGCCTGTGCCGGCGCCGGCGGCAACATCGTCGACGCGCAGATATTCACCACGTCCGACGGCCGCGCGCTGGACATCATCCTGATCTCACGGGAATTCGACCGCGACGAGGATGAGCGCCGTCGCGCCGAGCGCGTCGGCCGGCTGATCGAGGACGTGCTGTCGGGCAAGAGCTGGTTGCCGGAGATGATCGAGAAGCGAACCCGGCCGCGGCGCGGCGCCAAGGTGTTCAAGATTCCGCCGCGCGCCGAAATCCGCAACACGCTGTCGAACCGGTTTTCGGTGATCGAGGTCGAGGGACTGGACCGGCCCGGGCTGTTGTCGGAAATCACCAGTGCGTTGTCCGATCTCTCGCTCGACATCGCCTCGGCTCACATCACCACCTTCGGCGAGAAGGTGATCGACACTTTCTATGTCACCGACCTTACGGGGCAGAAGATCGACAACCCGGCACGCACCGCCACCATCCACGCCAGGCTGATCGCGGCGCTTGAAGGCGTTGTCCCAGAGCGCGGCGGCAAGGCCAAGGCGGCGGCCGAGTGACCATCACTTTGTCCCAATCACCCCCTTTGTCCCAATCATCCAGGCAATCTCCCCGCGCATGAGCCTCGTCAAGAAATTCGCCACGGTTGCGTCCGGCACGCTGATGAGCCGCGCCCTTGGCTTTGGCCGCGAAATGCTGATGGCGGCCGCACTCGGCACCGGGCCGGTGGCGGACGCCTTCAACGCCGCCTTTCAGTTTCCCAACACGTTTCGCCGGCTGTTTGCCGAAGGCGCCTTCAACGCCGCTTTCGTGCCGCTGTTTGCCAAGGAGATCGAGACTCACGGCACCGACGGCGCCAAGCGCTTTTCGGAGGAAGTGTTCGGCGTCCTGTTCACCGCACTTCTGGCGCTGACCATCGTCATGGAATTGGCGATGCCGCTGATCGTGCGCTATCTCGTGGCGCCGGGCTTTGCCGACACGCCGGGCAAATTCGAGACGACCGTCCTGCTGGCGACGATCATGTTCCCGTATCTCATCTGCATGTCGCTCGCAGCCATGATGGCCGGCATGCTGAATTCGCTGCGTCGCTATTTCGCGGCTGCCGTGGCCCCCGCATTCCTCAACATCATCCTGATTAGCGTGCTCGGCTACGCCTGGTACCACGGCATGGATGCCCGTGAGGTTGGTTTCAGCCTGTCCTGGGGCGTGCTGGCGGCGGGGCTGGTACAGCTCGCCATTGTCTGGGTGGCTGTGCGCAATGCCGGCATCGCGATCGGTTTTCGCCGGCCGAAGATGACGCCCAACGTCAAGCGCCTGCTGATCCTTGCGCTGCCGGCGGCGATCACCGGCGGCATCACCCAGATCAACCAGCTGATCGGCACGGCGATCGCGTCGGCGCAGGACAGCGCCGTGTCCTCGCTTGCCTATGCCGACCGCATCTACCAACTGCCGCTCGGCGTCGTCGGCGTTGCCGTCGCCATCGTGCTGCTGCCGGAGCTGTCGCGGGCGCTGAAATCGGGCAATCTGGTCGAGGCGGCCAATCTGCAGAACCGCTCGGTCGAGTTCACCCTGTTCATGACCTTACCGGCGGCGGCGGCACTGTGGGTCATGGCGGAGCCGATCGTGCGGCTGGTTTATGAGCGCGGCGCCTTCGCCGCCACCGGCTCGACGCCGACGGTGGCGGCGATCCTGGCGATCTTTGGCCTCGGCCTGCCGGCCTTCGTGCTGATCAAGGCCTTCACCCCCGGCTATTTCGCCCGCGAGGACACGCGCACGCCGATGATGTTCGCCGCCATCTCGGTCGGCGTGAACGTGATCACCGCGCTAACGCTGTTCCCGAAAATGGGCGCGCCCGGCATTGCGGTGGCCTCGGCCGTTGCCGGCTGGGTCAACGCGGTGATGCTGCTTGCGGTGCTGATCCGACGTGGCCATTGGGGCCGCGACGTGCCGCTGTTGAAGCGCATTCCGCGTCTTGTGCTGTCGGCGGCGGTGATGGCGACAGCACTCTATTTCGCCGAGCATTGGCTGGCCGTCAGGCTCGGCCCCGGCTCGCCACTGGTGATCAAGGCCGTGACGCTTCTCTCATTGGTGGCCGGCGGGGCGCTGCTCTACTTCGTCACGGCTTTCGCCACCGGCGGCGCCGATTTCGGAATGATCCGGCGCAATGTGAAACGCGGCTCGAGCAAGGCAGCGGCGCCAGCGCCAAACGCCGATCTGGACGAATAGTCCGGGCGAGCTAACAGCAACACCGGCCTTGATCCTCTCCGCCCCTTCGTCCATAAGCGCGCCGTCGCAAGACTTTCGCCGCGCGTGGTTTCCAGCCGCGTGATTGGCTCCGAAAAGTCTGCAACTTTTCGGAATCACGCTTATACGGCCCTCCACAAGCCATGAGGAACCCATGACCGCCTTCAAACAGCTCGTCTTTTCCGGGGTACAGCCGACCGGCAATCTGCATCTCGGCAACTATCTCGGCGCCATCAAGAAATTCGTCGCCCTGCAGGAAACGTCCGACTGCATCTATTGCGTCGTCGACCTGCATTCGCTGACGGCACAACTCGTCCATGACGACCTCGCCGACCAGACCCGCTCGATCACCGCCGCCTTCCTTGCCTCCGGCATCGACCCGAAGAAGCACATCGTCTTCAACCAGTCGCGGGTGATGCAGCATGCCGAGCTTGCCTGGATCTTCAACTGCGTGGCGCGCATCGGCTGGATGAACAAGATGACGCAGTTCAAGGACAAGGCCGGCAAGGACCGCGAAAATGCCTCGCTGGGCCTGCTAGCCTATCCCTCACTGATGGCGGCCGACATCCTGCTCTACCGCGCCACCCATGTGCCGGTGGGCGAGGATCAAAAGCAACATCTGGAGCTGACCCGCGACATCGCGCAAAAGTTCAACAATGACTTTTCGAGCCGCATCGCCAGTCTTGGCGCCGGCGTCGAGATGCAGGTTGGCGAAGAGACGGTAAACGGGTTCTTCCCGATCACCGAACCGGTGATCGGCGGGCCGGCGGCGCGCATCATGAGCCTGCGCGACGGCTCCAAGAAGATGTCGAAGTCGGACCCGTCGGATCTGTCCCGCATCAATTTGACCGACGATGCCGACACCATCTCGAAGAAGATCCGCAAGGCCAAGACCGACCCGGAAGCGTTGCCAAGCGAAGTCGACGGCCTGGAAAGCCGCCCGGAAGCGGAAAACCTGGTCGGCATCTATGCAGGGCTGGCCGAGATGTCGAAGGCGGACGTGCTGAAGGAATTCGGCGGTCAGCAGTTTTCCGTGTTCAAGCCGGCGCTCGCCGACCTTGCCGTGGAAAAACTGGCGCCGATCGCCGGCGAGATGCGCCGTATCAAGGGCGACCGCGCCTATGTCGACGCGGTGCTGAGAGACGGCGGCGAACGCGCCGGCGCGCTGGCTGAGACCACCATGAAGACGGTACGCGAGATTATCGGCCTGTTGCAGGGCTGATCCTACCGTCAGTGCACCGCACCATTCTGGCCCAAGGCCGGCGGCTTGCCGCCGGTCTGTCGCGGTGGCAGATTGCGGCCGAAACATCGAGTAGATAGACATGGTCTCCAAACGCCTCAGTCGCGAAGCCGGCCATCGCAGGAAATTCCTGACGATCATCGACGACACGCCCGAGTGCGAGCGCGCCGTCGCCTACGCCTCCAAGCGGGCGCAGAGCACCAGCGGCACGCTGGTGCTGCTCTACATCATCACACCGGACGACTTTCAGCACTGGCTGGGCGTCGAGAAGATCATGCGCGAGGAAGCCAACGCCACGGCGCGCGCGGCACTCGACGGCTACGCCAACAAGGTGCGCCAGAAGCTCGGCATCGAGCCCGAGATGGTGGTGCGCGAAGGCAAGCCGACCGAAGAGATCCACAAGCTGATCGAGGAAGACCAGGACATCGCCATCCTGGTGCTGGCGGCAGGTGCCGGCAAGGAAGGACCCGGGCCGCTGGTCGGGGCTGTTGCCGGCAAGGGCGCCGCCTTCCCTATTCCCGTCACAGTGGTGCCGCAGAACCTTTCCGACGAGGAGATTGACAGCCTCGCGTAGAGAGTGATGCGGGAAAGCGTGAAGCGGTTCGGATAACATCACGATCCTGGATTTATAGCCCGCGCGGGATTCCTTCCCAGCCAGCAAAAACATTCCGCCAGCCAGCCATTTTGAGCGATGCGTTTCGCTTGAATGTACAGCCGATTGAGCCTATTTAGAACTATTCCAAACTAGCTGCCCGACTGGGGCACGGAGACGGCCATGTTCATCCAGACCGAATCGACGCCGAACCCGGCAACGCTGAAGTTCCTGCCCGGCAAGGAAGTGCTTGTCGAAGGCACCGCCGATTTCCGCGACGCCGACAGTGCAGCCAGCGCCTCGCCGCTGGCCGGCCGCCTGTTCGAGATCCCCGGCGTGACCGGCGTCTTCTTCGGCTATGACTTCATCACCGTGACCAAGGACGGCCCGGACTGGCAGCACCTGAAGCCGGCCATCCTCGGCGCCATCATGGAGCATTTCATGTCGGGCGCGCCCGTGATGGTCAACGCCGGCCCCGCCGCCGAGACCAGCCAGACCGGCGAATTCTACGACAAGGCCGATGAGCAACTGGTCATCACCATCAAGGAACTGCTCGACACCAGGGTGCGCCCGGCGGTTGCCCAAGATGGCGGCGACATCACCTTCCGCGGCTTCGAGAACGGCACCGTGTTCCTGCACATGAAGGGCGCCTGCGCCGGCTGCCCGTCCTCGACGGCGACGCTGAAGCACGGCATCCAGAACCTGCTCCGCCACTTCGTGCCGGAAGTACAGCAGGTCGAGCAGGTCTCCTAAGACCCCTTCACGCATTCGAGCGAGCAACAAAAAACCGGGCCAGATTGCCCGGTTTTCTGTTTTGGACGTCCGTTGTTGCCTAGACGGTCCGCGTACGAAGGGTAACGCCTATCTTGACCATGATCTTCCCGAAAACCGGTTCCACTTTTCGCTTTCGTGGACCTCGGTTCCGGATCAAGGTCCTACATCACGATGACCTTGGCGCCGACCGACGTGCGGTCGTAGAGGTCGATGATGTCCTGGTTCATCAGCCGGATGCAGCCTGACGACATCGCCTTGCCGATCGAATTCCATTCCGGACTGCCGTGCAGGCGGTAGCCCATGTCGCCGCCCTTGTTGAACAGATACATGGCGCGCGCGCCGAGCGGGTTCTTCAAGCCCGGCTCCATGCCGCTCGCGAACTTGGCTAGCTCCGGCTGGCGCTGGATCATCTGCCGCGGCGGCGTCCAGGTCGGCCATTCGCGCTTCAGCGCGATATGGGCGGTGCCGTGCCATTCAAAGCCTTCGCGGCCGACGCCGATCCCGTAGCGGATCGCCCGGCCGTCGCCTTCGACGAAGTAGAGAAACTTGTTCTGGGTATCGACGACGATGGTGCCCGGCTTTTCCGAGGTGTCGTAGTTCACCTCTTGCCGGTGGTACTTCAGCGGCACCCTCTCGATCGGGATGCGCGGCAGTTGGTAGCCTGCATCGTTCACCGAACCGTAGTTGTTGGTGAACAGCTGCGAGCCGATCGTGCTGCAACCCGAGATCGCGGCCGACAACGCAAGTGCGGCGACGATTGCAAATGACTTCATGCGCATGAAATGGTCCGATGCCCCGCCAAGATGTCGCGACACGTTACGGCCGCTTTTCCTGAAATCATTCATGCTGGCATTTGCTTTGCTTGCCAAGCGCGCGATGCCTATATGCAGGAGCTTACGTGCCGGTAAGCCATCAACTATGGCATTTCGGCAACAGGACTCACGGGATTGTGAAGGAAAAACAATGGGCGGCCCTGTCGGATAGCCTAGAATCAGGGAACCACATCGAGGAATCACAATGAATGTAGGCGATGCCGCGGCGCGGTCCGGCCTGCCGGCCAAGACCATCCGCTACTATGAAGAGATCGGCCTGATCGCGCCGGCGCGCGCCGGCAATGGCTATCGCAATTATTCCAGCGACGACATCCATCGGCTGGCCTTCCTGCGCCGCGCCCGCAACCTCGGCTTTTCAATCGAAGATTGCCGCCAGCTGATGGCGCTCTACCGGGATCGCAGCCGCGCCAGCCACGATGTGCGCGAGATCGCCGCCGCCCATGTCAGCGCCATCGAGGAAAAGGTGCGCGAGCTGCAGTCGATGCGCACGACCTTGCAGACGCTGATCCAGGCCTGCCATGGCGACGACCGGCCGGACTGCCCGATTTTGGATGATATTGCGGGGGCTGCGCTGCTCGAGAACAGGCCGGCTTCGGCCATATAGGTAGTATCTCGACTGACTAAAATACGGGAACGTCCAAGGGACAAGAACGGAACCAAAGCGGTTACATCAGACCTTTGCGTTCACGGCGCAAGACTTTAGTCCGGCCGCCTTATAGCTAAGAACGGAAGTTGATCGGCGGACGCAGGGGCGTTCCGGAGCAATACCAGACCGCGCCGATACAGATATGGTGCGATCGCGGAAGGCGCTCGGATCAAGTCGTAGCCTCAGTTCTGTAAACCGTATAATCGCCGCCATTCCCCTACGGCTGGGTAGCGCTCGTGAGCAGTGGGTCATCTAGCTCTGCCTTTGTCTTCAGGACGGCATCAACGAGGGAACCGAACTCCTCGACGCTGAATGTGCAACTATCCTGGACCGCTCCCATATGGCTGAGGCGGAAGCGTGCGAATTTCCGGTTTTCGGCTGGGATGCGCTTCACCAGAAACATGAATGAATAGGGACCCGCGATCGCTGAGTACCGGCGCAACTCTTCGGTCGCGGGGAAAAGCCGGTTGATGAATCCCAAAAACCCCATGGTGTCTCCCCTCGTGCCAAGGACCGTGCTTCTTATCATTGCGAGAGAAAATTCGCCTATGGGTTTGTCAACCATACGATCGCCATGGTCACACAGGGTTCAAACCGTGAACAAAATCTGGCATGGTGGCTGCCATGCCGATCATTTCACCGATTCCCCTCAATCCGCTGATCGATGGCCGCCAGTCGGAACGCGCCATGCTGGTGCGGCGTGGCGTGCAGAGGCTGTTGATGCAAATGGGCATGCATGTGCTGCCCGAACTGTCGCTGGCCACCGGGCGGCGCGCCGACCTTGTGGCGCTGACCAGGCAGGGCGACATCTGGATCATCGAGATCAAATCCTCGATCGAGGATTTTCGCGTCGACCGCAAATGGCCTGATTACCGGTTGCACTCCGACCGCTTCTTCTTCGCCACGCATCCCGGCGTGCCCTCGGATATTTTTCCGGAGGAATGCGGCTTCATCCTGTCCGACGGCTACGGCGCCGAGATTTTGCGCGAGGCGCCCGAGCACCGCATGGCCGCAGCAACGCGCAAGGCGCTGATGCTGCGCATTGCACGGGCGGGTGCGGCGCGGCTGCTGGCGGCGGAGCTGGCGGGTGTGGCGGTGCCGGCGCTGGCGGGAGAGAGCGAGTAGACGAAGCTCAAGTTCCTCGCCCCGCTTTGCGGGGGCGAGGAGCCCAAGAACACCTACTCCACCTCTTCCCCCTCCACCGCCGGCGCCATCAGGAGCACGGCGGCACCCAGCAACGCCGCAATGAACGACCCCGCCAGGATGCCGACCTTGACGGCATCCTGCAGCGCCACGTCGCCGGCGAAGGCGAGCAGGCCAATGAACAGGCTCATGGTGAAGCCGATGCCGCAGAGCAGCGAAATGCCGATCATGTGCAGCCAGCCGGCGTTGACCGGAAGGTCGGCGAAGCCGAGACGGATGGCAAGCGCCGACGAGCCGAAGACGCCGACCAGCTTGCCCAGCACCAGGCCTGCGGCGACGCCGAGCGTCAGCGGCTCGACCAGGGCAGAGGCGCTGAGGCCGGCCAGCGACACGCCGGCATTGGCAAAGCCGAAAATCGGGATGACGAAGAAGGGCACGATCTTGTGCAGGCCGTGTTCGAGCCGGTGCAACGGCGAATGGTCGAGATCGTGGCTGCTGCCGGCAGAGATTTTCAGCGGAATGGTGAGCGCCAGCGCGACGCCGGCCAGCGTGGCATGCACGCCCGATTTCAGAACCAGCACCCACAGCACGGCGCCGAGCACTAGGTAGGGCGTCAGCCTCGTCACCCGCATGCGGTTGAGCATGATGAGCACCGCGATGACGGCGAAGGCCGCACCGAGATAGGCCAGCGACAGGCCGCTTGTGTAGAAGATGGCGATGATGATGACGGCGCCGAGATCGTCGATGATGGCGAGCGCGGTGAGAAATATCTTGAGCGACGCTGGCACGCGGTTGCCGAGCAGCGACAGTACGCCGAGCGCAAAGGCGATATCGGTGGCGGTCGGGATCGCCCAGCCGGAGAGCGCGGCGGCGTTGTTGCGGTTGATGGCGACATAGACCAGCGCGGGAACCAGCATGCCGCCGGCGGCGGCGACGCCCGGCAGCACGCGGCGCGGCCAGGTCGAGAGCTGACCGTCGAGCATCTCGCGCTTGATCTCGAGGCCGACCAGCAGGAAGAACACCGCCATCAGCCCATCATTGATCCAGTGCGACACGCTGAGCGGGCCGAGATAGGCGTGGAGAGCGGCGAAATAGGTTTCGGCCAATGGTGAATTGGCGACGATCAGCGCAAGGGCTGCCGCAACCATCAGGATGATGCCGCCCGCCGCCTCGCCGTCGAGGAATTCGCGAAGGATGGATTTCGGCTGCTTGTCGCGCATCTGTGCTCCGTTGCCGGGTTTTCCGGCGGCGTTATTGCCGATGATGGGCAAAGGTCGATGGCACGGCAAGCGCAACTGTTTCCAGCGTTGGCGCCGCCCCTCATTGTCCTGCCGGACGTTCGTCATTCGAAAAGCCAAGCAGTTGGCTTTTCGTCCGCTTCGCGGACCATTCCTCAACTCCCCACATAGCGACGGGGAGAAAGAGGCAGTGTCCGAACCGGATAGATAGGTAACAGAATGGACCGATAGCATGGGTGACAGTTTTCTCCTTCGCCGGGAGGACCGGCGATGGTTTGGCGAGAGACTGGCATCATGGACGAGCGGCTACGGTTTGTTGTGGAGTGTCTTGCTGGGGATGAGACGATGGTTGCGCTTTGTGCGGCCTACGGGATCTCACGCAAGAACGGCTACAAATGGCTCGGACGTTATCGGGAGTTCGGCCCGGAAGGTTTGCACGACCTGCCGCGAGCACCGCTCAATCAAGGCCGGGCGACAGCTCAGGACCTAGTTGAGCGGATTGTGGCGGCCAAGGAGCTGCATCCGCTCTGGGGTCCAAAGAAGATCGTGGCACGGCTCAGGCGCACGGCTCCCGAGTTCATGTGGCCTTCAGCCTCGACGGTCGGCGCGATCCTTGCGCGGCATGGGCTTGTCCGCGCCCGCAAGCGACCCCGCCTGCGGGCCTGCGGCAATGGACCCTGGCCACAGCCGCAAGAACCGAACGCGGTGTGGACTGGCGATCACAAGGGCTGGTTCCGGACCCGCGACGGCTGGCGTTGCGAACCCTTGACGGTGATGGATGCGTCGAGCCGCTATCTTCTGGCGCTCGAAGCGACGGGGTCGACGGCCGATAGCGAAGCCTGGCCGGTGTTCGAACGGCTGTTTGAAGAGCATGGCCTGCCAGATCGGTTCAGAAGCGACAATGGCCCACCCTTCGCATCGGCCGGCGTCACCGGACTGACGCCGCTTGTCGTGCGCTTCATCAAGCTTGGCATCACCTTGGAGCGGATCGCACCCGGCAGGCCACAGCAGAACGGACGTCACGAGCGCTTTCACCTGACCATGCTGCCGATGGCCGAGGCACCGGAAGCCGACCGAACGGCACAGGGCCAGGCCTTCGAGACCTTCCGCCACAGCTACAATGAGGAACGTCCCCATGAGGCGCTGGGCATGGATACGCCCGCCCAGCACTACCGGTCCTCACAGCGCGGCATGCCCAGGACACTACCCGAGCCCATCTATCCGGCCGAGGCCTCGGTCCGCCGCGTGCGCCACAATGGCGAGATCCGATGGAATGGCGGCTTCATATATGTCTCGCAAGCGCTGGCGGGCGAACCGGTCGCTGCGTTGGAGACCGAAGACGGACAATGGACACTCTCATTCCATGCCCACCCGCTCGGCATCATCGACACACGCCGCATGAAGCTTGTCCGCCGCATAGGGGGAGAGAAGTGTCACCTATGTATCCGGTTCAAAGTGTTACCCATCTATCGACTGGACAGCAGCTTCAGCCTCGCCGTCGTCTCCTGCAACGCCGGCGATTGGCGAAACCGGCGATGAGAGCGCCCCTCTCCCCCGTCTCTATACGGGCAGAGGATGCCGGACAGGCAGGTGAGGGGCAGCGCTGAGGTTCGGCAATTGGCGGCCGGCGCCACCGGCGCGTGAACCTCAGCGTGGTGCGCGCTTGGCGAGTATCCGCTGCAGCGTGCGGCGATGCATGTTGAGCCGGCGCGCGGTTTCCGACACGTTGCGGTCGCACATTTCGTAGACGCGCTGGATGTGTTCCCAGCGCACGCGGTCGGCCGACATCGGGTTTTCCGGCGGTGCGGCGCGTTCGCCGGCGGTGCGGGTGAGCGCTGCAAACACGTCGTCGGCGTCAGCCGGCTTCGACAGATAGTCGATGGCGCCGAGCTTCACCGCGGTCACCGCGGTGGCGATGTTGCCGTAGCCGGTGAGGATGACGGTGCGGGCATCGTCGCGCTTCTCGCGGATGGCGGCGACGACGTCGAGGCCGTTGCCGTCGCCAAGCCGCATGTCGACCACCGCATAGGCCGGCGGGTGGGCGCGCGCCTTGGCCACTGCCTCCTCGACGCTCTCGGCCGTCTCGACCACGAAACCCCTGGTTTCCATGGCGCGGGCCAGCCGCGTCAGGAACGGCTTGTCGTCGTCGACGATGAGCAGCGAGGTGTCCTCGCCTTCGACCATTGCGCCAATTGCTTCTTCGCCAGTCATTATCTCAAAAAATCCTGCTGCCTTAATTTTACGCAGATATAGTTCCTGAACGCCATTGTCCAATTTTGCCGCCTCCGCCAAGGCTTTTACGCGGTGTCGAACATCGAGATCCCCACCGATTCCGGGTTGAGGAAGACCGTGCGCGGCCACGATATCTGCACGATCGCGCCTTCGCCCAGTCCGCTCGAATTGCGGAAATCGAGCGTGGCGCCGGAGCGTTCGAGCAAGGTCTTGGCGATGAACAGCCCGAGACCCAGGCCACCGCCAGCCTCGTTGCCCTGGCGTGTCGACATATAGGGCTCGCCGATGCGATCGATGATTTCGGGGGGAAAGCCCGGCCCGTCATCGATGATCGAGAAGGTGACGTCGAGTTCGTCCCAGCTCCATCGCACCGTCACACTGTTGCGGGCGAAGTCGACGGCGTTCTCGACCAGATTGCCGAGGCCGTAGATGACGCCGGGGTTGCGCCGTCCCACCGGTTCGGGGCCGACGCGCTCGCCCGGCCGAAGCTTGATCGAGATGCCGAAATCGCGGTGCGGCGCGGTCACCTCCTCGACCAGCGAGGTCAGCGGCAGACGCGACAGATGCGCCTCGCCCTCGGAGGACAGGCTGGTCAGCCGCTTCAGGATCTCGCGGCAGCGCTCGCTCTGCGACCGCAGAAGTTTGACGTCCTCACCGTATTTTGGGTCGTCGCCAAGTGCCTTTTCCATCTCCTTGGAGACAAGGGCGATGGTGGCGAGCGGCGTGCCGAGTTCGTGCGCGGCGGCGGCGGCAAGCCCATCCAGAGCCGACAGATGCTGCTCGCGCTGCAACACCAGTTCGGTGGCGGCAAGCGCATTGGCGAGCAGGCGGGCTTCCTCGGCGACGCGGAAGGCATAGATGGCGGTGAAGGCGATCGAGGAAAACACCGCCATCCATATGCCGGCGACATAGATGAATGGCATGGGCAGCGGCGCGCCCTCATACCATGGCAGCGGCTGGTGGAAGAAGACCAGCAACGTGGCCGCCGCCATGACCAGCGCGCCGAGCACCGCAGTCAGCCGCAGCGGCAGCGACGCCGCCGAGATGACGACGGGCACGGTCATCAGCACCGAGAACGGGTTGGTGAGGCCGCCAGTCAAAAAGAGCAGGCCGGCAAGCTGCAGGCTGTCGAAGGTCAGGATGAAAAAGGCTGAGAACGGGGTCAGCCGGTGCGCTGCCGGATAGCGGAAGGTCAGCACCAGGTTAAGCCAGGCCGAGCAGGCGACCAGCGCGAAGCAGAGGCTGACCGGCAGCGGGAATTTGAGCCCATAGGCGACGACCAGCACCGCCAGGCTCTGGCCCACGATGGCCAGCCAGCGCAGCCGGATCAGCGTGTTGAGGCGCAGCCGCTGGCTTTGCTGGAAGTCTGGCGCGTGCACGATGTTGATCATGGCCAAGGATTATAGCCGGGAAAGGACGAGCGCTAGTAGCGCTGCAGCAGGGGTTTCATAGATGCGGACCGTTGATGGGATGGGCTAAGACTCGCGCTTTCGTCATCCTATGGTCTGCGCCGCGTCGCTTCGCTCCTTGCTACGCCCGTGGATGACGACGCGATGAATGTTTTACGCTAATCGCCAATGTGTGCCGCCCGTTAAGCAAGCGGCTCGCCAGGCATTGGTTCAAGCTTAGGTGCCTCTTGGCTTCGCTCTTGCCGTCGCCGCAGCGAGCAGCGGATTTTCCGGCCAGACATGGCGGGGATAACGGCCGCGCATATCGGTGCGCACATCGGCCCAGGAGCCGCGCCAGAAGCCGGGCAGGTCGCGCGTCGTCTGGATCGGCCGGTGCGCCGGCGACAACAGCTCGAGCGTCAGCGGCACGGTGCCGTTGGCGATTGCCGGATGGCGGTCAAGGCCGAACAGCTCCTGCACGCGGATCGCCAGCACCGGCCATTCGCCGTCATAGCGGATCGGCACATGGCTGCCGGACGGCGCGTCGAAATGGGTCGGCGCCAGTGTGCCGATCTTGCGCTGCAAATCATGCGGCACCAGCGCCATCAGGCCCGACGACAGCGTGCCGGGATCGATGGCGGCGAAGGACGCCTTGCCCGACAGGAACGGCAGCAGCCAGTCGTCAAGGCGTTCGAGCAGGGCGGCTTCCGAAACATCGGGCCAAGGCGCGCCTAGGCCGCGATGCAGCCAGCCAAGCCGTTGGCGCAGCGTCTCGCCGTCCTTGCTCCATTCCAGCAGCGACAGGCCGTGCTCGCGCAAGGCATCCAGGATGGCGCGGTCGGCGTCTGTTCCAGTTGGTGCGGGCAGCATGCGCTCCGACAAAGTGATGGCGCCGAGCCTGGCGGTCTCGCGCACGCGCACCGCGCGCCGCTCGCGGTCGAAGCTTGTCTCGCGGCGCGTCTCGATCCTGTCGGCGAGAGCGGCACGGATGTCGGTCTCGTGGACCGCGGCCGCGGCGGTTATACGGGCGTTTTGCGCCTTGCCTTGCAGATCGGCGACGACCAGCCAGGTCTCACCGGCCAGCGGATCGGCGGCGTCGAGCATGGCGCCGGAGCCGTTGGCGAGCACGAAACGCCCGCGCTCGCCGCGCGCTCTGGCGACACGGTCCGGCCAGGCGTGGATGAGGAGAAGACCGGCAGAAGCGGTTTCGCTGCTCTTGGCGCCGCCCGCCTGCTTCGCCAATCGCCCGGCAAGCTGCCTTGCCGCAACGGCGCGCGGTGACTTTTCCGTGCGGAAGCGCATCAGGCGCCGTTCGAGGTCGGCGCCGTCGCCGCCAAGGCCACGCTCGGTGAGCAGGACGGCTAGCATCGCAGCTTCGAGCGCGTGGCCGCCGCCAGCGGCTTCAGCGACCATGTGTGCGAGCCGCACGGGCAGCGCCAGCTTGCGCATCGCGCCGCCTGCCTCCGTCAGCCGTCCGGCCGCGTCGATGGCGTGCAGCGCCGTGAGCAGCGCCCGCGCCTCGTTAAGCGCGGGAATGGGCGGCGGATCGAGGAAGGAGAGACTTGCGGGATCGGCGACGCCGAAGGCGGCGCAATCGAGCAGCAGGCCGGACAGGTCGGCTTCCAGAATCTCGGGCGGGGTGAACGCGGGAAGGGCCGCCGTCTGCTCGGCCCGCCAGAGGCGGATGGTGACGCCTGGCTGCGTGCGCCCGGCGCGGCCGGCGCGCTGGTCGGCGGACGCCCTGGAAACGCGCACCGTCTCCAGCCGGGTCAGGCCGCTCGCCGGTTCGTAGCGCGGCAGCCGCGACAGGCCGGAATCGATGACGACGCGCACGCCGTCGATGGTGATCGAGGTCTCGGCGATCGACGTCGCCAGCACCACCTTGCGGCGGCCGGGCGGCGCCGGTTTGATGGCGGCATCCTGCGCCCTGTTGTCGAGCTGGCCGTAGAGCGGCACGATGTCGGTGTCGGCGCCGAGCCGGCCCTGCAGCCGCTCGGCGGTGCGCTCGATCTCGCGCTGTCCCGGCAGGAAGGCGAGCACGCTGCCGCTCTCGCCGGCAAGAGCGGAGCGGATCGCCTTGGTCATGGCGTCTTCGATGGGAACGCCGGCTGGCCGCTCGTCGTATCTGACATCTACTGGGAACGCACGGCCTTGGCTTTCGATCACCGGGGCGCCGGACAGGAGTTTCGCGACGCGCGCGCCATCGAGCGTTGCCGACATCACCAGCAGCCGCAAATCCGGCCGCAGCGCGCCCTGCACGTCGAGCGCCAGCGCCAGGCCGAAATCGCCGTCGAGCGAGCGCTCGTGGAATTCGTCGAAAATCACCGCCGAGACGCCGGGCAGCTCGGGATCGTCTAGGATCATGCGCGCCAGGACGCCTTCGGTGACGACCAGGATTTTTGTCCGGGCCGATGTGCGGTTTTCCATGCGCATGGCATAGCCGACAGTGGCGCCGGGCTCTTCATCAAGCAATTCGGCCATGCGGCGGGCGGCGGCGCGGGCGGCGAGCCGGCGCGGTTCGAGCAGGACGATCTTGCCGGCGACCAGCCAGGGCGCATCGAGCAGCGCCAGCGGCACCAGCGTCGTCTTGCCGGCGCCGGGCGGCGCCACCAGGACGGCGCTGTTCTGCCTAGTCAGCGCTTCGCCAAGCGCCGGCAGCACGGCGGTAACAGGAAGCTCCGGCAGGGTTCTTTTGCTCATCGTCTCAACGGTATGCAGCCAGGTGACCGCATATCAGCCGCGGATGCCGCCGCGCAACCTCGCGCGTTGCGGCCAGTTCAAAGCCTCGTGCGCGCAAACGGGTTCCAGCGCACCGTGCCCAGCCGCACCTCCTCGCGCACCATGGTGAGCAGGCCGGACGCGCCAACGACGGCCAAGCCGACCAGCGATATCCAGTCCGGATACTCCTGGAAGAACAACGCACCGAGGATCACCGCCCAGACGATCTGCGAATAATGCGTCGGCGCGATGCGGTTCGCCGGTGCGTATTTGGCGGCCAGCAGCTGCAGCAATTGGCCGCCGGCGGTAAAGGCGCCGCCCAGCACCAGCCACAGCAGCTGCATGGCGTTGGGGAGGGTGAACGATGTGGCGATGGTGCCGGCCCCGTTGAACAGCAGCCCGTAACCGATGAGCACGCCGAGCATGGTGGTGCGCTTTTCCTGCTGGGCGAGCGACCGCATCAGGATGACGCTGGCCGCGGCAAGGAAGGCCACCGTGAACGCGGCAAGGTGTCCGAGATGCAACTCGCGAAAACCTGGCCGCACCACCAGCATGACACCTGCAAAGCCGGCAACCACCGCCAGCCAGCGCCATGGACCGACCTTTTCTTTCAGGATGACGGTCGAGAGAATGGTAACGCAAAGCGGCGCCAGGAAGATCAGTGCATAGGTCTCGGCCAGCGGAATGGTGGTGAAGGCGTAGACGCTGAGCACGCCCGAGGCGATGCCGGCCCAGGCGCGGGCCTGCACCGCCCATGGCCGCCCGGTGCGCCAGAAGTCGCGCCAGCGCTCATCGACTGGGCGGCTGAAAAACAGGAAGCAGCCGGCAAACAGCGTGATGAAGAAGCCGATCTCGAAGACGGTGAACTGTCCGCCAAGGCTCTTGATAACGGCATCGCTGCACGAATAGCTTGCATAGGCGATGAGGGCGAGCAGGATTCCGTTCGTCACGTTTTTCCATTTCCGGGGAGAGTGCAGTGAAGGTATTGGCGCTCGGCGCGCATCCCGACGACATCGAGATATTCATGTTCGGTACGCTGGCTGCCTATGCCACGCAAGGCGCAGAACTGACTTTTGCCGTGGCCACGGATGGCGCCAGGGGCGGCATGGGCGACCCGAGCGTTTTGGCTCGTGTCCGCCGCGACGAGGCGGCGGCCGCTGCGGCGTTGCTCGGCGCAACCCTTCGCTTTCTCGACTTTCCCGACGGCGAACTGGTGGCCGATGCGGCACTGATCGCTTCGCTGAAAGCGCTGATACGCGAGACCGCGGCGGATCTGGTGATCACGCATGCCCCCAACGACTATCACGCCGACCATCGTGCTTTGTCGGACGGCGTGCGCATCGCGGCCTCGTTCGGCGTCCCCGTGCTGCATGCCGACACGATGGGCGGCACCGGTTTTGTGCCGACGCATTACGTCGACATTTCCGCCTACGGCGATATCAAGACGCAGGCGATCCGAGCGCACCAGTCGCAGTGGCCGGAGCAATATGTCGACAGAGCGCGCGTCCAGAATGAGTTTCGCGCCGGGCAATGCAACAGCGTTCCCGGCTCCCTGGCCGAGGCCTTCCGATTCGAGCCGACATTTCCCTTCGCCGACATCCGCGCGCTGCTGCCGCCCGCGCCCCCTGTTCGGCCGGTGACGCCGCAGACGAAAATTATAGGCGACCCCGGCTAAGCAACTTCCGGGCGAGCCGTCCGGCAATCATTTCCCAACGATTTCAATCGCCGTTTCGCCATGTTGCGGCGCAGCGACGAATTCGCTTGCCTTGTTTAGTAAAAATTGCATCACTAAACAAATTACTAAACATCTGCGGCGCACCGCGCCGCCCTGGCGGCATAGCGTGCCGTGTTTAGCCCCTCGGAGGAGCGAGGGTTGAGGGGTTCTTGAAACGGCCATCCGGGCGCGTTTCGCAAATGGGAGGAAGGCATGAAATCGAGCTTGAAACTGGCGTTGGGGCTGGCCTCGGCGATTACCGCGTCGACAGCCGTCTCGAACGCGGCGCACGCTGAAGACCTGACGCTTTGCTGGGCCGCCTGGGATCCGGCAAACGCGCTGGTCGAACTGTCCAAGGATTTTACCAAGGAAACCGGCATCGGCATGAAATTCGAATTCGTGCCGTGGACCAACTATGCCGACCGCTTCCTCAACGAGCTCAACTCGCACGGCAAACTTTGCGACCTGATCATCGGCGACAGCCAGTGGATCGGCGGCTCGGCCGAGAACGGCCACTACGTCAAGCTGAACGACTTCTTCGACAAGGAGAAGATCAGCATGGACGACTTCGTGCCGGCAACCGTCGTCGGCTATTCCGAATGGCCGAAGAACACGCCGAACTACTGGGCGCTGCCGGCCATGGGCGACGTCGTCGGCTGGACCTACCGCAAGGACTGGTTCTCCAAGCCGGAACTGCAGAAGGAATTCAAGGAAAAGTATGGTTGGGACCTCGGCCCACCGACCACCTTCGACCAGCTGAAGCAGGTCGCCGAGTTCTTCCAGAAGCGCGAGATCGACGGCAAGACCGTCTATGGCGCCTCTATCTACACCGAGCGCGGCTCGGAGGGCATCACCATGGGCGCCATGGACGTGCTCTACAGCTTCGGCTTCCAGTATGAAAACCCGAAGAAGCCCTACGAGATGGAAGGCTTCGTCAACTCCGAGAAATCGGTGAAGGGGCTGGAATTCTACAAGTCGCTCTATGATTGCTGCACCCCGCCCGGCGCGTCGAACAGCTACATGGGCGAAGGCGTCGACGCCTTCAAATCCGGTCAGGTGGCCATGCACATGAACTTCGCCTTCACCTGGCCCGGCCTGCAGAAGGACGAGAATGTCGGCGGTGACAAGATCGGCTACTTCGTCAATCCGAAGGGTCCCGGCGGCGCCCAGTTTGCGCAGCTTGGCGGCCAGGGCATTTCGGTCGTGTCCTATTCAGACAAGCAGGAATCGGCGCTGAAATACATCAAGTGGTTCGCCAACAAGGATGTGCAGGCCAAATGGTGGTCGCTCGGCGGCTATTCCTGCCTGAACGCGGTGGTCAAGGACCCGGCCTTCCCGTCCAGCCAGCCCTATGCACAGACCTTCCTCGACTCGATGGCGATCGTGAAGGACTTCTGGGCCGAGCCGAGCTACGCACCGCTGCTGCAGGCGTCGCAGAAGCGCTTCCACGACTATGTCGTTGCCGGCCAGGGTTCGGCCAAGGACGCGCTTGACGGCCTGGTCAAGGACTGGACGCAAGTGTTCCAGGACGACGGCAAGATGTAACCGGACCAACGGCTCCTCCCGAGCCTGACCCCAGAGGCGGATGATTTTCAGGCCGAATCGATCAGAAATCATCCGCCTCAGGGCTAAAAAGAGAGAGAGCATGATGTCGTCCGAAAACCGCTTCACACTTTTCGGCATCATGCTCTTGGTCCCGTGCTGCCCTTGGCACGGGACGCAGTTCAGATAAATTCCAGTGTCGAGACTTGACGTGACCGAAGCAGGACTCACCATGCTCAATCGGACTGCGGAGAACGTTGCCCGGGCGACCCCGGAGCCGTTGGCCCGCAAGGTCCGGGGGATCAGCGACAAGGGCCTCGCCTGGCTGTTCATCTCGCCGACGATCCTGTTGCTCTTGGCCATCAACATCTTCCCGCTGTTCTGGGCGATCTACCTGTCCTTCACCAACTTCCGCGCGAACCGCCCGAACGAGGTGGTGAAAAACCTCGGCTTCGCCAACTACCAGCGCATCCTCGGCGACCAGGACATCTGGATCGCCATGCAGACGACGGCGCATTTCGTGTTCTGGACGATCCTGCTGCAGACGCTGATCGGTTTCACGCTGGCGTGGCTGATCGACAGGAAGTTTCGCGGCCACGCCTTCTGGACGACCATCATCCTGGTGCCGATGATGCTGTCGCCGGCGGTGGTCGGCAATTTCTGGCGTTTCCTCTACGAGCCGCAGATCGGCCTGTTCGCCTACGCCATCTCGTTCGTCACCCGGATACCACCGACCGACATCCAGATGCTGTCCAACGTGTCGCTGGCGCCGTGGTCGATCATCATCGTCGACACCTGGATGTGGACGCCCTATGTCATGCTGATCTGTCTCGCCGGCCTGCGCTCCATCCCCGAATACATCTATGAAGCCGCCGAGGTCGACCGCGCGTCCAACTGGCGGCAGTTCTGGTCGATCACGCTGCCCATGGCGCTGCCCTTCATCATGCTGGCGGTGCTGTTTCGAGGCATCGAGAACTTCAAGATGTTCGACATGGTCAACCTGCTGACCGGTGGCGGGCCGGGCTCGACCACCGAGGTCGCCTCGATCACGCTGAAGCGGCAGGCCTTCGAGAGCTGGCGCACCGGATATTCCTCGGCCTTCGCCATCATCCTGTTCGTCGCGGTGTTTGGGCTGGCCAACATCTACGTCAAGGCGCTGAACAAGGTGAAGCAGAGATGAGCCTGACCACCGCCCACTCCGTCGTCGCCCCCTCGGCCAATTCGAAGCGGATCGCCGGCACCATCATCGTGCTCTACGCGCTGATCTCGATCGTGCCGTTGCTGTGGATCTTCGCCACCAGCTTCAAGACGCCGCCGGATTCGATCGCCTATCCGCCCAAGATTCTGTTCCAGCCGAGCATCGAGGGCTATTGCAACCTGTTCACGACGCGCACCAGGCAAACGCCCGAGTATATCAACTCGCTCGGACCCGCGACCGGTTTCTGCGACGAGACCTCGCGCAAGCGCAACATGGTGATTGCCGGCCCGTCCAATTTCCTGCCGCGCTTCGTCAACTCACTGATCATCGCCTTCGGTTCCACCTTCTGCGCCGTATTCCTCGGCACGCTTTCGGCCTACGGTTTCTCGCGCTTCAAGGTGCCGCTGGCCGATGACCTTCTGTTCTTCATCCTGTCGACGCGCTTCATGCCACCGATCGCGGTCGCCATTCCCATCTACCTGATGTACCGCGAGCTCGGCCTGTCCGACACCGCGCTCGGCATGATCCTGCTCTACACCGCGGTCAACGTGTCGCTCGCGGTGTGGCTGCTGAAAGGCTTCATTGACGAGATCCCGCGCGAGTATGAAGAAGCGGCGATGATCGACGGCTATACCAGGCTGCAGGCCTTCTGGCGCACCGTGCTGCCGCAAGCGACCACCGGCATCGCCGCGACCGCCATCTTCTGCCTGATCTTTGCCTGGAACGAATATGCATTCGCCGCACTCTTGACGTCCGGCACCGCGCAGACCGCGCCGCCCTTCATCCCGACCATCATCGGCGAAGGCGGCCAGGACTGGCCGGCGGTTGCGGCCGGCACGACGATCTTCCTGGTGCCGATCCTGGTTTTCACCGTCCTGCTTCGCAAACAATTGCTGCGCGGCATCACTTTTGGGGCGGTGCGCAAATGATTGATGTGCCAGGTCGACCCCCACTCCCTCGAGCTTCGCTCGACACCTCTCCCCCGATCGACGGGGTAGAGGAAGGACGCGAACTTCATTCAGCCAGGCTCCCTTCCTCTCCCTCCGGAGGGGGGAGAGGTGGCGCTGCGAAGCAGCGACGGAGTGGGGGAACCACCTGGCAACCGTCTCGCCCCGTTACCGGGCAGAAGGAAGGGAGCTACGCATGACGCGCCCAGCCATCTCCAAAAAGTCATCCTGGCCTCGCTGGGCCCGGCGCAGCCTCATGGAAAATATCGCCACGACGCTGATCGCCATTGGATTCCTGATGCTGTTCCAGCCCTTCGCGCTGGCGCTCTACACCTACTCCTTCATCACCATGCTCGCCGGCACGGTGATGTTCATCATCGTCTCGAAATTCCCGGAATAATCATGGCCGAAATCCGCGTCCAACATTTGAGAAAGGCCTTCGGCGATTTCGTCGCCGTGCAGGATTCCAGCTTCGTCGTCGAGGATGGCGAGTTCTTCGTGATGCTTGGGCCGTCAGGCTGCGGCAAGACCACGACGCTGCGCATGATCGCCGGGCTCGAACTGCCGACCGGCGGCCAGATCCTGCTCGGCGGCGAGGATGTCACCATGCGCCGGGCGCGGGAGCGGGACATCGCCTTCGTCTTCCAGCTGTTCGCGCTCTATCCGCATATGAACGTGCGCAAGAACATCGGCTTCCCGCTTCTCGCGCAAGGCATGCCCTCGGCCGAGATTCGAAGCCGTGTCGAGGAAACGGCGAAGCTCCTGCGCATCGACCATCTGCTCAACAAATCGGTCTCGGGCCTTGCCGGCGGTGACCGCCAGCGCGTGGCGCTCGGTCGCGCCATCGTGCGACGGCCAAAATGCTTCCTGATGGACGAGCCGCTCGGCACGCTCGACACCGAATTCCGCGATCTGATGGTGCATGAGCTGCGCGAGCTGCACAACCGCATCCACGCCACCACCGTCTATGTCACGCACGACCAGATGGAAGCGATGTCGATGGCCGACAAGATCGCCGTCATGAACCATGGCGTCATCGAACAGTTCGGCAGCCCGCGCGAAATCTACGACCGCCCGGCAACCATGTTCGTCGCCGACTTCATCGGCTCGCCGCCGATGAATTTCCTGGGCTTCGGTGGCGGGCTGGCGAAGGGGGCGAAGGAAATCGTCGTCCAGGGCGCCAAGGTGGCGGTGCCGGAAGTGCGCGAGGAAATTGCGCCCGCCGACATGGCGCTCGGCATCCGTCCCGAGCACATCCGTTTCGACGATGCGTCGAAACTGCGCGGCACCATCTACTGCACCGAATATCTCGGCACGACGCAGATCGTGGCGGTGGAGACGGCGGACGGCATCATCAAGGCGCGGGTGCCGGCCGAAATCCGGCTCGCTGCCGGCGATCATGTCGGGCTGACGTTGAACAGCGCGCGGCTGTCGCTGTTCGACAAGGGCTCGGGTCGGGCGGGGCGCACCGCGATCCACGATACCGCCTCTCAAGGGAGAGCGCAGCATGGCTGACGTGCACATCAAGGGCGTGACCAAAAGCTTCGGCGACCATGTCGCCGTCGATGGCCTCGACCTTAACATCGCCGATGGCGAATTCGTCGTGCTGCTCGGCCCGACCGGCGCCGGCAAGACGACGACGCTGAGATTGATCGCCGGACTGGAGCGGCCGGATGGCGGCACGATCCATATTGGCGGCCACGATGCGACGACGCTGTCGCCGGCCGAGCGCGACACCGCCTTCGTGTTCCAGCAATATTCGCTCTACCCGCATCTGTCGGTCTACGACAACCTCGCCTTCCCGCTGCGTTCGCCAGCGCGGAAAGTACCGGAGGACCAGATTCGCCGCCGCGTCGAAGAGGTGGCGAAGATGGTGCGCATCCACCACAAGCTGAACAACCGCTCGACCAAGCTTTCGGGTGGCGAAATGCAGCGCGTCGCCATTGGGCGCGCGCTGGTGCGCAAGCCGTCGATCTATCTGATGGACGAGCCGCTGTCGTCGCTCGACGCCAAATTGCGCGCCGATCTCAGGCTCGAACTCAAGCGCATCCAAGCCGAGCTCGGCGCCACCATGCTCTATGTCACGCACGACCAGATCGAGGCGATGACCATGGCGGACCGCATCGGCATCCTCAACAATGGCGTGCTGGTGCAGATCGGCACGCCGCGCACCATCTATTCCGAGCCGGCAAACCTTCATGTCGCCGCACGGCTCGGCCAGCCGGCGATCAATCTGCTGCCAGCGGGACTGCTGCCTGATGGTGGGGCGCCGACCGGAACCAAGACCATCGGCGCGCGCACCGAGCATCTGTCGATCGAGAAGACCGCAAACGGCCATGCCGACGGCGTCGTCGACTGGGTCGAACATCTCGGGGACCAGAACCATCTGCATGTTACGGTCGGCCCGAAGAAACTGGTGACGCTCACCGACCCCGATACGGATCTGGCCGAGGGCGACAAAGTGGTGATCCGCTACCGCTCGCCACTTTATTTCGGCGCCGACGGACAAAGACTGATGTGAGGCTTTCGGTGTCTCGCCAAGGGCACGGCACCGGCTTCTGATTGACGAATACAGGACGAATTCGATGAAGCACTTTTTCAACCGCAGGGAAACGATCGTCACCGAGGCGCTGGACGGGCTGTTGCGGACTATCGGTTCCGGCGATCTCGCGCGCCTCGACGGTTACCCCGAGATCAAGGTCGTGCTGCGCGCCGACTGGGACAAGGCGAAAGTTGCCGTCGTCTCCGGTGGCGGCGCCGGACACGAACCGTCCCATGCCGGCTTTGTCGGCAAGGGCATGCTGACGGCGGCGGTCTCGGGCGAGATCTTTGCCTCGCCCAGCGTCGAGGCGGTGCTGGCCGCCATTCGCGCGGTGACCGGCCCGGCTGGCTGCCTGCTGATCGTCAAGAACTACACCGGCGACCGCCTCAATTTCGGCCTAGCGGCCGAGAAGGCGCGCGCCGAGGGGTTTCGCGTCGAGATGGCGATCGTCGCCGACGACATTGCCTTGCCCGATATCAACCAGCCGCGCGGCGTCGCCGGCACCTTGTTCGTGCACAAGATATCAGGCCATTTGTCGGAGACGGGAAGCGGTCTGACAGCGATCGCGACAGCGGCTCGCGCGGCGGCGAAGGACATCATCTCGCTCGGCATGTCGCTGTCGTCCTGCTCGATCCCCGGCCAGCCACATGAAGAGCGGTTCGGCGAAAATGACGGCGAACTCGGCCTCGGCATCCATGGCGAGCCGGGCGTCGAGCGCATCGCCGTGCAGAGCGCCGACAGACTTGTGGCGATCATGGCGGAGCGGCTGGCCGCGCGGCTCGACCCGAACGCCAGCCACGCGTTGCTCATCAACAATCTCGGCTCGGTGCCGCCGCTCGAAATGTCGCTGGTCGCCAATGCCGTGCTGGCCTCGCCGCTGGCCAAGACCGTGAAGCTTGCGATCGGCCCCGGACCGCTGATGACGGCGCTCAACATGAACGGTTTTTCGCTGTCGCTGATCAAGCTCGACGCGGCGCGCGAGGCAGGCTTGCTGGCGCCTGTCGGCCCACATGCCTGGATGCCGGCCAAAACCGTCGTCGCGCCGGCTATCGTGCCTATGGCGAAAGCGGCTGGAAACAGCGCAGCCCAAAGGGCCAGCCAGGATTCCGGCACCAGGCGTTTGATCATCACGGTCTGCGAACGGCTGATCGCGCTCGAAGAGACACTGAACGGGCTCGACGCCAAGGCGGGCGATGGCGATACCGGTTCGACGGTTGCGACCGGCGCGCGCAGCGTGCTGGAACGGCTCGATGCGCTGCCGCTGGCCGACCCTGCCGCCACACTTGCGGCTATAGGCGATAGTCTGGGCGTCGCAATGGGCGGCTCCTCAGGCGTCTTGCTGTCGATCTTCTTCACGGCGGCGGCTCAGGCTTCGAACGGCGGAGCAACCCTGTCCAAGGCGCTGCTTGCCGGGCTTGACCGGATGACCTTCTATGGCGGCGCCAGGGTCGGCGACCGCACCATGGTCGATGCCTTGGAGCCGGGGCTGAAGGCGCTCGATGCCAAGGGGCTGGATGCCGCGGCTACAGCGGCACGGCACGGCGCCGAGGCGACCGCGGCCATGGAGAAGGCGAAGGCCGGGCGCTCCGCCTATGTCGGCACCAAATTGCAGGGCGTAGTCGACCCTGGCGCCCATGCCGTGGCCGAAGTGTTCGCGGCCGCCGCCGCGCTGCATGCAGCGGCCTGACGGCATGCTTCGATTGTCGAATGAAAACTCTTGCGATACTGCCGGCAGGATCGAAACCGGGAATCTGGACATGGCAGCGTTCGACCTTGCCAGGCTGATCACAGCCGCCGCGGACACGATCGCCGCTCACTCGGAAGAGTTGACCGCGCTCGACCAGGCGATCGGCGACGGTGACCATGGGCTGAACATGAAGCGCGGCTTCGAGGCTGTGCGCGCCGATGCCGGGGCGTTCGCTGCAAAGCCGCTGCCCGAGGCGCTGAAGGCGATCGGCACCAAGCTGGTGATGACGGTCGGCGGCGCGTCCGGGCCGCTGTTCGGCACATTGTTCCTGGCGCTGGGCAAGGAGATTTCAGGAGAGCCGGATCGCCCCAAGCTGACGGCTGCTTTCGGCAAGGCAATCGAGGCGGTGGCCGCCAGAGGCAAATCGCAGGTCGGCCAGAAGACGATGCTCGATGTGCTGTATCCGGTGCATGACGCGCTCGCGAATGGAAAGACAGGCTCGGAAATCGCTGATATTGCCGACGCGGCTGCCGAAGCGACCGTGCCGATGAAGGCAACACGCGGTCGCGCCTCATTCCTCGGCGACCGCTCAATCGGTCATATGGATGCCGGCGGACGCTCTGTGGCGCTGCTGGTGCGGACCGTCGCCGAAACCGTCGAGGGCCAAGCATGAGCAATGTCGGCATCGTCATCGTCTCGCATTCGCCGCTGGTTGCCGAAGGCACGGCCGACATGGTGCGGCAGATGGTGGGCGACGAAGTGCCGCTTGCATGGTGCGGCGGAAACGGCCATGGCGGGCTCGGCACCAGCGTCGAAGCGATCATGGGCGCCATCGACAAGGCGTGGTCGGAGGCGGGCGTCGCCATACTGGTCGATCTCGGCGGCGCCGAGACCAATTCGGAAATGGCGGTGGAAATGATCGGCGAGCCGCGGGCGCAGAAGATCGTCGTCTGCAACGCGCCGATAGTCGAAGGCGCGGTGATGGCTGCGACGGAGGCGTCCGGCGGGGCCTCGCTGAAGGAAGTGGTGGCGACGGCGCATGAATTGTCGCCGTCGTGAGCGAACGGGAATTTTGACCTGATGTCCGCATTTGCCGAGGCCACCGTCCTGATCACCCACGAGGTAGGTCTGCACGCGCGCCCTTCGGTGAAGTTCACCAAGCTTGCCAAGAGCTTTGCCGCCGAGGTGGAGATTGCGCTTGCCGCCAACGGCCCATGGTTCGACGCCAAGAGCATCGTCAAGGTGATGGCGGCCAGGGCGCCGAAAGGCACCATGCTGCACATCCGGGCCACAGGCGACGGCGCCGATGATGCCGTGAGAGCGCTGGCCGAGCTGGTGCGACGCGGTTTCGACGAGGATGCGGGCCATGCCCGATCCGCTTAGGCTGCAAGGCATTTCGGCCTCGGCCGGCTATGCCGAGGGGCCGTTGTTCAACCTCGACAACGGCACCGCGCACTACACGGGCAAGGCGAGCGCCGCGGACGAGAAGGCCGCATTGGAAGCAGCTATCGCCAGCGCGACGGACCGGCTCGCGACCCTGATCGAAACCGCCGATGACGAGGCCGCCGGCATTCTCGAATTCCAGCTCGCCATGCTTGGGGACGAGGCACTGACCGGCCCGGCTTTTGCCGCGATCGCGTCCGGCATGCCGGCTGACATGGCCTGGCGACAGGCGCTGGACGCCGAGATCTCCGGCTACGAAACGTCAGACCAGGACTATTTCCGGGCTCGCGCCGCCGATATCAGCGATATCCGCGACCGCGTGCTGCGCGCCCTTACCGAGGAGCAGGAGAGCGCTCCACCAGCGGGCGCCATTCTCTATGGCGAGGACATCGCGCCGACGCGCTTTCTCGAGACCGACTGGAGCACCGGCGGCGGCATCGCGCTGAGGGCCGGCAGCGCCGCCAGCCACGTCGCCATGCTGGCGCGCTCGCGCGGCGTGCCGATGGTTGTGGGGCTTGGCGCTTCGCCGGCTAATCCCGTCGGTCTGGCTCTGCTCGATGCGGAGCATGGCGGTATCGTGCTTTCGCCGACCACGACCGAGATCGAAGCGTTCCACCGGTCCTCGTCCTCGTTTGTGGCACATCGAGACAAGGCCGGAGTCTATCTCGCGAAACCGGCGGTAACCCGGGCCGGGACGACAGTGCGCGTGCAGGTCAACATCCCCGATCCGTCCGAGGTCGACGGCATCGACATTTCGACCTGCGACGGGGTCGGGCTGATGCGCACCGAATTCCTGTTCGGCAAGGCGCCGCCGGACGAGGAGACGCAATACCAGGCCTATCGCAAGGTGCTGGAATGGGCAGGCGACAAGCCGGTGACCATCCGTACCGTCGACGCCGGCGGCGACAAGCCGGTGCCGGGCTTCACCGTCGAGGAGAGCAACCCGTTCCTCGGGCTGCGTGGCATCAGGCTGTCGCTGGCAAGGCCGGAGGTGTTTCGCGTACAGATCCGGGCGCTGCTGCGCGCGGCGGTGCACGGCAATCTGAAGGTGATGTTTCCGATGATCGCCGTCGCGGAGGAATACCAACGCGCCGCCGCTCTGTTCGTGGAGGAGCAGGCCGGGCTTGCCGCGCGCGGCATCGCGCAAAAAATGCCGCCGCTCGGCATCATGGTCGAGGTGCCTTCGGTGGCGATCGCGCCGGAGGCGTTCGCCGATGTCGCCTTCTTCTCGATCGGTTCGAACGATCTGACCCAATATGTAATGGCGGCTGCCCGCGATAACGCAGCCGTGGCGCATCTTAATTCTGTCCGCCATCCCGCCGTGTTGCGGCTGATCGGCTCGGTTGCCGCTTTTGGCCTGCGCGCGAAAATCCCAGTCAGCCTGTGCGGCGATGCCGGCGGCGATCCGGCATCGATCCCGGCACTGCTCGAGGCCGGCCTGCGGGATCTCTCGGTGGCTCCCGCCCAACTCGCCATGGCCAAGGCGGCCATCTCGGATGCATCGGTCTAGGATGACTGAGATGGCCGACAAGACACCAGAAGCCGGCTCCGAAGAGGCGATCCGCGCCTACAAGACGATCCTGTCGCAGGTCATCGACCAGCGACCGTCGGGTATGCGACAACGCCTTGCCGACGCGCTTGGCAAGCACCGCAGCTTCGTCACCCAGATTTCCAGCGCGGCCTATTCGACCCCGATCCCGTCAAAACATCTGCCGGCTATTTTTTCGGTCTGCCATTTCAGTCCGGCCGAGCGCGATCAGTTTCTGGCTGCCTATCATCTGGCGCATCCCGGCAAGATGTCGGTTGCGGCAGGCATGCGCAAGACCCGGCATGTCTCGCTGATCGTGCCCGATTTCGGCGACGACAAGCAGAATGCAGCGCTCGACAAGGCGATCAATGAATTCATCCAGAAGATCACCAGCATCACCGGCAGGAGTGGCGGCTGATCGTGTTGTGTCGGGAGGACACATGAAGAAGTTTATGAATTCCGTCGACACGGTGCTGACCGAAAGCCTCAACGGCTTCGTTGCAGCTCATGCCGACATCCTGGTGCTGGGCGAGGAGCACAAATTCATTCGCCGCAAGGTGATGAAGCCGGGGAAGGTGGCGCTGATCTCGGGCGGCGGTTCCGGCCACGAGCCGTTGCATGCCGGCTTTGTCGGTCACGGCATGCTGGACGCCGCCTGCCCCGGCCAGGTCTTCACCTCGCCAACGCCGGACCAGATACTGGCGGCGGCCGCCGCCGTCGATACCGGCGCCGGCTGCCTGTTCATCGTCAAGAACTATGAAGGCGACGTGATGAATTTCGACATGGCCGGCGAAATGGCCGACGGCGTCCTGCAGGTGGTGATCAATGATGACGTCGCCGTCGAGAATTCGTCCTTTACGACCGGCCGGCGCGGCGTCGCCGGCACGCTGGTGGTGGAGAAGATCGTCGGCGCCGCCGCCGAGCAAGGCATGGCGCTGGCGGATCTCAAGGCGCTCGGCGGTCGCATCAACAGCGCGACGCGTTCGATGGGCGTGGCGCTGACCAGTTGCACGGTGCCGGCGGCCGGCAGGCCGACCTTCGAGATTGGTGATGGCGAGATGGAATTCGGCGTCGGCATTCATGGCGAGCCCGGCCGGCGTCGCGACACGTTGAAAAGCGCCGATGCGATCGCCGAAGAGATTTGCGCCGCGATCCTGGGCGATCTCGGCGACAGGGCGAAAGGCCCGGCACTGTTGTTCATCAACGGCTTTGGCGGCACGCCGCTGATGGAGCTCTATCTGATGTACAACAGCGCCCGAAACATCTTCGAAAAACAGGGCGTGACGGTGACCCGCTCGCTGGTCGGGTCCTACGTGACATCGCTCGACATGGCCGGCTGCTCGATCACGCTGACCATGCTGGATGACGAGGCAACGTCAATGTGGGACGCGCCGGTGCACACAGCCGAGCTGCGCTGGGGACTGTAACGGAGGGGCCTTGCCCATATCCCGAACAGGCGGCTTATGAACTTGCCTTAGCCTGCGGGACCGGACGGACCGTTACCCGCAGTCACGCCGACAGATTGCCCGCCTGCAGCGCGGTTTGCCTTGCGGCCGACCGCTCCGGCTTCATCCAAACCGAAGCCGTAGAAGTCTTATCGCGGTATCGGCAGCGACGGCCCGGCCACCACGCTGGACAACTTTCCTGCCTTGCGCAGCACGGGCGCTTCATACTTTTTCTTGGCCATTCCAAACACCCTTTTCAGTCCAGTGCAAAAGAATGGACCGAAACCGTGGAAAGTCAATTCATGAGCTGGTTCTGCCACCACACGCTGGCTTCACGCATGCTTTTCTGCAACATACGCTCCTCTGAGTTGGTTGTTTGACGCAATTCCGGACGGGAATTGCTGATGTGGGCGAACGCAATCCGGGTTTGATGCTGCCATCTCTTGCGCCTGCCGATGAAAAACTGCTGCTGACCTTCGCCGACCCGGAGGCGACGGTTGCCATTGGCCGTGACGTTGCTGCCGAAAGCTTGCTGGCACTGCTCGCCAATGCCGAGTTCCACGGCGTGCTGCCGATCATGCTGCGCAAGCTCAGCGAGATTGGCGACGCCCAACTGCCTGCGGACGCAGCCTTGCGGCAAAAGCTGTCGGAACTGCGTGATCGCTCGACGCTGGCGACCGGCCAATCGATGCTGCTGCAATATCATGGCGACCGCATCATGAAGGCATTGGCGGCGAAAAATGTTCCGGCCCGCATCGTCAAGGGTCCGGTCTTCGCACGCAAACTTTACCGCCACGCCGCTGACCGGCCGTTCACCGACATCGACATTCTGGTCGAGCCGGCCAGCATCATTGAAGCCAACACGGTGATTGCCGGATGCGGCTTCGAGCTCTGGAGCGGCGAGGCGCAGTCGCAGGATCTGCAGGAGTTCAAGTGGCTGGAGAAGGAGAATACCAGCCTGCTGATCGAACTGCACGGCAACCTGGTGCATGATTCCGGCATGCGGCGGCGGCTGTCGCTGGGCTTTCGCGAATTGCAGATCATCGACGGCGGCGAGGCCGACACGCCGGCCGCGCTGCTGACCATCGCCATTGTCCACGCCGCCGGCGGGCACAAGTTCCACCGGCTGCAGCTTTGCGTCGATGTGCTGCAGGGCGTGCGCGCGCTGCGGTCGCCCGCGGATGAAGACCGGCTTTTCGAGGCGGCGCGCATCAGCGGCATCGAGCTCGAACTGGCGACGGTTCTCAATGTGACGGGGCGGCTGTTTGATGCACCGCGCGCGATCGAACTGGCCGACCGCATCAAGCCCGGCCTCTCGATATTTTTGGCCAAATGGCTGATCACCGGCGATACGCTGCTCGGCGTCAATTCCAGGGACAAGATGCATTCGCGCCTGCGCCGCGACGCCTTCCGCTGGATCCAGCGCCTCGCCAGGCCAAAGCCGCATTCTGCCTGAAGTGTGCTTTAGTCCCGCGCCGCCAGCGCCGAGCGGATCAGCGGGGCCGCCTCGGCCGGGTTCGCGCCGACTTCCAGGGTAAATGTCGGGACGGCTTTGACCAGCGTTGCGATGGTTGCCATGCGGCGCTTCTGCGCCGGCAAAAGGCCGGTCATGCCGGTCCTGACATTGTCGGTGGCAAGCGCCACCATGGCGTCTGTCCTGGTCATGGGCACGAGCCGGGTTTGCGCGTCCGCCGAGCGGGCGAGATGAAACAGTGCCGCAACCGGTCTGCCGACAGTTTCCTCGATGCGGATGATCTCGGCGAGACGTTCCAGCGAGACGGCCTGCTCGCCATTGGCGTCCCATTTGTCGCCAAGGCAAGGCGCCACGAAGGGCAGCATTGCCGCGGTGTGGCGGTGGACCTTCACCTTGCGCGGCAAGCCCCAGGCCGTGATGCCGCCACCGGCCAAAACCTTGAGGATCATGGCGTCATCCGAGCACAGGCCGAAACCTTGCGACGCCAGCGCCAGCGACGTCGTCGACTTGCCGGTGCCGCTCGGCGCATGGATCAGCACGAGCGCCTCGCGGCCGGGCAATGTCAGGCCGGCGGTGTGCAGCATGTGCTGGTCGCCGGCATCAAGTGCTGCATCCAGCACCATCATCAGCACCGTCCATTTGACCTTGGCATCGGGATGGACTCGTATCTCGGCCCAGCCTCCATCGGCATTGATCGAGACGGTCTGCAGGCCGAGAAAGACCAGATGAACGGTGCCGCCACCGTCGATCAGCCGGCAATGGCCGTCCTCCGGCACCTCGCCGTCGAAAGCGAGTTTTCCGGCAGGCGATTCCGGTAACTCCCGCGTCTCGACGATGTCGACGCGGAAATCGGGCTCGACCGGCCCGCTCACGCGCAACGTGCCGAGCAAGAGGTCGAAGCTCGGCCAGAGATCGGCCCGCGAGGCCGATATGCTGATGACCTGGCCCTGGAGATCATAGCAGAAGGTGGTCGCCGGACCGGTCAAGCAGCGTGCGCCTTTCCGGCATCGGCGTGATGGCGATAGATCTGCACCATGCCGGGGAGGCTGTCCGAGACCACCGGGCGGCCATCGAGACAGACCCAGCAATGGGCAGACATACGCGGCGCCTGCATCGACTTCGGATCGACGCCGAAGCGCAGATCCGGATCGAAGCCGGCAAAGCGCAGGAAGCGGTGGGCGAGCAGGCCCTCGCGCAGGCATCTGCGGTCGCGCATCAGCCAGGGGTGCCGGACGGTCCGGTTGACGGCAGCGACGATGTAGGCTGACGACAGGCCGCGATAAGGGGTGTGTGCGCTGAGCGGCGCCCATTTCAGCACCGATTCGAAGCTGCGGCGGCCGATCAGGGTCGGCATCAGCCGCGCGCTTGCCCATAAATGGACACGAAACAAAGCGCGCAGGAGAACGCCGTCCACCATCAGGGAGCCGGGTCGGCGAGAATGCCTTCGCTCACCAGTTCGGCGGCCAGCGCCGCCATGTCCTGGTCGAGCGTGCCCTTGTCGACCTCGAACTCGTCAGACAACAGGACGACGATCTGGTCAAGGCTGCGGGCGCCGTCCACCTTGTCGAGAAAGGCTTCGGTGGTGCCGTTGCAGGTGTAAAGCTGGCCGCTGCGCGCCAAGAGCACGACGGCGCCATCGCCGACATGCTGGACCGAGGCGTCGTCCGCCAGCCGCAGAACCATTTCAGAACCGATTTGGGCCATGGAGCCCCTCCACCATTTTCCTGGAGAGCAGATAGCGCGGCGATGCGGGTCTGTCCATTGCGCGGACGAGAGGGAGAACAGGCCGGCCTGACCGTTCTGTGGCAATCCGGCAACGCCACCATCCTCACGACACAGGCAACCGAAGCTAATGGAGACATCCAATTTCAGATTGTGGTAACTTCCACATCATTCAGAGCCTGAGAACAGGGAAGCACCCCAGAAATAGTCGGTGATTGCAGCTGGGAATCACCGCCGCAAACGGTCAAGCCAGCTATCTCGCAGGGTCAAGGTCTTGCTTTTCTTACCTAAAGTAAGCTATGGAGTCGCGGGGTTTTGGGAGAGCATTGGGTATGCGTTACAACTGGGAGCGGGCTCCGACCGCGTTCGAACGTCATCGAAAAGCATTGGCAGCCGCCATATTGATCGCGGGTGGCGTCGGGCTGATGCTGGCGGCCTTGCCGCTTTAAGACTGATATCCGACACGAACGCCCTGCTTTCTCCGGGCGCATGAGCTTTTTCTGCCTGCCACAAGACGGGCCGCGGCTTAGCGTGCCTGGCCGGTTACGGCGATGAAGCGGCGGTCGCGTCCTTCGAAGCCCTGGCTGAAGCGCTGCACCAGCACCGCCACTACCGCCGGCCTGCCGGGCGGGGTGTATTCGTAGGATTCCGACAGGCTGTAGGAAGTCGGGCAGTTGCGCGAGCCCGGCACGGCCTTGTCCTCGTGCAGCACCTTGAACGGCTTGCCGTCCTGCCCCTGCAGCGACAGGCGGAAGCCGCGCGCCTTGCCCGTCTTGGCGCCTTGAAGTTTCTTTTCGCCCTGAAGTGTCTTGTCGCTCGGAAGAGCCTGGTCGCTTGGCTTGGCGTCATCAAAGCTTGCCGAGCAGTCCGTCTTGCTGTCGGCCAAAATCTCATCGAGCTGGATGGTCGAAATCTGTGTTTCGCCATAGAACGGCGACAGCCATTTCTGCGCGGCCTGCTCGAGGCGGGAAATGTCGTTGTACTCGACCGTGTCGTCCGGGAAGGTGAACCTGTCGGAGGCCGTGCGCGTGCCGCGCTCGGCGATGCCGTATTTGGCCAGGATTGGCGCGGCCTGCTTTGCGGCCTGCGCCCGTGCCTGCTCCACCGTCGTGGTCGCCTCTTCCGATTGATCGAGGACAAGGATCGGCTTGCCGCCGACGAACTCGTCTGTGCTTGTGTCGATGATGTCGATCTGCGACCAGCCGGAAACGGCAGCGTCGAGCTCGCCATATTGCTCGAAGGCGAAATATCTGCCGTCGGGGGAAAAGCCGATGATGCGCCTGGCGGCGGCATCGCCGGCCTGGGCGGAGGAAACGATCGTCCACAGCAGCGCTGCTCCAACGGCAGATCCAACCCCGTATCGTACCGTCATTGCGCGCCTGCCCCGATTTCAAACCCGGCCATGGTGCCTGCAATTTATGGCCAAGGCGAGATCGGCCAAGCCCCAAATTTCGGGAACGACATGGCATTTGGGGAAAGACGTGGCCGGGAAAACCCGCATAGGCTATTGCAAGATAGAGAGTTTTCCCGAGGAGGGATGAATGGCGTCACGCTACCACGAGGTCTATGACGGCTGGAAACGCGACCCGGAACAATTCTGGGCCGATGCGGCCGAGGCGATCGACTGGTATTCGCCGTGGACCAGCGTCTTCGATGCCAAGGCCGGCGTTTACGGGCGCTGGTTCAACGGGGCCACCTGCAACACCTGCTTCAACGCTCTCGATCGCCATGTCGCAGGCGGCCGCGCCGACCAGATCGCACTTATCTACGACAGCGCGATCACCGGCACGGTCAAGAAATTCACCTATGCCGAATTGAAGCGCGAAGTGGTAGCGCTGACTTCGGTGCTCAAGAACCGCGGCATTCGCAAAGGCGACCGCGTCATCATCTACATGCCGATGGTGGCCGAAGCGGCGGTCGCGATGCTTGCCTGTGCCCGCATCGGCGCGGTGCATTCGGTGGTGTTCGGCGGCTTTGCCTCGCACGAGCTCGCCACCCGCATCGACGACGCCAAGCCGAAGCTGGTCATCTCCGCGTCCTGCGGCCTGGAGCCTGGACGTGTCGTGGCCTACAAGCCGCTGCTCGACAAGGCGATCGAAATGTCCCGCCACAAGCCGGACGCCTGCCTGATCCTGCAGCGCGACCAGCTGCGCTGCGATCTGAGGGAGCATTACGATATCGATTTTGCCGACGCCGTTGCCCGCGAGCGCGCCGCGGGCGCCAACGTCGATTGCGTTCCGGTGCTCGCCACCGACCCGCTCTACATCATCTACACCTCCGGCACGACCGGCCAGCCTAAGGGCATCGTGCGCGACAATGGCGGCCACATGGTCGCGCTCAAATGGACGATGGAAAACGAGTTCGGCGTCAGACCGGGCGAAGTGTTCTGGGCGGCCTCCGATGTCGGCTGGGTGGTCGGCCATTCCTACATCGTTTACGGACCGCTGCTGCATGGTGCGACAAGCGTGCTGTTCGAGGGCAAGCCGATCGGCACACCCGACGCCGGCACCTATTGGCGGGTGATCGCAGAACACGGCGTGGTCGCGCTGTTCACCGCGCCGACAGCCTTCCGCGCCATCAAGGGGCAGGACCCCAAGGGCGAATTCGTGCCGAAATACGATCTGTCGAAATTCCGCACTCTGTTCCTGGCCGGCGAACGCGCAGACCCGGAAACCATCAAATGGGCGGAGCAGAAACTCAACGTGCCGGTGGTCGATCATTGGTGGCAGACCGAGACCGGCTCGCCGATGACCATCAACCCGGCAGGCCTCGGCCTGCTGCCGGTGAAATACGGCTCGCCCGGCGTGCCGATGCCGGGCTACGACATTCGCGTGCTCGACGATGCCGGCCATGAAGTGCCGCGCGGCACGCTTGGCAATGTGGTGGTGAAACTGCCGCTGCCGGCCGGCTGCCTGCCGACGCTGTGGAATGCCGACGAGCGTTTCCGGCAAGCCTATCTCGAGGAATTTCCCGGCTTCTACAAGACGGCCGATGCCGGCATGATCGACGAGGACGGCTACCTCTATGTCATGGCGCGCACAGACGACATTATCAATGTCGCCGGACACCGGCTGTCGACCGGGGCCATGGAGGAGGTGCTTTCAGCGCACCCCGATGTTGCCGAATGCGCCGTCATCGGCGTCGCCGATGTGATGAAGGGCCAAGTTCCGCTCGGCTTCGTCGTGCTCAATGCCGGTGTGTCGCGCGATACCGCTGCCATCGAAGGCGAAGTGGTGGGGCTGGTGCGCGAACGGATCGGCCCGGTCGCCGCCTTCAAGATGGTGGTGACGATCAAGCGCCTGCCCAAGACGCGCTCCGGCAAGATCCTGCGCGGCACCATGCAGAAGATCGCCGACAAGGAAGAATGGACGATGCCGGCGACCATCGACGATCCCGCCATTCTTGACGAGATCACCGCGGCGCTCAAAGCCCGCGGCATCGGGGTCTGACGGTCCCAGTGGCGTTGTTTCAGCGGTCCAGACCTCCCCGGCCGGCGCCGCGCGAGCGCCTGGAGATGGATATGGAGGACGCAATCGTCTACGCGGTCGGCGACGTGCATGGCTGCTACAAGGAATTGCTGTCGCTTGAGCAGAATGTTCAGCGCGACGCGCAGCAGTTCAGCGGCCGCAAGATCATCGTGATGCTTGGCGACTATATCGACCGCGGGCCGCAATCGGCGCGCGTGCTCGACCATCTGTTGGCGGCGCCGCCACAAGGCTTCCTGCGCGTCTGCCTGGCGGGAAACCACGAAGTGGCAATGCTGAACTATCTCGACGGATATCTGTCGCGGGACCGCTGGCTGGCGGTCGGCGGCCTCGAGACGCTGTTTTCCTATGGGGTCGATCCGGCGCGGCTTGCCAGCCTCTATGCCTCGAGCGACGAGGTCGACCGGCGCGTGAAGGAAGTCATTCCGGCCAGCCATATCGACTTTCTGCGCAGCCTGCCGGTGCTGCTCTGTTCGGATAAATTCGTTTTCGTCCATGCCGGTATCAGGCCGGGTATCGACCTGGTCGCACAGGATGAGCAGGATCTGCTCAACATCCGCGACGAGTTCTTCAACGCCGCCCATCTGCTCGACCGCTTTGTGGTGCATGGGCACACGCCGGTCGATATCCCCAGGCTTGACGGGCGAAGGCTCGGCATCGACACCGGCGCCTTTCAAAGCGGCCGGCTGACAGCGCTCAGGATCGTGGGTAAATTCGGCAAGCTGATCTTTTCCTGACCTGCCGTGCTTCTTCGTTTGAGCGTGATCCTTTCCGAAACCGGATCCGCTTTTCCGGATCACGCTCCTTTTCAGGATCGCGCTCCGTTCAGGCGGCGGTCTTCGCCCGCACGTCCGATTTCTCCAGATAGTAGGTCGAATAGCGGTCGAAGAACTTTTCCGAGCCGCCGAGCGAGCCGTATTTCGGCAGCTTCTTCAGATCGACCTTGTTGAGCACGGCGCCGACGACCTTGCTTGCGACGTAGGGTTCCTGCTCCAGCAGCGAGCGCACCATGGCGCGCGGCGTGCGGCCCCATTCGGCAACCAGCACGAAGCCGTCGACCAGCGGCGCAAACGCCTTGGCGTCGACCACGGGGCCGAGCGGCGGCAGGTCGACGATGATGTACTCGAACGTCTCCTTGGCGTTGTCGATGAAGCGCCGCATGCCGGCCGACGACAGCAGCTCGCTGGTATGCGAGAACTGGCCACGCAGCACGGCCGGGATGATCGCCAGCTTGGTCTGGCGGTCGACCTTGCCGACCGACTGCCAGGTCTGGCCGTTGACCACGGCTTCCATCAATCCCTGCTCGGCCTCCATGCCGAGGTTGCGGCTGAGGCCAGGATTGCGCAGATCTGCATCGATCAAAAGCGTCTTCGAGCCGTTGGCGGCCAGCAATCCGGCGAGATTGGCGGCGACCGTCGATTTGCCTTCGCCTGGCAGGATCGAGACCACGCCTATGACCCGGCTGCCCTGCCCTTCCATGACAACGTCGAAGGCGATCTTGGCGTTGCGCAGCGTTTCGGAGAACATCGATGCCGGCGCATCGACGCTGACCCGCAAGCGCGCCCGTTTCTCGGCCGCCGACAATGTGTTGGCGCCTTTGGCATCCGCCGCACCGTCGTCGGCGTCCTTGCCGAGCCTGCCGCCGATCATCGGCAAATAGCCGAGGAATTTGAGGCCGACGCGATCGCGAATGTCCTCGCCGGTCCTGAAGAAGCGCTCGTTGAACTCATTCAGGCCCCCAAAGCCGGCGCCAAGCAGCACGCCAAGCACCAGCGACAGCGCCAGCACCCTGGAGGTGCGCGGGCTTGAGGCGGAAAGCGGCGTTGAGGCATCCGAGATGATGCGGACCTTGCCGACCGGGAAGGATTGCTGCTGCGAGGCCTCCTCGTAGCGGCTAAGGAAGGTCTGGTAGAGCGTAGTGAGCGCCTGCGCCTGCTGGTCGAGCTCGCGCAGTTTGACCTGGCTCTGGTTGTCGATGGAGCTCTTGCCGGCCGCGTCGGCGATCTTCTGCCTCAGTGAGGTCTCGCGTGAAAGCGCGACTTCATATTCATTGCGATAGCTTTCGGTCAGCTGCTTCAACTCGCCGAAAATCTGAGTCGACAGGTCGGCCTTCTCCTTGGCCAGCGCCACCGCCTGCGGATGGTCGGCGCCGAAATTGGCCGTCACGTCCTGCAGCCGCTTGGCGACTGTGAGATAGCGGGTCTTGAGCGTTGCAATGACCGAGCTTGCCGGCTGATCGCTTGAGATGGCGGAATCGTTGAAGGCATTGTCCGAGCCGCTTTCGACGATGGTCTTGTATTGCTGATAGCGGGCGCTGGCGCGCGCCGTATCGGCCTGCGCGACGATCAGTTGCGCGGTGAGATCGGCAATCTGCTTGTCGCTGATCAGCTGGCCGTCGCTGTTGGCGGCCAGACCATGCTCGGCCCTGAATTTCTCGACCGCCATAGCGGCCGCCTGTGAGTTCTGACGAAGCTCGGTCAGCCGGCCCTGCAGCCAGACCGCAGCGCGTTCGGTGGCGTCGAAACTGGCGTTGAGCTGGTCGGCGAGATAGGCGTCGGCATAGGCCTTGGTGATGGCGGTGGCGAGCGCCGGATTGGTCGACTGGTAACCGATGGCGAGCACATAGGAGCGGCCGTTGCGCTGCGCCAGCACCTCGCTCTGCAGCTTCAGCACGGCATAGTCGTGGCGCGCCGTCTGCATCATGGCCTGGCGTGTCGCCTCATCGACGTTTTCCATGCCGGGAATCTGCTCGGCGGAACTTGAGCGGAAATAGCCGATCACGCCGCGCACGAAGCCGATGCCCTTGACCAGCGCCGATTGCGGCGGGTTCATGAACTCTGCGTTCTGGTCGAGTTTCAGCTTGTCGACCACCACCGAGGCCAGCCGCGCCGAGGTGATGATTTCGATCTGGCTGAGCAGGGCGGCGTCGGTCTGCATGGTGACGGATGCAGCCGAGATGTCGTCGATGACCTTGTTCAGGCCTTCGTCGATCAGCACGCTGGCGACCGACATGTATTGCTTGGGCGTGGTCTGCAGATAGAGCAACCCCAGGAACAGGCCGATGATGGCGCAGACCGCCACCACCTTGACCTGACGCGCCGCCATGCCAAGCAGGCGCTCGACGTCGATGAAGTCTTCACCCTTTTCCTGATCGGGGTTGGGCAATGGCATCCTCTTGTCGAGAGGAAAGCTGGCATAATTCATCTTCGATCCAATTCTAGGTTACAGGCGCCGGAGCGAGACGGGTCAGGTCCCACCTCGTCCGAAGCTGCGGAGATCGGGGGCAAGATATGCAACGCAAGCTTCATGCCATCCGGCGCCGGGCCTGAGCGGCCAGGCGTGCAGGCATGAGCCGCGCCATCGTCCAAACGCATATGCCCTCGAAAGATGGGCATTATGCGGCCACTTCCTGACGCTCATGCGACCGCACGAACGCCTGCAGCATTTCCAGCACAGGTCCCTTCATGTCGTCGCGCGCCAGCGCGAAGGCGATGGTCGCCTCTATGAAGCCTTCCTTGGAGCCGCAGTCGAACATGCGGCCATTGAAAGGCTGGGCAAAGAAAGACTGGCTTTTCGCCAGCCGCACCATGGCATCGGTAAGCTGGATTTCGTTGCCGGCGCCGCGCTGCTGGTTGCCCAGCAGCGAGAAGATCTCGGGCTGCAGGATGTAGCGGCCGTTGATGTAATAGTTCGACGGCGCATTGGCCGGCGCCGGCTTTTCGACCATGGCAGTCACCTCGAAGCCGCTCCCTGTCTCGGCGCCGCGCCCGACGATGCCGTATTTGCTGGTCTCGCTGGGATCACAGCGCTCGACGGCGATCACATTGCCGCCGGTCTGCTGATAGAGATCGACTGTTTCAGCCAGGCAACCTCGGCGACCGAACGACACCATATCGGGGAGCAGCAGGGCGAAGGGCTCGTCGCCGATGACTTCGCGTGCGCACCACACCGCATGGCCGAGACCATGTGGCGACTGCTGGCGGATGAAGCTGGTGGCGCCGGCCACGGGCAGCATGCTTTCGAGCGCCTCCAGCTGGGTCTTCTTGCCGGTTTGTTCGAGCGTTCCAATCAGTTCGGGGTGCAGGTCGAAGTAGTCCTCGATGACAGCCTTGTTGCGGCCGGTGACGAACACGATGTGCTCGATGCCGGCTTCGAAGGCCTCGTCTACCGCATATTGGACGACCGGCCGGTCGACCACGGGCAGCATCTCCTTCGGAATCGACTTGGTTGCCGGCAGGAACCGTGTTCCAAGCCCCGCCACAGGGATGACTGCCTTCCTGATTTTCTTCATCGCAAATTCCTTCTGAGCAGATCGATTTCAGCCTGTTGCAGGCCACGAACAAACGTCTTCATGTACTCGCCCTCCTTACCTCTCCGCGCCGACGGCAAACTGCGCCGCCACCCTTTTGAGGCGGACGGCGATCGGCATCGACATGTGCCTGACAGCCGCCGGATCACTTAGCGCGGTGCGTATCGCTTTCAACGGCGAACGCGCCTTGATGTGCTGGACCAGCGACAGGAACGATGCCGCCTTGCGCAGGCTGCGGGCGCGTTTGGCGAAGGCGGCCGCAGCAGCAGCGTCCATGGAATTGGTCTCGGCGAAGACCGCGTCGGCCTTGCGCATCGCCTCGATATGGTGAAGCTCGAGCACGCGCGAGATCGAGCCCGTGCGGATGTGGTAGATATAGCCGGTCGTCGGCTCGACGACGCATTTTCCGCTCTTGGCCAGCGCGTTGGCGAGCAGGATGTAATCCTCGCCTATGCTCAGACTTTCATCATAGCGAAGCCCGTTTTCGATCAGGAAACGGCGCTGGAAGATCGGCTTGAGATAGCCAAGGTTGAACGTGGATTCGAAAACGATGTTGCCAGCGATGTAGTCGGCGAGCGTGATTTCACGCAGGCCCTCCAGATATTTGGCGGGAAACATCGTCGCTTCAGCAATGCCGTCCTCGCGCACCACCTGGAGGTTGTCGACGGCGATCACAGCGCCCGCGCTTTCGGCCCGCGCGATCATGGCGGAAAGCCGCCCGGGCAGGACGGCATCGTCGGAATCGAGCACCGCGACCCAGCGCCCGGAAGCCAGTTCGAGCCCGGCATTCCTGGCGCCGCCAGGGCCACGATTTGCCGGCAGCGCAACCACTTTGACGACATCTTTTGGATAGGCTCTTGCGACGTCGAGCGTGTTGTCGCGCGACTGGTCGTCGGCGACGATGATTTCGACGCTGACATCGCGCTGGGCCATGGCGCTTGCGATCGCCCGGTCGAGCGTGGCCGCGGCATTGTGGGCTGCGATGACAAAGGAGACGTCAGGCTGCACGCTTGCCTCCTTGCTGCGGGGAAGACAGTCCGTATTGGCGAATTTCGCTGATACCGACCAGGCCGCTGACGACGCCGACATGCATGATGCCGCGCAGCACGCTGCGGTTGCGGCGGACCGGGCTAATCGCAGTCAACGCCGCCATGCCGAAGCAATAGGCGGCCTTGGCCGAGGCGAGGCCGACCTCCTTCGCCCGACGGACTGCGCCCGCATTGTGGCCAACAAGGTGGCCATGCGTCTGACCGAAGCGGAAGCGGCGGCGGCGCAGCCAGTCGAAAGCGGCTCGCGAACGCGGCACGACTTCCTCGACCAACGCCTCCGGCGCAAAGGCGATGCGACCGCCTGCCTTGACCATGCGGTCGAAGAATTCGGTGTCTTCGCCGCCGCTCTGGCCGCGCGCCAGGCTGAAACGACGGTCGCGCAAGCTGTCGGCGCTCATCCTCAAAAGGACGTTGCAGGTGTAGCCGGTGCGGATTTCGCCCTGCACCCAGACCGGCAAGGTCGAATGAAAATCGCCCTTGCGCATCCAGTCCGGCGCATCCGGGCGGTAGAGCGCCCGCACCGGACCGAGCACGGCGTCGGCGCCGCTTGTCTCCGCGATAGCAATCAGTTCGGCCAGCCATTGCCGGGAAGCGGTTTCATCGTCGTCGATGAAGGCGACAAAATCGGCCGTGCTGGCATCAAGACAGGCGTTGCGGGCAACCGAGATGTTGCGCGCCGGAGCGTGCCGGTAGCGGGCCACGAGCTTCAATTCGCTCGCCAGCGCGGTCACCAGCGGCTCGGCGGTCGGCTCGTCGTCATTGTCGGCGACGATGACGCCGATGCCGAAACCGGCAGGCATATCCATGGCAGCGAGCGACCGCAGCGTGTCGGCCAGTTCCGGCCGCCGGAACGTGCAGACGCAGATGTCGATTCGGCGGCTGTCGGCGACCATCATGCCACCCCGCGCTGCGATCGCGAGCCGAGCAGTTGCAGCCAAAACCCGAGCGACCAGCCGAAATGCATGACCATCGCCGAAATGCCCGCCAGCACATTGTTGGGATTGCGCTGGCTGATGGCGGTCACAGCGCCGTAGCCCAGACAGACCGAAGCCCAGACCAGCAGCGGCACCGCCGCCAGCCAGTGGATAAAGGAAAATACCGCGAGAAGGACGACCGGCGCCACCAGCAGCGGGATCATCTGCCGAACTTTCGGGATCATGCGGTGCTTGAGCACATTCTTGGCGCGGCCGCGCCCGTAGCCGATATATTGGAAATACAGGCCCTTCAGCGACGAACGCGGATAGTAGACCATCTGCGTCTTGCCGCTCATCCAGATGCGGTAGCCTGCCCGGCGCAGGCGGTAGTCGAGTTCGGCATCCTCATTGTGGCTGAAGGTCTCGTCATAGCCGCCGACCGCGGTGAAGGCCGAGATCCGGATCAGCGCGTGATGGCCGTGGTCGACCCATTCGCCGGCCGAGAGGTGCCGGTGCTTGGAGCCGCCGGTGCCGAGCTTGGAATTCTGCGCCGCCGCGACCGCTTTCTGCACCGCGCCGCTGCCGCTGGTCAGCATCGAGACGACGACCGAATCGGCTGAAGTGGCGAGCGCCTCCTCGACCAGCCGGTCGCAATAATCGGCGGGATAGCCGCCATGGGCATCGATGCGGATCAGGTATTCGGCGCCGTCACCGAGGCTGGCGACGGCGAGATTGATCGCCGCGCTCTGGATACGTTTTGGGTTGTGCAGGAGGACGACCTGAGGGTCCTTGGCCGCAACCGCTTCGACAATGGCCAAAGTACCATCGGTGCTGCCGCCATCGGCAACGACGATGCGGGCGCCGAGCCTTAGCGCTGCCGGCCTGAGCTGCTCGAGCAACGCGCCGATATGGGCTGCCTCATTCAGGCACGGAATGACGATCAGGCTTGGCGGCAGCGCTTCGGTTTGCGTCATCGGCGCCTTTCCATGAACTGCACTTTTGTCATTGGTCATCCTTCAGGCCAGTGCCTCGGTGGCGAACGAACCAGGGGCAACCGCAAGGCCGCGCAGCCTGTCGACAAAGGCGCGGCAGTCGCTGCGGTCGTAACTCCAGGTTCGTGGGTTGCGGGCCAGCACACGCGCCTTGGCCTTGCCGAAGTGCTCCTGGTCCATGCGGCCGAGCGCGGTTTCCAAGATTTCGGGCGTGGCATCGGAAAGCAGGATGCCAATGTCCTGCTGGTTGAGAAAGCGCCCCGTCTCGGTAGTGCCCATCGAGATCGGTACGGCGCCGAAGCGGCAGCCCTCATAGAGGCGGTTGGGCAGCAACCATTCCGAATTCTGCCCTTCCTCGAAGAAATCGATCGCCCAGGAAAAATGCACTTCGCCGTAGATCGCGGCCATGTCTTCCGGGTTGCGGTAGGGGCCACGAAAGGAGAGATAGGGTTCGGCCTCGACAAAAGCATGGAAATCCGGGAATTCCGAGAGTGCCGGACGGCCCCGGAGGACGACCTCGAAGCGCCCGCCCTGACGGCGCGTGAAGTCGGCCAGCAGCTCCAGCGAGCGGCGGCAGCGCAGCGCGCCGAACCAGCCGATGCGCCACGGGGGTGCTGCAGGGTTTTCGGCCTTTGACCTGTCATCCAAGGCGATCGGCGCGGTTTCGAAGTATTTGTTTTCGACCAGTTCCACCGGTGCGGCGACCTGCCCGAACGGCTTGAAATAATTGACGATGAAGGCCGGTGAGCTCGTCACCAGAAGCTTCACGTCGCGGGCGAGATAACGCTCCGCTGTGCGCAGCGCCTTGCCCAGCATGTCATTGCGCAGCACCAGGCGATGGATGTCGAGGCATTCGTAGACGATCGGCACGCCGCCGCGAAAGGCGGCCTTGGCGCGCCTGGCCAGCGCCAGCATTTCCAGATTGCGCGCGATGATGAGGTCGGGCTTCGGCATCGCCGCAAGCTTCGAGCCTATCGACAGCGCCGCCTTGGCGACCGCCGCCAGACGCTGGCCGAATCGGCCGTCACGCGTCGCGCCGAGGTCGACCGGCTGCAGCCCCTCGACGTCGGGAACAGCATTTGTGGTCCGACGGAAGCCGGCCAACGTGACCCGCGCGCCGCCTGCCTTGAGCATTATGATCCGCCGGCGCACCGCCGGGTCGGAGACATCGTGCACAAGGTACAAGACATGCAGCATGAAAACTCGACCGCTGTTGGCCCACCCACGGGAATGCTAACCCAGCTTTTGCTGCATCGCAACATTTTTGGTGCGCCGTAGCATAAGTGCACGTTTTTTGTTGCACTGCAAAATTGATGCGTTACCCTCCGTTGGGCTTGAGCGCCGCTCTGGCTGGTCACCCAGCCCGATGCAGCGATGAATTGTGACGCGAGCCGCATCGGGATCGTCCTGGCCTTGGTGTTTTCGGTCACCATGCCCGTCCTAGGCACCGCAGGCCCCGCCGCGGAATCTGCTGACGAAATGAGGTATCCCATGAAGATCGTCGTTGAAAACACAGTCTGCCTGAATACCGGGGATGCGGCGATTCTGCTGGCGATCCGCCACATTCTCAAGACGATCGTGCAAGGCGACGTGCGGTTTGCCGTCTTCGACAGCCAGCCCGAAGTTGCGGAACGACTCTATCCGAAGACGGATTATCCCGACCTCGAATTTCATAAGCTGCTGTCGGAATCCCTGTTCCGATACAAGAATGGCAGCGGGCTGAGGGACCGGTTCAAGCCGATCTACAATCGGCTCGTTCTCCAGGCCCTGCGCTGGTTTGGCAGCAGCGCCCTAGGCAATTTTTTCACCTATCGCGTCCGGCGCGGTCTCGATATCTACGCCGACGCGGACATGGTGGTCACCACAGGGGGAACCTATCTCGTCGAGAACTACAATCTCGAACGACGCCTCAATCAGTTCAGGCTCGATGCCGTATTTGGCAAGGATCCGGTCTTCTTCACGCAATCCCTCGGTCCGTTCGACAAAAGTTACAACCGCCAGGAGCTCGGCCCGATCTTTGACCGCAGCCCGCTCATCCTGCTGCGCGACGAACGGTCGCGGACCCATATCCGGGATTTGGTGAAGGATCTCGGCAAGTGCCACGTGGTGGCCGATGCCGTATTCGCCTTGGCGGATACCGACAGGATCGGCAAGCGTCTCGCTTCCAGCCAGCCGCCGGCGTCGACGGGCCGCGTCGCTATTTCGGTCCGCCACTGGAACTACGTCAGCGACGGTGAGGGCGGCATGCGCCGCTATCTGGATTCGATCCGCGAGATCGCCACAATTCTTGTCAGGGACCTTGGCAAGGAGGTGACCTTCGTCTCCACGTGTCAGGGCGTGCCGGAATATGCCCATGACGATTCCAAGACCGCGCAGGCCATCGTTGCCAAGCTCGATCCTGAGATCGCCAGCCACGTGACAGTGGACGCTTCGTTCCACACGCCGGACCAGTTGATGGCGCTGGTGAAGGGCTTCGACTTCGTCGTCGCGACGCGCATGCATATGATGATCATGTCGCTTTGCGTCGGCACGCCGGTGCTGCCGATCGCCTACGAGTTCAAAACCAAGGAAGTGGCCAAGCGAATCGGTGTCGACGATGTGCTGCTCGACATCGACACCGTGACGCCCGAAGAGGCGCGCGAAAAGCTCGGCCGGTTTGCGGGAGATCTCGACCGCTATCGCAAGACAAGCCTTCAGGCCGTGCTCGAAGAACATGCTTCGGCAATGTCGGCCACAAACCTACTGGCGCCGCTGTTCGCCGGCCGCTCAGCGGATATTGCGCGCGGCGTTGGACAGGGTGGTGAACAAAGCGCGTCGCGACTGCGGGACGGCAAGCATGAAAACGAGACCGATGCCGTAGTTGAGGGCAAGCGCCAAAAAGACCGCGAGCAGGTCTGACTGGCCCGTTAGAGACGCCGGCAACCACAGGTACAGGAACCAGGCAAGCAGGGACGAGGCGATGAAAAGCCCCTGCATGAGCAGGAAGTCGGCGGCGGTCACCGGACCGACGCGATGGACCAGTAGCGCCAGCACGGGAACGCGCAGCACGTAACCGCTGATGGCATAGGCCGCGGCAACGCCGACGGCGCCCCAGTGCAGGCCAACGACGAAGGCAGCGACGGTCGTCAGCGACGAATAGATGCCCCAATGGAACATGGTCTTCGTCTTGCCCTGACAGATGAATATCCATCCCGTCGTGCTTGAAACGGACTGGACCAGGCTGGCGATGCCCAGCCAGGCAAAGATCGGTGCGACCGGTGCCCAGCCCGCGCCGAAGAGAAGTCCGACGATCTGATTGGAGGTCAGCGTCAGCGCCGCGATGCCCGGCATGGTAACGGCCGCCAGCATCCAGTTGGTGCGCACATAGATATCGCGAAAGCGGGCCTTGTCATCGTGGATGCGGCTGAGCAGCGGCACCATAACCCGTGTCAGCGGCTGGTTGATGTTCTGCAGCGGGAACAACAGGAGCTTGTAGGCGCGGTCGTAATAGCCGAGTTCGATCGCACCGGAATATTTTCCGATGAGAATGTTGTCGAGATTGCGCGAGAAGAAGTTGGCGAGGTTGAAGCCGGTCAGGTTGGCGCCGAACGACAATATATCGGCATCGACCTTCAGGTCCGGCCGCAAAGGCGTCCAACGCGCCACCAGCCAGGCGGCAGCCAGGGCGATAGCTGCCGAAACCGCCGGGCCGATGACCAGCGACCAGTAGCCCAACCCCGCATAGGCCGCGATTGCGGCGGCCAGAAGTCCGGCGGCGGCGCTTATCACGTCGTTCAGTGCGAGCTGGCCGAACTGCAGGTGCCGGTTCATCAACGCCAGCGGCACTGCGGCGAGACTGCCGAGAAGCAGCGGCAGGGCAGAGCCAAGGGTGATGCCGGACATACGTTTATCGCCATAGAACGCGGCGATGGCAGGCGCCAGGCCGGCCACTACCACGGCACTGCCCAGCCCGACGAGCGCGCTGATCCAGAACACCTGGTTGAGCTGCTGGTTGCTGATGTCCTTGCGCTGAACCACAGCCTGCTGCAGGCCCAGATTCTGAAGCAGCCCGACGAAGGCGACGATCGGCCCGACGGAAGCCACCAGACCGAAATCCTCGGGGACGAGCAGACGGGCCAGCACGATGACGGAGAGAAACTGGATCGCCATCTTGAAGCCCTGGGCGCCGATGGTTACCAGCCCGCCGCGCAGGGCGACACGACCGAACTGGGGGGGCGGATTGGCGTTCATGCAAGCGACCTCGTTTCGCCAAGCCGCATGGCGATTTCCACGAAATGTTGGTTCAGCAGATCGGAGTTGAACTCCGCCTCGATCTTCTTGCGCGCCGCGAGAGCGATCCCTTCACACGGCTTCGGATTCTCGGCGATCCAGGCAAGCTTGCCGGTCAGCGCCGCAACGTCCCGCTCAGCCACGAGAAAACCCGTCTTGTGATCATCGATCAGTTCAGGGATCCCGGAATGATATGTGCTGACCACCGTCAGGCCGGCGGCCATCGCTTCCATCAGCGAAACCGGAATGCCTTCCAGATCGCCATCGCGGGCGCCGACGCTGGGCAGCAGGAACACATGCGCATCGCGCAGACGCTGTTTGACTTCGCTGTGCGGCCGGGGCCCAAGAAAATTCACCCTGTCGGCAATGCCGAGCTCTGCGGCGATCCCCTTCAGCTGCTCGAGAAGTTCTCCGCCGCCGATCACCGAGTAGATCCAGTCTCGCCGCGGCAGGCCAGCAAGCGCGCGAAGCGCATATTCGATGCCCTTCTTTTCAGTCAGGCGGCAGACCGAGATGAAAGAGAGCGTAGCCTGCTCCCATGAACGCCACCGATAGTCGATGTCACTCGGCCGCACCCCCATATGGTGAACCACAACCTGCTCCGGCGATGCACCGACCTCAATCAAGGCATCGCGGAAAAACGCATTCACCGGCAGTTGAAGAACGCCCTTTTCGAACACAATCTTGTAGCGCGCGAGCGTATTGTCATGCAGCGGTTCGCCGACATCACGGCCGTGAAATATCGTCACCAGGGGAGCGGAAATCCTCCCGCGCTTGATGGCGCGGGCCACGCGCATGCCGTTGTTGCCGAAATGGGCAACGATGACGTCGGCGCCCTGCAGTTTTCGCACATGAGCAATGTCGATGGCGGTCGAGAGCTTGTCCCAGAACCTGCCGGACCACTTCCTGAGCAGCGGGCGATAGCGACCCAGGCCACCCCACCAGCATACGACCTTTCCTGGCAGCGCCTGCCAGCGCGGATCATCGATGTTGCTGTCCCTGCCGAAGGACGTCTCGTTGCAGACGACGCCGACTTCCATGCCGCGCTCAAGGCATCCGGCTATCTGGTCGAGAACAAAGGTTTCGGACAATGAGGGGAACTTGTCGACTACGAAGCAAATCTTCATCGGCAGGATGCGCTCGTGCGTTGAGCCGGTGTGCCCTTGACAAAAGCCGGGCCGAAAACAGGGTGCCGGAGGCACAAGACATGCAGCATGGAACTCTACCGCTGTTGGCCCACCCGCAGGGACGTTAGTATAGGTCTTGCTGCACTGCAACATTTTTGGTGCAGTGTAGCAAGATTTCCCTCGGCTTGGCGTGTCTGCCGATCAAACGCAGAGCAGCAGTGTCAGCTGGCAGATGAAGGATCCGCCAAGCCCTCGGAAACCCCGACATGACCGGCAGGTTCATGCGCAGGGCTCGATGTGGCCAGTTGGGTAACGATCTGCGCAAATCGTTCATTCAGAACATCTGCGTTGAAGTCGTCCTCGACTTTGCGGCGTGCGGCAAGCGCGATACGCTCGCATTCGGTCGGGTGCTCCCCGGCCCAGGCAAGCTTGCCGGCAAGCGCTGAGATATCTCGCTCGGGCGCAAGCAACCCCGTCTCCCCATCCTTGATGAGCTCCGGGATTCCCGAATGATACGTGCTGACCGCAATCAATCCGGCGGCCATGGCCTCCATGAGCGCGACCGGAATGCCTTCCATATCCCCGTCGCTGGCAGTGATACTTGGCAGCAAAAAGAGATGGGCCATGCGAAGCCGTCTTTTCACCTCCGCGTGAGGGAGGCTGCCGAGGAACGTTACGCGACCAGCCAAGCCCAGCTCTACGGCCAGCTTCTCCAGATTCATCCGCAGAGGACCGTCGCCAACAATGTCGTAACGCCAGTCTAGCTGCGGCTGGGAGGCGTTGAGGGAGGCCAAGGCTCGCAAGGCGAACTCGACGCCTTTCTTTTCGACCAGGCGGCAAACCGTCGTCACGACCAGTTGGGTGCCTTCCCACGATTCCCAGCGATAGCCGATTTCGCGGGCGTCAATTCCCATATGGTGGACCGTCGTGCTCGCCTGCGACAGGCCGGCTTCCAGCAGCATCGTGCGGAAGTAATCGTTGACGGGCAGGTTCAGGGTCCCATGCTTGATCAGCCCGGCATATTGTGTCGCGAGCACTGCCTGCCGCGCCGGGATCGCCACGTCCGCGCCGTGAAAGATGGTTATGATCGGTGGTTTGAGCACCTTCCATTTCTTCAGTGCGGCTGCTCTCTCGCCGTTCTGTCCGAAGTGGGCGACAATCACCTCGCAGCGGTTCAGGCGGCGTGCAAAGGCGATGTCGAGAACGGTCGAGGCCTTGTATCGCAGACGCGGCGGCAGACGCTGTACAAATTTGCTGATTACAGCGGCCCATCGCCACCAATGTCGGGTTCTGGCGAGCAGCGTCGCCATCGGCTCGCTTTGCCGGTCAATTCGGTGGTCACCTTGCATCTTTTCGCAGACCACTTCGACCTGAAAGCCCCGCGCCAGCAGCCCAGCCATCTGGTCCACGACGAAGGTTTCCGAAAGCAGAGGGAATTCGCCGACGACAAAGCCCACGCGCATGACCCGCCCATAAGGTTGGGGCTTGCTCGGACCAAGCGGTCCATATCGCACAAGCCCTAATGTAGACAGGCAGAATACACGTTGATTGCTGCAGTGCCACAAAATATTGCACTGCAGCAATTAAAAGTGATCCGGACGGGCGCACGACGTCTGGACCTGGCTAACGGGAACTTTGCGCGACCACGGTCGTGCAGCGTCTCAGCTGAACTGCAACACGACGCGTTTAGGCTGCGCGCTCCAAACCGACACGTCTTGCGCGGTCGAGAACGCCCATGAACGTTGCGAACTGGCTATCGGGGTTCATTTGCCGCCGCTCCGAAAACTGACGTGCTGTCGCTGACAGCCGCTCGTACTCGGCCTCGTCGCTCCACAGCCGCCTGACCGTTGCGACCCAGTCGGCGAGCGGTGCGTCGTAGTCCAGTACCACGCCGCCGGCGCCGATCGCTTCCGGCAGACCGCCGCGCCGCGAGCCGACCACGGGAATGCCACTACAATGCGCTTCCGAGGCCACCCGGCCCCAGGCTTCTTCCCATTTGCTGGGCGCAAGCAGGATTTTCGTGCGGCCGTAGACCGTCTTCATGTCGCTGGTGCGGCTTTCCAGCTTGACGTTCTGGAGGGGAGAGATTGTTGCTTCGATCCGGGCTCGATGATCGTCGTCGAGCTTCCAGCTTTCGACGAACAGGAACGGGATCTCGGGACAGGCGGCGGCAATGCGCACCGCAAGATCGAAGCCTTTTTCCTCATATGGATTGATGAGCGTGACAAATTCACCGGTCGTCGGTGTGCTGTAGAACGCGGGATTGATGGTCGGCGGAATAACCGTCGAATCGATATCGAATTTTGCCTTATAGGCGCGCGCGGTGAACTCGGAGTTGGCGATATAGACCGCCGAATGGAGCTCACGCAGATCGCCGGCCAATTCGTCGAATTCGACATTCCTCAGATAGACGGTCAGCGGCACGCCAAGCCTCTGCAGCTCTCTGCCGATCGGCACCGAATTGTGGCACTGCACGACCGCGACATCCGGCCTCAACTTTTTGACGGCGAAGTCGGCCGCTTCCCAGGGGAACCACGCCCGTACAACCGGATAGCCCGGGAAATTGTCGATGACCGCGCGCTGACGAAGGAGCTTCATCTTGGCGCGCGCCCTGAAGCCGAACATGCCGTCGCCGAACAGGGCTGCCAGAACGGATGCCTCGTGACCGTTTTCGCGCAATTGCTCGACCAGGTGGTGGGTGCTCGACTGGACGCCCCCGCTGAATTGCGGCGTGTAGCCGGTGCCGCCTGCAAACAGAACTTTCATGAACCTGGCTCCGCGTTGTGCCGCCCTGCCTTCACGCCGCCATCCTGCCGATCGAGAAATACTCGATGCCGTGACGGGCGATGACCTTGGGATCATAGAGGTTACGGCCATCGAAGATGACCGGCGTGGTCAGGGCATCCTTCACCGCGTCGAAGGACGGGGCGCGGAAACTCTTCCATTCGGTGGCGATCAGCAACGCGTCGGCGCCGCGCAGTGCCGCCTCCTTGGTGCCGCACAACAAAAGGTCGTCGCGCAGGCCGTAGATGGCCTGGCATTCCTGCATCGCCTCGGGGTCGTAGGCCTGCACATTGGCGCCGGCCTGCCACAGCGCCTCCATCAGGACGCGCGCCGGCGCCTCGCGCATGTCGTCGGTGTTGGGCTTGAAGGCGAGGCCCCAGAGCGCGAAGGTCTTGCCCTTGAGACTGCCCTTGAAATAACGGTGCACCTTGTCGAACAGCACCGACTTCTGGGCATTGTTGCGCTCCTCCACGGCGCGCAGCAGCTTGGCGTCGAACTTGACACCTTCGGCGGTCTTGATCAGCGCGCGGACATCCTTGGGAAAGCACGAACCGCCATAGCCGAGGCCGGGATAGATGAAGTGGTAGCCGATGCGCGGATCCGAGCCGATGCCCTTGCGTACCTCCTCGATGTCGGCGCCGAGCTGCTCGGCCAAATTGGCCATTTCGTTCATGAAGGAGATCTTGGTCGCCAGCATGCAGTTGGCGGCGTACTTCGTGAATTCGGCGCTGCGCACGTCCATCATGATCATCTTCTCGTGGTTGCGGTTGAACGGCGCGTAGAGCTCCCGCATCACCGCCTCGGTGCCCTCGCTGTTGGTGCCGACAATGATGCGGTCAGGCTTCATGCAGTCGGCGACGGCGGAACCCTCCTTGAGGAACTCAGGATTGGAAGCGACGTCGAAAGCCAGGTCCTGGCGCCCGCGCGCCTTCAGCGTCGCGGCGATTTTGGCCTTCACCTTTTCGCAGGTGCCGACCGGCACGGTCGACTTGCCGACGACGATCTTGGGACCGTCCATCTCGCGGCCGATGGTCTCGGCCACCGCCAGCACATATTTGAGGTCGGCCGAACCATCTTCGCCGGGTGGCGTGCCGACCGCAATCATCTGGATCTCGCCATGCTTGACGCCGGCGGCGGCATCGGTGGTGAACTTGATGCGGCCGGCGGCGTGGTTCTCCTTGACCAGGGCCTCCAGTCCCGGTTCGAAAATCGGCACCAGGCCCTGGTTGAGCCGCTCGACCTTCTTTTCATCGACATCGACGCACACCACCTGGTGCCCGACCTCCGCCAGCACCGCGGCCTGCACGAGACCGACATAGCCAATTCCAAAGACCGTCAAATTCATTCGGGTTAATTCCTGTTCACGCCCTTTGGCCTTATATGGCCGGGCCGGTTCAGATCTACTTTATGCTGCTTACACTGCATGCCAGCGATTCCGGAAACTGGCACGGCTGGCCGAGCGCGGTGAAGGCGACGCGCTGCACCTGCATCGTCACCTGGCGGCCGGGGTCGGAAAAGGCGCCCATCCAGTTTTTCAGCGTGTCGCTGCCCCAGAGGCTGAAGAATATCTTCTGCGAGTGGGTCGGCAATTGCTCGGGATTGGTCACTTCCTGGACCAGCTTGCCGTTGACGTACCAGCGCAGCCGGTCCTTTTCCCAGATAAAGGCATAGTCGTTGAAGCCCTTGTCGGCGCCGCCTTCGACCTCGGCCAGCTTCTCGTTCTTGGGCTTGCCGGCGATGTAGCTGTTGACCTGCACCTTGGATGTATCCTTGGTCAGCACCTCGAAGTCGATCTCATACCAGGGCTGTTTGTCGGCAGGGCCGATATAGGTGAAGAAAGCGGCGTTGAGACCGGATCCGGTGTCGGTCTTCATCCGTGCTTCATAGGTCCCATAGCCGAAGCGCTGCTTGGTCTGGATCTCGGCGCAGGCGAACTCGCGGTCCTTCAGTTTGCGCTTTTCGAAGCCGAGCGTCAGCATGTTGTCGGAAAATTTTACCAGGCTTTTCGACCAGGTGCAGTTCTGGTGATTGCCGTTCGACCAACCGTCGGAGACATACCAGCGCGAACGATCGAAACTCTTGAAATCGTCGACGAAGGACGGTGCGCTTTGCATCTCCGGGGAGGCGTCCTGGGCGCGGGAGGGGTGGGCGGCGCCGAGCAGAGCTGCGGCTGCCGCCAACAGAAGCGCACCAACGGATAGAAGACGCGTTGGGTTTACAAGACGCATTGGCCGATTTGGCCGCGTCGAAATCATGGCATCGATTGCCGCCATGGGCGTCGTCTTCGGATCTGCGTTCATATCAATTCACCTTTGTGCTGTTCCGCCCCAACCCAAAGTCACCGATTGGCCCACATTGCTAACGGGCCGATCCCGATCCTCCGTCCCCGAACTTTCTCTTCTGTGTCTCGTGTGACCGTGTTCAGCCGAAGCGACCTGCGGGTTTGACATATTCCCCGTGCGAATCAGAACTCTGGCCATCCTCGCCGACGATCGCGTCGAGTGAATGACGCAGTTCCTTCATCCGGCTCGTCTGGCGCACCAGCTCGGCGATGCGCTGTTCGCAGTTCAGGATGGACTTCGTCAGCTCGCCGACTTCCGACAGCTTGCGTGCCGACGCCGAGCCGTTCTCCATCGACTCGACCAGGAAGGCCGCGTTGGTGGACTTCGACCGGTAGCGGGCCTCCAACCCGGTCTTCTCGGCCGCAATCTCGGCCGTGATCTGATCCAACAGCTTTGCCAGACGGTCGAAACGCGCCAGATCGGTCTGCTTGTCGCGCGCTGGGTCCCTGGACCTGAAGCCGAAAATTGAAGCCATCCGGTTGGCCTTCCAAAATTGCTGCACCGCAACATACAGTGCCATCGTCGGGGCGTGTAGGCAACCTCCGAGTTTCAGAAAGGCAATTTTTTCAGCCTTGCGGCCGCCGTCCCGGACTTGGCGGAGCCTACTTTTGCGCCGCCGTGTTGGTAGCGGCCATGAGGAAGCGCAAAGGCGGCACCGGCTGCTGCCGCGGGGACAGACCGGCGTGGCGAAACAACGCATCGAGCTTGTCGGCGGCCACGCCGACAACGATGGGAATGAAGTTCGACTGGCTGGCCAGCGCATAGGCGGCGGCAGACGCCATGCCGCGCTCGGCCTTCACATCGAGGAAATTGCGCAGCCGGTATTTGTCACGCACATGCCGCTCGTGCTTGCGCAGCAGGGCCTTGGAGCCTTCCGGCAGGCTGTCGATCTCGAGCAGTGCCAGATCCGCATCGGCGAGGCGCTTCAGATCCTGTGTCTTGTGGCGCCCGCTCAACGAATCGGCGCGCACGATCGCGCCATAGCCGCAGGAACGGATGACCTTGAAGCGTGCGCCAAGGGCAAAGGCGCGAGCGTAGAGTTCGTAATCTTCGCCGAGACGCAGGTTCTCGTCGTAACGCAGCCCATGCCTGTCGAGGAAAGCTCTTGATATCACCGGCTTGAGAAAGCCGAGTTCGCCGCGCTGGACACGCCGTCTGGAGATGTTGCCCTCGATGAATCGCTCGAAGTCGAGGAATTCCGGGTCCGCCGAAAAGGACGGGGCGACGATCTTCGAGACATCGGTCGCCGTATCGTCACGGATCAGCATGATGTTGTCGGCGGCGAAATCCCAGTCGGCGCTGGCAAACAGCTGGCGAAACCGTCCCTGAAGGAAGAAATCGTCGGCGTCGAGAATGCTGATGAAAGGTGATTTCGACCCGGCAATGGCGGTATTGCGGGCGAAGGACGGGCCGCGATTGGCGTCGAGCCGGATGACCGAAAGCCGGCGGCTGCCTTGGTCGGCTGCGGGGGCCACGTTTGCGGTGGCATGGGTGGAGGGGTCGTCGACGACGAGGACTTCCGCCACCTCCGGCTCGCGCAGCGCCGAGGCGATGGCTGCGGGAATGGTCCGGGCCCCGTTGCGCGCCGCGATGATCACGCAGACCCGGGATTCTGTCATGGACATAGGGTGGCCTTTCGATTGCATAAAGTGTCGCGAGGCCCCTCGCCCTCCCGGCGCGCGGCGCCGGACCCCGATCCATCCCCAGCGGATCGGGACGGAACGTTATCTGCCTGCTGCATGACGACCCTCATCGTCACCGGCTTTCCCGCTCGAAAATCCGCCGGCTGAGGTCGGCTGACGCGGCCCAGCCGGCCTCGGTCAGATAGCGGACAGGTTCGCGGCCGCACAATTCCCACAAAACGGTGCGCCGTTGCGGCCATCTGAGCGACGACAGCCACGGCGCGATGACCATGTGGAACAGGTCTTCATTGCCGATGCGTGACAGGATCCTGGTGGCCCGATCCGACAGCAGCGTGCCGGCGCCACCAAGCAGCACATCGGCGGCGCGCAGGCCCAGCAGCAGGGTGTCGGCCAGCCCCTGCTCGGCCGCGTAGTCGAGCACAGTCTGCTGCTCGGCCTCGCTCAGCCGACTGGCAGCGGCCCGGATATCGCAGACATAGCCCGCGCATGGCTCGCGGTTGAACAGCGCCTTTGCGACACTGATGCAGGACAGAAGCAAAGTGTCGGAGGCCGAGATGAACGGCACGCTGGAGCCGGCGATCGCAAGCGCGCGCTTGCGGCGCAGGAACCCTTCCGTATCGCGCGGGCTGGGCGATCCCGGCTGCTGGAGCCGGTAATGGAGATCGACGGTGGACAATTTCCGACCTTGGCTGCGAACCATGTGCTGCTCGCCCAGAAAGCGCACCCACCAGACGGAGCGGGACTTGCCGGCGACCTCGTAGCCGATCGAGCGCAGCGCATCGCGAGCTCTAAAGAAGCCGACCGGCGACACCAATATGTCGACATCTCCGGACGGCTTCATGAAATGGTCGCCATAGAGCAGTTGCTGCTGGAGGGGCCCCTTCAGGAACACGAAATCGATGCCGCTGCCGCGCAGCGCCTTGTCGATGGCCATCGAATCCATGATGCCGGACGAGTTCATCGCAATCGTGCGCCGGCGATAAGTGTCGAGCCACTCGAGCAATCCCGGCGGCGTCTCGCCCGCCGGTGGGCGCGACAGCGCCTTCAGAATGAGGGTGGCGACCTTGTTCAGCCTGGCGATGTCGCAAACATCGGCAACGGAGATGGCCGGTGCAGGCGCGGTGCTGGGGCTCGCCCCGGAGGCGAAGAACAGCCGCAGGCACGCCTGCACATAGGCCATTTCGTCGGCGCAGCCAGCGGCGCGCAACCTTTCGAAGGTCCCTTCCTGCAAGGCCATCTGCTGCAGCATCTCCGCAAAAAATTCGCCAGGCGCGTTATATTGCAAGTGCGAAGCAAAGCATCGCCAAATTCATGCGCCGCGTCCAGTTTTTCCTTTGGCGCCAATTTCCTGCAACCTGAACGTTTCGCAACACAGTCCTAGATGCAAGGCGCCACCTGATCGGGGCTTGTGACGGGTACGTCAGCAACAATTTTGTGGGAATGCGCCAGCGCCCAAGTGAGGAGCATTCGAAGAAAATTTAACGCAATTAGATCAGACACTTAGTTGGTAGCCTCGGACACTCTGCTGAATTCTCCTGGGATGTGAAAATGCAAAGCGCTTTGATCACCATTGAAGGGAGTCGCAACCGAGAATTGATTAACGGCTGGTAAATCAGGCTTGACTCATAAATGCTGCCATGCAGCTATTGCGGTGCAGCAATAGCTCGCTGCCGGCAATCGACAGGCCGCTTCCAGTCCACAAGTGGAGAGTAAATTGGAACAGAATGTTGAAAAGCATGAGTACGAAACCCCTAGCCTGACGGTCCACGGCTCGATCGAGACCATCACGCAAGGCGGTAGCGGTACTACGGCACTCGACGCCTCGTTTCCGGCACATACGCCGGTCGGCGAACTCACCTTCTCCTGAGTATTCTCTCGTTGGGGTGACAAAGTCCGGACTCTGCAAACAGAGCGCACTAAGGAGAGTCGGGGGTCAAACCCCGGCTCTCGCGCCTTTTTCCGGACTTGCCGAAGCGTTGGTGTTGTGAGTGAGGTTTAGGAATGGACTGGAACCCCTCGGACCATCATCGGGTGAGCGCGAGCGAGGATGCCGTGGCCTGCGAATTTGGCAACGGCCTGGCGCTGCTCGATATGAGGTCCAACATCTATTACAGCCTGAACAGCGTCGGCGCCTATATCTGGGAGCTGATCCAGGAGCCGCGGCCGATTTCCGAAATCCGCAGCGCCGTGCTGGATCGCTACAATGTCGATCCGGAACGCTGCAAGGCCGATGTCGATGGATTGTTGAAGGGCTTGGCGGACGCCGGGCTTGCGAGGCTCCATGATGAGGAACTTGTCTAGAGCTTTCTCACTGAGCGGGCCGGAGATGCTCTTTCTCGCCCACTGCCTTGCGGTGGTCGTGGCGGTGCGGCTGGGGCTGACGCTGCTTTCCTACAACAAAGTGCGCCGCATGGTGACCCGGCTCGACGCGCGCGAACCAGCCGACATCGGCGATCTCAGGCGTGTCGCCTGGGGCGTGGCTGCGGCTGCCCGCCTGGTGCCTGGCGCAAGCTGTCTGACCCAAGCGCTTTCCGGCCAATATTTGCTTGCCCGCCAGGGCAACGCCTCAAAAATCCGCATCGGCATCGAGCGCGATACCGGCACCGAGTTGAAGGCGCACGCCTGGCTGGTCAGCGGCGACCACATCGTGCTCGGCGGCTCGCTTGGCGGGTTTAACCATCTCGTCGACCACGGCCATTGAGCGATGAGCGGCGTCGCCGGAATTCTGCTGAGGCAGGAAGGCAGGCAGGCCGCCGCGGCCGGCATCCAGCGCATGCTTGCCCGCATGCAACATCGCGCGCCTGACGGCAGTTCGTGGTGGATGGACGAGGGCGTCGTTCTTGGCCACGCCTGGCTCAACACCACCGATGAAGCCGGCCCCGGCCCGCTGACCATGGCCGGCGGCAAGCTCGCGATCACCGCGGACTGCCGGCTGGACAATCGCGACGAATTGCTGGCCAGGCTCGGCATCCGGGACAATTCGGTTGCCGACGCCGTGCTTGTGATGCGCGCCTATCTGCGCTGGGGCGAAGCCTGTCCCGAACATCTGCAGGGCGACTTCGCCTTTGCCATCTGGGACGCCGAGCGCCGGCAGCTGTTTTGCGTGCGCGATCATTTCGGCGTCAAACCCTTCTATTACCATTCGAGCGACCGGCGTTTCGTCTTTGCTTCCGAGATCGGGCCGATCCTCGATGTCGGCGGCGTCGACATGCGCATCAGCGAACACCAGATTTCGGGATTCCTGGCCGGGCTGCCCGATAATCCGCAGTCGACAGCCTATGCCGATATCTTCCGCCTGCCGGCGCGCCACAGTCTGACAGTGACCGGCAACCAGGTGGTGCTGCGCCGCTACTGGCAGATCGAACCCTCGCCAAGGCCGATGCGATCGGATACGGCCGAGGAATTCCGGCATCTGTTTTCGCAATCGGTCCGCAACCGTATGCGCGGCACGCCTGCGGTCGGTGCTATGCTGAGCGGAGGGCTCGATTCCTCGTCGATCGCCTGCGTGGCGGGCCTGCAGAATGCCGCGCAGCGAAAGCCGAGGCTGCCGACCTTCTCGCTGATGTTCGAAAAGGGTTCGCCGATGGACGAGCGGCCTTTCATCGAGGCAGTGCTTGGACAGGAGAAGGTCGACGGCACTTTGATTTCCGTCGGCAACTATGCGCCCTTCGCCGAATTCGAACGCATTCTGGAGGAGCAGGAAGAAACGTTCCTAGCGCCCGGCCTGTCGCTGACCCGCGACATCTACAGGACCGCCGGCGCCAAGGGCATGAGGGTGCTGCTGGACGGCCATGGCGGCGACGAGGTGGTTTCGCAGGGCCACGGCCATCTGCACGAACTCGCCTATGCCGGCAAATGGATGGAGCTGTGGCGTGAGCTGCGCAGCGCTTCCAACACTTATGGCGACGGCATGCTCGGCCTTTACTACAAGTTCCTGACCCTCTACGGGCCTGCCTGGCGCGTCGCGAAAATCATGCGGTTCGCGAACCGCGCAATCAACAAGCTGCGGCGCCATCCCGCCGGGCGCCCAGCGACCAGCTGGCGCGGGCTGATCAATCCGGACCTGGCGATGCGCACGGACCTCGTCGAGCGCTTTCGCCGGGCCGGCTACATGTCGCCCGCGGTCAGCGCCAGCGAGACCTTGACCCATCGCTGGCTGCTGTCGAACGGCATGGTGCCGCACGCCTTCGAGGTGCTCGACAAGGCGGCGGCGAATTTCGGCGTCGAGCCGCGCTACCCCTTCTGGGACAAGCCGCTGGTCGAGTTCTGTCTGGCGCTGCCCGGCGCGGAAAAGCTGAACCAGGGCTTTGGCCGCTCGGTGCTGCGCCGCGCCATGGAAGGTATCCTGCCGCCGGCAGTGCAGTGGCGGCGCGACAAGATCGATTTCACCTCCAATTTGGTCAAAGGCATGCTCGGCAATCACCGCGATCTCCTGGACAAGGTGCTGGTGAAAGATGCGGCGCGGATCGCCCCTTACGTCAACCTGCCTGAGGTGACCGCCGCCTATGGCCGCATCGCGCGGCAACCGGACGAAGCCACCCTGCCCGATGTCCAGTATGTCTGGCGTTCGATCGCGTTGTCGCTGTGGCTAAGGCAGGTGCAACAGCGCGGGAGCCATGCATGACACCGGCCAACATGCCACTCACCGCCGATTCGATCCGCGATGCCGGCCATCCCAAGGCTCGCGCGCAACACTTCTACAGGGCTTATGGCCTGACGATCAGCTCGCAGGTCGAATTGCCCGAGCTGGAGCCGAGCGCGCCGGCGGCGGTCGATGTGGTGATTGCAGTCGGCCCGATCGACTTGCCAAAACCCTCGCCCGAGACCGGAACTGCTTTCCGCTTCGAGGCGCGGCAGCAATATCTGGCATGGCAGACGGTCGGCGCATTCCTGATTACCGATGCCTGCCGCATCGAGGTGGAGCCGGCGCCTGATGTCGACGATGCACTGCTGGCGTTTCCGCTGCTCGGTCCGGTCATGGCACTGCTCCTGCACCAGCGCGGCCTGCTCATCCTGCACGCCAGCGCCATTGCCGTCGGCGTCAAAAGCGCTGTTTTCATGGGCGACAAGGGCGCCGGGAAATCGACGACGGCGAGCGCGATGATCCGCGCCGGCCATCGCTTGCTGACCGACGATGTCGTGGCGCTCGATCTCACGGACCGGCCGATGATCGTTCCGGGTTTTCCGCAGTTGAAGCTCGCCGCCGATGCCGCCGCCGCGTTTCCCATCCGCCAGGCAGAAATACGCCCGCAGGTGCATGCGGCGATCGACAAGATGCAGCATCGCCTGCACGCCGGATTTGCGGCAGACACGGTGCCGGCGACCCGGATCTATATCCTCGAGCGCGGCGACAAGGCAGCGATCACGCCGCTGCCAGGCATCGGCGCCCTGCCGGCAATCATCAAATTTTCCTATGTGACGCGTTTCGGCCGTCCAGCCCTGGTCGGCGATTTTGCCACGACACATCTTCGCCAATGCGCCGCCCTGGCCAGCCAGATCGGCGTCTGTCGCCTCGAAGTGCCGACCGGGCTCGACCGTATCGGCGAAGCTGTCGCCCTGATCGAAAACGATCTGGCGGCCGACAAAGGACCGCGGTGAGCTGACATGGCCGCATCGCAGATCCTGCGCTTTTCGTTTTACCGCGATGTCGTCGGCTTCGGCGCCGCCATGGCCCGGATCGGCGGGCGCAGGACCTTGACGGCATTGCTGTTCCTGATCCTGGGAAGCCTGACCGAAGGCATCTCGATCCTGCTTCTGGTGCCGCTGCTGCATCTGGTCGGGCGACCCGAGCAGAATTTCGCCGTCAGACTGCCTGACCGCGACTGGGTGCGCTGGCTGGCTCCGGACGGAACGCTGCAATTGACCACGGTGCTTTGCCTGCTGGTCGGGCTTGTCGCGCTGCAGGCAGCGTTCAACCGCTATAAATCCGTCTACATGGCGCGACTGCTGCTCGACTTCATCAATCGCCTGCGCATGAACCTGTTCGAGAGCATCGGCAAGGCGCGGTGGGGGATATTCGCGCGCATGCGCAGCTCCGATCTCGACCATGCGCTGACCGGCGATATCGACCGCGTGCAGTCGGCGGCGTTCTCGCTGCTGATGCTGGTGCAGATCGCCGTGCTTCTGGCGGGTTATCTCGTTGTCTCGCTGTTCATTTCGCCAGTGATGACGGCGTTTGCCATTGTCGTCGGCATCGTCACCTTCCTGGCACTGCAGCCGTTTCGGGCACGAGCCAGCGCCTTCGGCCGGGTCTTGACCAGCAATCGCCAGGAGCAGTACCGAACGGTCTCGGAGTTCCTCGGCGGCATCAAGGTGGCCAAGAGCCTGAATGTCGAGGCGACCTATTACGCGCAGCTTCGCGCGACGCTGGAGAAGATGAAGGCCGACAACATCAACTATGTGCGCAACAGCACCATCGGCACCGCGCTGTTCCAGGTCGCCAGCGTCATTGGTCTGAGCCTGTTCATCTATGTCGCCCTGGTCCGCTTCAACCTCTCACTGGCCGAGATCGTAGTCTTGCTTCTGGTGTTTATGCGCATCGCGCCGCGTTTCATGGACATGCAGATGCAGGCGCAGCAGGTGCTGATTAACCTGCCGGCCTATGCCTCGATGCGCGACATGCAGGCGCGTTTCGATGCCGAAAGCGAGCCGGCAAACCTCGAATCGGATGCCAAGCTGTCGCTCGATGTCGGGCTCAACATCCGCAACGTCTCCTTTGCCTATGAGGCCGGCGGCAAGCCGGTGGTGAGCGATGTGACGTTTGGCCTTCCCGCCGGCAAGGTAACGGCGCTGATCGGTCCGTCAGGCTCGGGCAAGAGCACGCTTGCCGACATGCTGCTTGGCCTGCTCGAACCGAGCGAGGGCAAAATCCTGGCCGATGGCGTCGAGATCGGCGCCGCCAACCGCCGGCGCTGGCGCGACCAGGTGGCGTATGTGCCGCAAGACGTGTTCCTGCTGCACGATACGATCGCCGCCAATCTGCGCCTTGCCGCGCCGCAAGCCAGTGACGCGGAGCTGTGGACTGCACTGCGCGCTGCGCATGGCGCCGACTTCGTCGAGCGGCTGGAGTTGCGGCTCGACACGGTGGTCGGCGACCGCGGCGTCCGGCTCTCGGGCGGCGAACGCCAGCGCATCGCGCTGGCGCGCGCGCTGCTGCGCAAACCTTCGCTGCTCATTCTCGACGAGGCGACCAGCGCGCTCGACTGGCAGAACCAGTCCCTGATCGCCAAATCGATCGACGGCTTGCGCGGATCGATGACGATCCTGACCATTGCGCACAGGCCATCGATGATCGCCTTCGCCGACTGGGTGGTTGCAGTCGAAAACGGACGAATCGTCGAAGTGGGGCAATATCAGAGGTTGAAAGCGAAGGCCGGCAGCCGCCTGTCGAAAATGCTTTCAGGCGAGCAATCGGAACCCGAGCCGGCCGAAGCAGGCTGAGTCCGGCTGCAAGATGATCCGAGGCCGACCTTGCGGCTTCAGACTGTTCAATGCACGCTGCGCCTCGCCGAGAGCTTCTCGCCTTCAACCGCCTTGTCGGCGCCGAGGCTTCTTTCGGCGTCGCGAGCCCTGTCGGCCGATGTCGGCGCGCTCCTGGCGATCATCACATACACCAGCAGGAAATAACCGATTTGGATGAGGACAGCGCAGCCGATGACGCGAAGCACCGTTGTGGTGACCGTCGCGCCGTCGACATAGGACCACGCGACCACGATCGCGAGGGCGAAAACCATTCCAATGACGAATTTTGGTAATGACATGTTCGGCGGCCCGTCAACCGGCCCGAGCATGCAAAAGCGATGACTTACCCACCCGAGTATCTCCCCATTCGCCATGCGAGCTTATTTAGCTGCTCTTTTCGGCCGGTTGCTTCCGGCCTTCCCAACCCATCCAGACTCTATCAGGAATAATTTGCGACTCTATTAAGGCGCGAAACTGACGGCAAGGGCAACCAGCAATAATTTTCGGCTTGGCGGCGGCTTGGACTCCGCCATGCTGCGATGCACACGCAGGGGTGGTGACCTAACTCGTCATGCGCTTTATACTACAGTAGAATCTGCAATGTTGATTAGTATTTTACTTGATTAATTTAGCAAAGCCAGTGATTCGAAAATCAGTTAAAGCCGTTCCCTCTGCGGCAAAGGACGATTTGCCCAAAACCCGCCGAAAAAAGGCATTACATTTCCTACGGTTGCTAATTATTCGTCACAAACCCGCCATAAAGGGCAAAATTTGGGCAAGGAGGGTTTATTATTTAGTCAATTCCTGACGTGACTATTTCAGCCATATGGGAAATTGTGTGTTGCGCTGCAGCATTTTTTTGGTATCGTGGCATAAACCATCCGTTCAACGTATGGAGCTTTTGCATGAGGGACGTTGCCAAGTCGGCCAATGCGGCATTTTCGCATGTCGGCGTAGATTTTCCGCCACCCATCGGCGGGCTGCTGAAGCGCAGTTTCGATATTTTCGGTTCACTTGTCGGCCTGGTGGCGCTTAGCCCGCTGTTCCTGATGGTGGCCCTTCTGGTCAAGCTTTCCGACGGCGGCTCGATCTTCTACGGCCACAAGCGCATCGGACGCGGTGGGCGGATTTTCCCCTGCCTCAAGTTCCGCACCATGGTCGAAGACGGCGAACGTGTGCTGGCCGCCTATCTCGCGGCCAATCCGGAAGCCAACGCCGAATGGATCGCGACCCGCAAGCTGAAGAACGATCCGCGCGTCACCCGCGTCGGCGCCGTTCTGCGCAAGCTCAGCCTCGACGAGCTGCCGCAGATCATCAACATCCTGCAGGGCGACATGAGCCTTGTCGGGCCTCGCCCGGTGGTGCGCGACGAGCTTGAGATCTACGGCAGCGCCGCGGTCTATTATTTGAAGTCGCGGCCGGGCCTGACCGGGCTTTGGCAGGTCAGCGGACGCAACGATGTCTCCTATGACAGTCGCGTCGCGTTCGACCGTCACTATGTCGAGAACTGGTCGCTGTTCGAAGACGTTCGCATCATCCTCAAGACCGTGCCCGCGGTGTGGATGTCGCGCGGTTCCTACTGACCGACCGCAACTGGTCAGCAATCGGGCCGGTACGGCCCGAAGCCAATCCGGTCCAAAGCTATTCGGTGATGGGCCGGTCTCGCATTGCAGCCATAGTATTCTGCCAGGTTCCGAAGGAGGCACTCGGCAGCAGGCCTATCGGGCGGATGGGGCCAAAACGGATCGGAAACGTTCAGTTGAAAACAGACATATCAGCGTATTTTCGCCTTGCCGGCCCGATGCGGCCGGCACGGCTCGTTGCCACGTGCCTCGCTCTGTCGCTCGCGGTTCCAGCCATGGCCGACGAGTACCGGCTCGGCTCGCAGGACAAGCTCAACATCCGCGTCGCCGAGTGGCAGACGGTGGAAGGCACGTTCCGTGACTGGTCGGCGGTAAACGGCGAATATTCGGTCGGTCCAGCCGGCAATTTGTCGGTGCCGTTCGTCGGCGAACTGCCGGCCGCCGGCAAGACCACTTCAGAAGTTGCGGCCGCGATCAGCGTCGCCCTGCAGCGCAAGCTTGCCTTGTCGGACAAGCCGGAAGCCTCGGTGGAAATGGTGCAGTTCCGGCCGTTCTACATCTCGGGCGAGATCCAGACGCCTGGCCAGTTTCCCTATGTGCCGGAGCTGACCGTGCTCAAGGCGATCAGCATCGCCGGCGGCATCCGGCGCAACGCCGATTTGAGCACCCAGCTCGGCAAGGACCTGATCACCGCCAAGGGCAATTTCGACATTTATGACGACCAGCGCGTGCGGTTGATCGTCAAGCGTGCCCGCCTCGATGCCGATCTCGCCGGCAAGGAGAGTTTCGAGGCGCCTAAGGAAGTCGAGGGCGACCCGCGCCTGGCGACAATCGTCTCCGACGAAATGCAGATCCTGATCTCCGACCAGAAAGCGTTGAAGCTGAAGCTGCAGGCGCTTGACGATCTGAAAGGGGTCCTGCAGTCCGAAATCGAGGCGCTGCAGAAAAAGATCGTCAACCAGCAAAAACAGGTCGACTTGGCGCAGCAGCAGGCGGACAGTATCGGTCCGCTGGCGCAAAAGGGCCTGGTCGCCAACGCACGCCTGCTTTCCTCGCAACAGTCGGTCACCGATCTGCAGGGCAAGATCCTGGACTATGAGACGGCGATCCTCACCGCCAAGCAGTCGGTCAGCAAGGCGACGCAGGATGCCATCGATGCCCAGAACACGTTGAACTCGAGACTTGCCGCCGACCGGCAGCAGGTCGAAGCAGACCTCAACGAAGCCGCACTCAGGGTCAACATGCAACAGGGCCTGATGGCCCAGGCATCGGACCCGGCCACGACCGCCGCCATCACAAACAACAATGAAGGGCCGGCGCTCATCTATTCGCTGGTGCGCGTGACCGACGGCAAGACCAGCGAGATCGACGCCAAGGAAGATACGCCGGTGCTGCCGGGCGACGTCATCAAGGTGAAGCTGGCGCCGACGGCCAGCCAGTAACCTGTTTGTTTGGAGCAATTCCGGACGGAAAACCGTTTCCCACTTTTCCCGGAATTGCTCTATCGCTCGGGCTCGCTCGGCGAGGCCCGCGCGATGGAGGCGGGAGGAACCAGTTCGGCTCGTTCGCGCCAGGGTGCGGGCGGGAACTTCCGTTTTTCGACCGCTTGAAGGCATTCCATGCAGCCCGCCGCACCGCGCCACGTCTACCTCAATCTCGATGCCATCCGCGGCGTCGCGGCGATCAGCGTCATGCTCTACCACTTCTCGCCGTTCCTGGCCGCCGGCAAGGTGCTGCCGTCGAGCTATCTGGCGGTTGACCTGTTCTTCCTGCTCAGCGGCTTCGTCATCGCGCATGCCTATGACCGCAAGATCGAAAACGGCATGGGCTTCGGCACGTTCGTGGCGATCCGCCTGATACGCCTGTACCCGCTCTACCTCGCCGGCACGCTGCTCGGTTTCTTCTATCTCGTCGTCAAGAACCGGCTGATTCCGGCGGAATACATGCCGATCTCCGAGATCGGCACCATGCTGACGACCGGCATGTTCTTCATCCCGCTGGTCAGCGATGCCTATCACACGATCTTTCCGCTCAACCCCGCGTCGTGGTCGCTGTTCTTCGAGCTGATCGTCAACATAGCCTATGTCGCCGTCTTCTTCCTGCTGACGAAACGCGTGCTGAGCACGCTCATTGCCGTCAGTCTGGTGTTGCTGGTGGTCGTCTCTATCATTGCCGGCACCCTCGACTTCGGCATGACCGGATCGACCATCATCAGCGGCCTGCCGCGCGTCTGTTTCTCGTTCTTCCTGGGCGTGCTGCTTTGCCGGTCCATGACACGCTATCAAAGCGGGCTCGGCTTTCTGCGGCGCGGCTGGTGGATAGAGGCCGCGATCGCACTGACGCTCGTCGTCTTTGCCATCGCGCCGGCCGGCGGCGCGCGCGTCGCCTACGATCTCGCCTGCGTCGTCTTTGTTTTCCCGGCGCTGGTGGTGGTCGGCACTATTGCGCCGACGGCGCCGCGCCTGTCAGGCCTCTATGGCTGGCTGGGGCGGATTTCCTACCCAATCTACATCATCCACACGCCGCTGCTGATGATCATCGCCGGGGCGGGCAAGGCCGCAGCGATCGACCCGTTCGCGCATCATCCCTGGTTCGGCATCGTCATGGCGGTTTCCGTCATCGTCATCGCCGACATCGCCACGCGCCTCTATGACGAGCCGTTGCGCCGCTTCCTGCAGCGGCTGATGCTGCGCAAGCGCGCCGTCGCGTGAGATAAGCAAGTCAGACGCGCGCCGGCATGCGGCCGTTGGCGGTGTTCTCGTCCGGCACCGGAACATAGGCCCGCCTTGCCCTGGCGAGCGGCACCGGGCGCAGCTTGAACAGGCCGTAATAGACGATGAACGAGGCCATGAAATAGGGGCCGAGGATCTCGACCTCGAAGAAGGAGCGGATCAGCATCATGCCGACCGCGCCGGCGAGCACCACTGAATCGGCGCTCCAGTCACCGAACACCACCTTCGAAACATGGCCCCAGAAGGAGCGCAGGATGATCAGCGCCAGCATCGTCACGCCGATGAAGCCGAGCTCGACCAGCGTCTCGATATAGGTGTTGTGGAAATGGAAGCCGGTGCGGGTGGAGATGTAGAACTCGGCCCAGAGCCGTTCCGGATCGGCAAAACCCTGGATCCAGTAGGCGGCATAGCCATAACCGAGCACCGGACGCTGCTGCGCGGCGGCCCAGCCCTGTTCCCAGAGATAGGTGCGGCCGGTCAGCGTCGAATCCTTGCCGAAGATGCCGAGCACGACATCGAGCAGGCCAAGGTTCAGCGCAGCCATCACACCGCCGACCAGCGCGGTAGCGCCGACGACGAACAGCACGCGGCGGTAGCGGCGTGACAGAACCTTGCTCATGGCAAGCAAGGCAACGACACCGATCACCGCCGGAAGCGAAGCGACCGACGTCGCCGAGTGGGCGATCGCCAGCATATAGACCGACAGCAGGATGATCGGCGCGGTCCAGACGAAGCTCATCCAGTTGCGCCGGTAGAAGGCCAGAAAAGCGAAGCAGAAGAAGATGCCGAGCGAGGCGAAGAAGCCGATCTGGTTCTTGGAGCCGAAGGCGCCGACGAAATTGGTGGTGCCGTCGATAGTGTCGAGCGCATAGGCGCCAACCTTCAGCGAATACAGCAGCACGATGAAGATGCCGATCAGCGAGCCCAGCACCAGCGTGCGCGTGCTGATGGTGCGCGCCGCGATGTAGGCGCACAGCATGTGGGAGAAATATTGCAGCCCCGCCCGCGCGCTGGTGCCGGCCGCTTGTGACCAGAACAGCGACAGGCAGACATAGGCCGCAAACAGCAGCGGCAGCCAGGCGCTGGAGAGATCGCGGGCGAAACGCCGGTAATCGACGAACAGCAGCGGCAGCCATACCAGATAGTAGGCGAGGATCAGGATCTGGCCGAAATTGGTGGAGTAGGCGAAGGCAAAGACCGACACCGCAACGGCGAAGGCGGCATAGGCCTTGTTGTTGTCCGGATCGATCAGAATGGCTTTCGGGATCTTCATATCCGTACCGGATTTCTCATGCTGCCGCCTTTCGGCTGGGCTGAAGCGCCCATGGTCGGCTTTTCTGCGTCATGCGCGATCGCCGGAACCTGCCCTTGCCGGACCCCGATCAGCGGGCATCCATTGTGCAGTGCACAATATAACCTCTATCGCCTGTCACTCAATGGTAAATTTGCCGCGAGGGGTAAAGTTGCGCAGGCAGGGCCAAAGCGACCATGCAACCGACAAATGGCGTTAATGCGGCTCGCTCGTTCGAAAATTCAAACTGTGGCCGCTACCACAGCGCTCCGCCGGTGACCTGGATGTTTTCCATGGTGATGCCCTTGGCCAGATCCGAGCACAGGAACACGGCTAGAGCCGCGATTTCCTGCGGCTGCAGCATGCGCTGCTGGGGATTGCCCTTGGCGATCTCGGCCATCGCTTCCTCGGCGGTTCTGCCCTTGCCCTCACGCTCGACGACCTGCGCCACGTTGCGGCGCATCAGTTCGGTCTCGACCCAGGTCGGGCTGATCATGACGCAAGTGACACCGTGCGCGGCGCCTTCCAGCGCTACACAGCGGGTAAGGCCGAGCAGCCCGGCCTTCGAGGCGCAGTAGGCCGGGTTGTCCTTCCAGCCGACGGAAGCCGCCGTCGAGCCGATGTTGACGATACGGCCCCAGCCGCGCTCGATCATGCCGGGCAGCACAGCTCGCGTGACGCGGAACGCTCCGCTGAGATTGGTGTCGACGATCTTGTCCCACAGCGCGTCGGAATGGCCGCAGACCGGCTGTTCGGCGGTGGTGCCCGCGGCATTGACCAGTATGTCGGCCGGGCCGATGGCGGCCTGCACGTCGGCTGCAAACCGGTTGGTCACCTCGCTGTCGCGGACATCGAGATGGGCGGCACAAACCCTGGTGCCGTGTGCCGACAGGGCCAACCGCACGCCCTCGAGTTCATCGGCGCCGGGATAGTAGGCGGCGTCGGATCTGTCGGAGCCGGCGGGCGCGATGTAGGAGCCGACGGCGACATTGGCGCCGGCTTGCGCCAGGGCCGTAGCAATGGCGAAACCCATGCCGGAAAACCCGCCGGTGACGATGGCGCTGCGGCCGGAAAGGTCTGTCATGGTGGGCAGTCTCCGATGCGACGTACGATGCGTTTATTCATAGTCCGTCGCCGGCTAGGAGCGCTACCTTGCCGGCAACGCGGCCGTAACATCGAGTTTCGCTAAAGCGGTTTGCCCAGCCACTCGCGGTAGAAGCCTTCGAGATCTGGCTCGAAATCATGGACGATCGGGTAGCCCGGCGCCGCCGCTTCCACTTCGTGCATGGTGCCGCATTGTGGACAGATGAATTCGCGAATTTCCATCCATTGCGGATCGGGGATATCGCTGTTGGGATAGATCTCGCGCAGCGCTTCCTCGGTGTTTCGCACGTTGATCGCAGCCTTGAGCTTCCAGTTCTTGCGGTAGTCGCCGAAGGAGTGGCCGCATTCGCAGCGGGTGATCCGTTCATCGCCGCTTTGGCAGATGAAGAGGTGATCCGAGACCGGCAGCAGGATCGGGTCCTTCCATGCGACACGGTCCTGATAGACGGCGAGCATCTTGAAGAAGCGGTCGTCGTCCTTGTAGGCGCTCATGATGCGCTTTGTCTGCGGCCAGGGCAGCTTGCCGGCTGAGAGATCGCCGAGGACTTCCTTGCTGTATGAGGTCATGGCTTTGCTCCCGGCATGAAGATCGATCTGGCGTCGACGGTCCAGAAATCACTGAAATCCCTGGTGAAGCGCGACGATAGCTTGATCGCGCTGGCATACATTTTCTTCACCTCGGGCGCGAAGTCGGCCTTCTCGACACGGCCGCGTTCGGCAGCGATCCAGTCCGGAACCGGGATCGCCTTGGCCAGACGCTCTCTGCGCATGGCGGCACGACGTTCGACGGTGGCGTCGATATCGGCAACCGGATAACCCTCGGCGTCGTCCTTCAGCACGATGCCGAAAATCTGGATCGCCGCCTGGCGGGTGAGAAAACCGTTCTCGACATCCCGGGCGGTCTTGACCGGATCGCGCTCCAGCACGTCGCCGTAGCCGCCGCCACCATTGTAGGAATGGCTGAAGATGTCCCCCGACTTGTGCGGCGAGGTGATGTAGGGGCCTTCGACCACGGCATGGTCGCCGCCGATGTTCTTCTCGTAGTCGGAGACATGCGGATCGATACCTGGGGCATGCGCGAGCGGTTCGCCTTTTGCCGCCAGTTCGTGGATGTTGGAGTTGCGCACCGCGCGATGCTTCTGGCAGGTCGGCGCGGGATAACCGCCGCACATGCCGCCATTGTCGAATACCCGCGAGGAGTGTTCCGAGGTGTGCAGTCGCAGGTGCGAGGTCTTGTTGATCAGCCAGGTCGAGACGAAGGAACAGCCGCCGCGATATTTGCCGGCGCCGCCCGAATTGGGCATGATCGAGCGGCCGATATAGACCATCGGCATCGACTGTTCCCAGACCTCAATGTTGCCCATGTCGGATTCCGGATTCCAGCCGACATAGGCGGTGTCGAGGCCATCGGCGATGGCAAGCGCGCCGGAGCCGGCGGCGGCGCATTCGAAATGCGCCATGCCGAACGGCGTGCCGTACTGGCTTTCGCCGCCCATCTCGATCATCGGGCTGTTGACCTGGCCGACGAAGGCTTCCTCGACGAAGCCGCGCGCGACGAAGCCGCGCGACAAAAGGCGCTGGAACACGCCATAGGCCGGCAGCAGCAGCGCCCAGGATGTGGCGGTCGCCACCATCTCATTGTCGGGGTTGGTCCAGGTGCCGTGCGGCAGCTTCAGCTCGGTCGCCATCCAGGCGCCGTCATTGACCAGGCCCTCGAAATTCATGTGCTGGGTCAAGGTGACGAACATGCCTCCATCCATGCCGGCCGGCGTGCAGTTCATCGAATGGTAGCCCCAGGGCTGCGTGCCCTCGAAGTCCATGGTGATCTTGCCGTCGGTGGTGATCTCCATCTCGATCGGGATGTTGTAGAGCCAGTCGGGATCGCCAAGCAGCTGGAAGCCGGGCTTGCCCGCCGTGACATGGCCATAGAAGGTGTGGCCGCGATAGATGCCGGGCACGGTGAGCTGGCGGGTGCGGGCGAGCTGGGCGCGACGGCCCTCCTCGATGAACTCCTTCGACACCTTCATCCAGTAGTCGAGGCCGATCTCGGAGATCAGCTGCTTGACGCTTTCGCGCATGTCGATGCAGGAGGCGACCTTGGCCTTCTCGTCGAGCACCCAGTAGATCGGCATGCGTAGATTGCGCTCGCAGCGGATGACGTAGTCGCGGCGGATCTCGTCATTCTCGCCGATCTTCTCGGCGCAGACGAACAGGCCTTCGGTGAAGCGCTCCTGCGCCAAGCAGACGTCGCCGCCGGGCGTGATGCCGCCGGCTTCGAGCTCGTGGCAGACCGCACCGGCCCAGCCGACCAGCGTGCCTTGATGGAAGATCGGCACCACGTCCATGACGTCGGGCACCTGCACGGTGCCGATGAAGGCATCGTTGTTGGCAAAGATGTCGCCTTCGCGGATCTTCGGGTTTTCCTCGTAATTGTTCTTGATCATCCATTTGATGAAGCGGCTCATCGTGTGGACGTGGACCATGATGCCGTTGGACAGCGCGATCGCATCGCCCTCGGGCGTATAGATCGCCACCACCATTTCGCCGACTTCGCGCACGCCGGGCGAGGCCGAGATGCGGCGGGCCATTTCGCGGGCCGAGACGCAATAGGCGCGCAGCTTGGTGTGCAGCGTCTCGAATTTCAGCGGGTCCTGGTTGCGTAGCGTGAGCTCGGTGATGCCGTCATAGCAGCCGGTCTCTTCCATCAGCCGTTCTGAATCGAGCAGCCGTTCGCGAAGGCGCAGGGCCGAGGCAGGTCTGTCCAACATGGCGGTGCCCTTTCAAGAATGGGTGTAATGCAGCAGCGTCCACTCATCGACGTGGACACGGTCCTGCGGATGAACAACGAGCGTGGTGGCGGGATGTTCGATGATGGCCGGACCGATCACCTCATGGCCGGGCTGCAGTAGGTCCATCTCGTAGAGATTGGCCTTGTGCCAGCGTCCCCCGATATAGGCCTCGCGCACGCCCTTGTGCGCTGCTGCCGGGGCCGACTTGCCGAGCGGGCGCTTCAAGAGCACCGGCTTGACCTTGTCGGCGGTGGCGATCAATCCGAGCTCGGTGATGGTGAAGCCGGCTTCGCCATAGCGCGAAACGCGATGGTTGACCTTGGCGTAGACCGCCTCGAACTCGTCGATGAACCTACGCATGTCGTCAGCCGAATTGACCTCGGCAAGCGGTGCCATGACCTCGACATCCTCGAGCTGGCCGGTGTAGCGCATCATCAGGAACGGCACGGTCTTGATCTTGTCTCTGATATGGCCGTCGCTGATCATCTCGTCGACCGCCGCCTTGGTGAGATCATTCCAGACGTCGGTGACCTTCTTGCCGAAAGCGAGCAGCTCGTCATCGCTTGCGCGGGCGCCGATGTCGTGCTGCGTCGAGACCGAATGCCGACGCATGAAATCGGCGGTGGTGCAGCCGAAGGCCGAGAAGGCGGCGGCAAACTGGAAGGTGATGATGTCCTTGAAGCCGATGCCCCTGGAGCAGCCGGCCAGATGCAGCGGACCCGAGCCGCCATAGGACAGCAGCGTGAATTCCGAGGGATGGATGCCCTGGCCGGAAATGACCCGGCGCAGCGCGTTGTTGGCATCGGCTTCCAGCATGTCGATCATGCCTTCGGCAGCCTCCTCGACCCCGACGCCAAGGATGCTGGAGCATTTTTCCTCAAACGCTTTGCGCGCCTTCTCGACGTGCAAGACGACCTTGCCGCCGAGGAAATAATAGGGGTTGAGGCGCCCGAGGATGGCGTCGCAATCGGCGATGGTGGGTTCGGTGCCGCCCTTGGCAAAGCAGATGGGGCCGGGATCGGATCCGGCACTTTCCGGCCCGAGCGAGACCTTCTTGGTCAGCGGGTCGACCTTGAGGATCATGCCGGCGCCGGCGCCGATCGTGTCGAGATGCAGCGTCGGCACGTTGAGCTTGAAACGGTCCATCAGCGGCTCGTTCTCGATCCGCGTCTGGCCGCGCGAGATGACGCCCATGTCGAAGGAGGTGCCGCCCATGTCCGAGCAGATCAGCGAGTCGTTGCCGATCAGCTTGCCGACATAGGCCGCGCCGAGAATACCGCCGATCGGGCCGGAAATCATGGTTTCGTGCAGGCGCGGATGGTTGATCGAGGTCAGGCCGCCAAAGGACAGCAGCGTCTGCACGCCGTATTTGAAGCCGTATTTTTTCGAAACGTCCTCGATGCTCTTGAGCTGCTTGCGGCCGCGCGACGTCGCGTAGGCTTCGATCAGCACCGAGTTCAGCCGCGACTGTTCGCGGATGACCGGGCGGACCTCGTGGCTGGTGTAGATGAGGATGTCGGCGCCGGCTTTCAGCACCTCCTCGCGGCAGATCTCGGCGATGCGCTTTTCGTGCACCGGATTGACGTGCGAGAAGATGGTCATGATGCAGATCGCTTCGACCTTGTCGGCGATCAGCTTTTTGGCCGCAGCCGAGACCTCATGGTCGTAGAGCGGCAGCACGATGTCGCCGAACTGGTCGATGCGCTCGGTGACGCCATGGGTGCGACGGCGCGGCACCAGCGGATCGGGATGATGGTGGGTCACCGCATGCAGCCGGTCGGCATAGGAATAGTCGGCCCAGGCCTGCAGGCCGCGACCCATCAGGATCATGTCTTCCAGACCCTTGGTGGTGATCAGGCCAAGCCGGCGCCCGGTGCGCGACAACAGTGTATTGAGCATGCCGGTGCCGGAATAGAGCACGACGTTGACGCCGGAGAACAGCTGCTCCAGCGAGATGCCCCAGGCGTCGGCCGCGTCTTCGGCCGATGCGAGGAAGCCTTCGGCCTCGTTCTTCGGCGTGGTTGCCGACTTGCCGATCTTGAAGTGGCCGTCCTGGTCGACAAGGATCGTGTCGGTCATGGTGCCGCCGGCGTCGATGCCGATGACGATTGGATTGCCGACGATGGGGCTGGTGAGGTTGGGTTGGGTCACGGTCGCCTCAGGATTGCTGTAGGATGGCTCAAGCTAGATTCCTTGGGCGGCCTTGCGCCATATGCCAAAAGACACAATGTCCGCCGGACCGGGATCGCCGAGAAAAGGGCATGCGCATGGGCAATATCTGGGGGCCGCTCGCCAGGGCGATTGCCGCCACCGGTACGGACAGGCATGTCGACTGCCTGATTGACCTGATCGGCGCCGATATCGAGCACGATCTCGTCACCGTGACCCGATATTCGGCGACGCAGACGCCGGAATTCATCAAGCACCGGCGCTTCTCCGACGAGATGGTCCGGCGCTATCTCGACAATTACTACGTCTTCGACCCGTTCTATGCCTCGTGGCGGCGTGAACGCCGGCTGGGCATCCTGCCGCTGAAGCGGCTTGCCGACGACGAGGCCAAGCGCGGCCAGTACATAGCGGGCTTCCTGGCGCAGTCGGAAATCTGCGACGAGGTCGGCATCATGCTGGCCGATGGCGGCGACTGGTGCCTCGGCATCTTCCTCGACCGCTCGACCTCCACCTTCAAGGAGAGCGAGATCGCCCTGCTGGACGAGCGGCTGCCGGTGTTTGAGGCGCTGCATGCACTCGACATTGAGGCGCGGGGGACGGAATTCTCCCGCACATCGGCGCCGACCGGCCCCGGCGCCTCGCCCCGGCAAGAGCCGACTATTCCTGCGAGCCTGTGGCCGGAGCTTTCCTTGCGCGAGCGCGAACTGGTGCAGCTGATCCTCGCGGGTCACCCGACCGCCAACATCGCCGAGCGGCTCGGCATCACCGTTGGCACGGTGAAGAACCACCGCCGCCGCATCTATGAGAAGCTCGACATCACCACCGAAAGAGAACTGTTTTTACAGTTCTTCCAGCACCGCGCGGACGGCTAGGTATCGCCCTCAGTCGTGCAACTGCCTGGAAATCGGCGGGCCGACAGTAAAGCCGGAGAATGTTACCTCAAACCCTTCGCGCTGCGGCGAGCAGCACATCACGCCGACATCGACGGATTTGGAGATCGGGAAATAAGCCAGCCGCACCGGCTTCCACTTGCCATCGGTGGTATCAAGATATTGGATGCGGATCGCCTCGGCATGGCGGGTCAGCCGGATGCGCACGCCGTCGGGGCCGGTGGGAATGCTGAGCAGCGACCAGTCCGAGGTGTCGTTGGTGACCACCACCGAAAAGTAAGCCAGCCCGTCGGTGTATTCGATGCCGGCCTTGATCCAGTGCGTTTCACTCAGCCGCAGCATCAGCCCGGCCTGGTCGTAGAGCACCTTGTAGTCGCCCTTGACGGTGACTTCGGCGCTGAAGTCACCCTCAACCGGGCGATAGAGGAAATGGCCATTGTCACGCCAGAAGCCGTAAAAGGTTTCGCGCCAGAAGTCGGTTTCCCCGCCGGTGCGCACATGCACGATGCCGTTACCGAAAGCATGGTGCGGCGGCGGGTTGAGCCAGGTCAGTTCCTCTTTCGCCGCTGTCATCGGTGCACCCGTCGATCAGCCGGCAAAGGTGTAGGCTGTCTTCACCGTAGTGTAGAACTCCGCGGCATAGCGGCCCTGCTCGCGCGGGCCGTAGCTCGATCCCTTGCGGCCACCGAACGGGACGTGGAAATCGACGCCGGCGGTCGGCAGATTGACCATCACCATGCCGGCCTCGGAATTGCGCCGGAAATGCGTGGCATGCTTGAGGCTAGAGGTGCAGATGCCGGAGGTCAGGCCGAAGGGGGTGTCATTGGCAACCGCAAGCGCCTCGTCATAGTCCTTGACGCGAATGACGTTGGCGACCGGCCCGAAGATTTCTTCCCGCGAAATGCGCATGGCGTTGGTGCTCTCGGTGAACAGCGCCGGCCTGAGATAGAAGCCGGGTGTTTCGCGGTCCAGCCGCTCGCCGCCGAAGGCGAGGTTGGCGCCTTCCTGGCTGCCGATGGCGATATAGTCCTCGTCCTGCTTCAGCTGGCTCGCATCGACGACGGGCCCGATCTGGGTCTTGGCATCGAGCGCATCGCCGATGACGAGCTTTTCCAGGCGCTCCTTGAGCGCGGCAACGAAGCGGTCGTGAATGCCTTCGGTCACCACCAGGCGCGACGATGCCGTGCAGCGCTGGCCGGTCGAGAAATAGGCGCCGTTGATGGCGCACTCGACAGCCGTGGCGAGGTCGGCGTCGTCGAGCACAACCATCGGGTTCTTGCCGCCCATTTCGAGCTGGAACTTGCGCATGTGCTCGACGCTTGCCGCGGCCACGCGTTTGCCGGTGCCGACCGAGCCGGTGAAGGTGATGGCGTTGAGGTCGGGGCTGTCGAGCATGGCCTGGCCGACCACCGAGCCCTTGCCCATGACCAGGTTGAGCACGCCTTTCGGCAGGCCGGCGCGGTGCAGGATGTCGACAATGCTCCAGGCGCTTTCGGGGACGAGTTCGGCCGGCTTGAAGACGATGGTGTTGCCATACGCGAGTGCCGGCGCGATTTTCCAGGTGGGGATGGCGATCGGGAAATTCCACGGGGTGATGATGCCTACCACGCCGACGGCTTCGCGGGTGATCTCGACCCCGACGCCCGGGCGCACGCTGGGCACCAATTCACCCGACAGGCGCAGCGTCTCGCCGGCGAAGAAGTCGAAGATCTGGGCGGCGCGGATGGTCTCGCCAATGCCCTCGGCCAGCGTCTTGCCCTCTTCGCGCGACAGGGCGCGGCCGATCTCGTCCTTGCGCGCCATGATCTCGTCCGACGCCTTTTTCAGCACGGCGTGGCGCACCAGCGGCGCCGAACGCGACCAAGCCGGAAAGGCGGCTTTGGCCGCCGCGATGGCCTGCTTTGCCTGCTCGGCGCCGGCCGAGGCATATTCGCCAACGACATCGCCCGTGTTCGAGGGATTGATGTTGCGCGAGCCGGCCTCGCCCACCCACTCGCCATCGATCAGATTTTTACGAAACAGGCTCATGTCGCGGTTTCCTTGTATTGGTTCGCTGGGGGTGCCGTATGCCTGAATTATTTATCAGACAAATGACGACACTGTGAGGGCTGAAATCTAGCTGCGGACTGGATAGCCGATGGCGCGCGGCTATGAAAGCCGCGACCTCAAGATGGACAATATGAAGCGGCCCTGTCAGGTCGGAAAAGTCCAGAACAGGCAAGCCAGCGTCGCCGCGGCGAAGATGACGAAGAACAAGCTCCTGAGCAGGATGTTGCGGCGCAGCTCGTTCATGGTGAAATGGCTGCCAACGATGGCCGCGGCGAACAGGAAACGCCAGTTCAGGAGCGCCCACAGCACGCTGCTCTGGCCGAAAGCCCAGCGGGCGACGAGACAGCCGACAATTGTGGCGAACAGGGCAATCACCGCCCAGAACAGCGCATCCGCAGCATGGGTCAAGACGATGCCGGCGGCGCGGATCGGCAGGATCATCATCAGCATGGCGCCGAAAAAATAGACGGCGGCGAGTGGCAGGAACGACCCGGCATCGGCGATGCCGTCCAGCCGCCTCACCCCGATCGCGCCATAGGGATAGCCGTGCCTGGCGACCGCCAGGCTGAGCGCCATGAGCAATGCGGTGAGCACCGCGACCAATGCGAATGTAATGAGGGCCTTGCTCATGCCGTTCCTTGCTTTGAGGCCCTGTCCGAGCCGAATCACGAGGAACGATTTTAGCGCACGGTCCGCGATTGCGCGTCAGCTTTGCTGAGCGTTCCGCTCTTCACCGGTCGCTGTTTTCGAAGGCCCCCATGCCTTGCGCGATCAGATTGGTTGCCATGACAAGCGAAACGATGGCTGCGGAGTTGAAGATCACCACCCACCATTTGCCGCCGGTCAGGAAGCCGTAGCCGTCGGCGACCGCCAGTCCCCAATCGGCTGAGGGAGGCTGGATGCCGAGGCCGAGGAAGCTCAGCGTGGCGATCGAAAAGAAGGCGTAGCCAAGCCTTGTGACCAGCTCGATGAGGATGGTTTCCCTGACATTAGGCAGGATCTCGAGGAACATGATGGAAAGAGCGCTCTCGCCGCCGAGACGAGCGGCGCTGACATAGTCGCGTTCGCGCTGCTCGCGCACGGCGGCACGCACCGTCCGTGCCACCAGCGGGGCATAGGCGATGCCGATCACAAGGATGACGGTGAGGTTCGATGGCCCAAGCGCGACCAGCGCCATGGTGACGAGGACGATGAAGGGAAAGGCCATCAGCGTGTCGAGCAGCCTGGCGCCGATGGCGTCGATCAGCCCGTCGAAATAGCCGAGCACGAGGCCAAGCACGCTGCCGGCGGCAACGCCGAGCAGTGTTGCTGCCGGCGCGACCAGCAGGATGTCACGCGAGCCAACGACGATGCGCGACAGCACGTCGCGGCCAAGTTGGTCGGTGCCGAACCAGTGCGCGGCATCAGGCGGCGCCAGCATGACGAGGAAATCCTCGGCATAGGGATCGTAGGGCACAAACAGGCTGCCTAACACGGCGCAGCCGACCCAGAACAGCAGGATCAGCGATCCAACGATCACCGAGGGCGGCAGCTGCGAAACAGTCTCGCGGATGCGACTTGCTGCCCGCCAGCCCAGCGTACGGCGCTCCGGCAATTCCATCAGTTCCATCATGGCGAAACACGGCGGCGCTGCCGCGGATCGAGCAAGGCATTCACGAGATCGCCTGCCGCGGCCGACAGCACGAAGATGGTCGCCATGACCAGCACGCCGGCTTCGAGCATCGGGAAGTCACGCGACTTGGCGGCGTTGAGCACCAGATTGCCGAGACCCTGTATGCCGAACAGCGCTTCGATCACCACCAGCCCGCCAAGCATGTAACCGGTCTGCGTCGCCAGCACGGCGATGGTCGGCGTCAGCGCATTACGCAGCACGTGCCGGATGAGGATTTCGCGACGCTCAAGGCCTTTCAGGACGGCGGTGCGCGTATAGTCGGCGGCCAGCGCCTCGATCACACCGGCCCGCGTCATGCGGGTGATGTAGCCGGCAAGGTTCAGCACCAGCGGCAGCGCCGGCAGGATCAGATAATAGCCACTGACCCACAGCCCGGCGCCATCGGGAGCAGCGCCGGTGATCGGGAACCAGTTCAGCCACAGGCCGAAGACGATGAGCAACAGCAGGCCGGAGACGAAGTCCGGGACGATGCCGAAGGACACGCCGGCGAGTACGATCAGGCGGTCGATAAAGCGGCCCTGGTTGAGACCGGCGACGATCCCGGCGCCGATGCCCAGCGGCAACAGAAAGACGAGGATAATTCCGGCAAGGGCCGCCGAGCGCTTGAGGCTTTCCAGAACGAAGGGCGCCACCGGCAAACGCAACGACAGGGAGGTGCCGAAGTCGCCTGACAGCACGCTGCTGAACCAGTGCCAGTATTGCACGAGCACCGGCTGGTCGGCGCCGAGCTGCCTGTTCAGCGCCGCGACGGCCTCGGCATCGGCGAACGGCCCGAGCATGAGGCGACCGACATCGCCGGGCAGAACCTGCCCGGCGAAGAACACCAGCATGCTGACCAGCCACAGCGTGAGCAGAAGCGAGGCTGCCCGCACCGACACAGTGCGGCCGGTCAGCATCGGATTTTAGTGCCCGGAGTGGCTGGACGTCTCGCAATCATGCCTGGGCGAACGTCACGCGATCGAGCAGCAGATGCGAGATCGCCGTGAAGCGGACGCCCTCGACCTTGGACGAGACGATGCGGCTGTATTGCGAGAAGTAGCTGATGATCAGCGGCGTCTCGTCCAGCAGCAAGGTCTGGATCTTGCCCGCGGCAAGGCGTTGCGCCTGAAGGTCGCGGGCCTTGCCGTATTCGAGCAGCAACCCGTCATAGGCCGGGTTGTTGAAATGCGCCGCGTTCCAGGCGCCCGAACTCTTCAGCGTCGCATTGAGGAAGATGTCGGGCGTGCCGCGATGGCCGAAATCGGTGATCCCGAGATTGGAATCGAGCCATGGCGACGAGCCGAACTTCGCCGAGCCATAATAGGCGTCCTGCGGCAGCACGTTGAGTTTGATGTCGATGCCGGCCTTCTTGGCAAAATTCTGGATCAGCACGGCATAATCGGGAATGTCATAGGCGCGCTCGGTGGTCAGCGTCACCGGGAAGCCGTTCGGCACGCCGGCTTCGCCAAGCAGGCGCTTGGCCTCGGCGATGTCCTGCTTGCGCTGCGGCACCGACGGATCGGCCGAGGGGAAGATCGGCGCGAACGGGGTGTCGTTGCCGACAATGGCGCGGCCCTTGAGCAAGCCCTTGACCACCGCCTCGCGGTCGATGGTGAGCGCCAAGGCGCGGCGAATGCGCTTGTCGGTGAACGGCGCCTGGTCGGTCCGCAGATGCACCTCGTCATGCGAACTTGCCTGCACGCTGAGCAGCTTGAAGTTGGGATTGCCCTCGATCGCCAATTCCAGCCGGGTCGTGCTCGGGATGACGTCGAGCTGGCCGGCCTGCAGCGCCAGCACCTGCGCCTGCTCGTCGTCGAAGAACTTGATCTCGACGCGGTCGGGCAGCGCCTTGTCGCCCCAATAGTCAGGGTTGCGCACGAAGCTGGCGCCCTGCTTGGGGCGGAAGGATTCGAGCTTGAACGGGCCGGTGCCGTTGAAATTCTTCTCGAAATCGCCGGCATAGTCGGCCGGCAGTATTACGGCGTTGTAGACGTCGGAGGAGACATAGAAGGGGAAGTTGCTGTTGGGCCCGTCGAGATCGAAGGCGACTGTCTGGTCGTCGACGACCTTGGCGCCGCCCTTGGACAGGATGCCCTTATAGGCAGACAAAGCGGACGAACCGCTGGCCGGATCGACCAGCCGCTCGAAGCTCGCCACCACATCCTTGGCGGTGACGGTGCGGCCGTCGTGGAATTTCACGCCCGGCCGCAATTTGAAGGTCCAGCGGCTGGCGGTCTCGTCGGCCTCCCACGACAGAGCGAGCTTGGGCTGCAGACCGTCCTTGGGATCGTCGAGGATGAGATATTCGCCGACCTGGCTGATGACGCCGATGCTGGCCGGATCGGTGATGGAGACGGGATCGATCGCCTTGGTCGGCTGTCCGAGCCCAACGCGGACCGTGCCGCCGGCGCCGGCAGCGCGCGCCGTGCCGAAACCAGCAAGTCCCTGCGAGGCGGCAAAGCCGGTGAGGCCGATCAAGACTGCGTATTTCAGCAGATCGCGGCGCTTGAGGAAGCCGGACTGGTGCTCATCGACGGCGACGTTCCAGATGTCGCCGGACAGATTGCGAAGCGTATCGATGTCGTTGCGTTTGGTCATTTTGAAACCCCTGTCTGAAATGACTGTTGAATGGCTTAAGCGACTGGTTCGCCGTCGAGATGGATGCGGTCGACGGCTTGCGGGTAAAAGGCGATGAGGCCCCTGATCTTGGGCATTTCGGCAATGGGATCGCGGTAGCTCCAGGCGACATCGGGGCTTACCGAGCCGTCGGCGCGCCGGCCCGACCAGTAGGAGGCTATGCCCTTGTAGGGACAGCGCGTCGTGCTGTCCGAAGCGGTCAGCCGGTCGAGCCTGACATCGTCCGGGTGCAGGTAGAAACGCGTCGGTAGATGCGTTTCGAACAGCAGCACCGGGCGATGGCTGTCGGCGATCAGTTCGCCGTCGAACCAGATCTGGACGTGACTTGAACTCTGCAGCACATCGATGCGTGCGTATGGATCGCGGGCGTGGACGAAGACTTCTTCCTCCTCCTCGAACCATTGGTCGACCGCTTTCCAGGTGAAGGCGATGCGGCCGGCCAGTGGCGACAGGCTTTCATCCGGCGGCGCGACAAACGACCAGGCCGCATTGGGAGAAGCTTTCGATCCCGTCTCCAGGTCCCAATAGGTGGTTTCGCCGCCGACTGGATGCGGCTGGCGATGCTCGGACGGCTTCAAGAGCGAGCGGTCTACCGAGGAGGCCGGGAAGAAATAGATCGGCAGAAAATGGTTGGAGCGCAGCACCAGGACGTTGCGGCTGTCGGCGATGGTGCGGCCGGCGAATTTGACCCGAATGCGCTTGGGGCTGTGCAGAACATTGATGAGCTGCGGAGCCGTGGCTTCGCGGGGCTGAAGTTTTGGCGCTGCGGTCATATCAGTTGCCCCAAGTCAGGATACGGCGCGCACATTGTCGCGCTGTTCGGCGAAGCGGTTGGCCGGCCGAGCCAGGCCGAAACGATCACGCAGCGTCCCCGGCGCATATTCGGTGGGGAATACGCCGCGGCGCTGCAGTTCCGGCACGACCTGCTCGGCAAAATTCACCCAATCCTCCGGGAGCAGCGGGAACATCAGGTTGAAGCCGTCGGCGGCACCTGCCTCGAACCAGTCCTGCAGCTGATCGGCGATCTGGTTCGGTGTGGCGCCGCCCGGAGGCCCCCAAACCCAGTTTGGCCACTTGCCGCCGCGCACGCGCCGCGGGGGGGGGTTGGTTGGGGAATCAAT